>PYJC01000064.1 GCA_003635255.1 Candidatus Poribacteria bacterium | reverse complement strand
ATCTGCGGGTGCGGAAAACTCGTCCCCAAAGACGACACAGATGCTTCAAAGTCGGGGACTGAAACGGTTGAGAAGAGACCTTTTGGCAATCCCAGGAAAGGTCTGCTTTGAAGGTAAGAAGGTCGTTGGCATACGAATCAACCCTTTATATCCTATGATAACACACGTCTCCACTGCCTGCAAAGCACTTTTCAAACAATATGAAATGTTGGTACTATTGGACAAAACATAGGTAGTTTGTGCTATTTTTCTGCTCATTTTAGGAGGAAAAATGAACACTCGCGCTAATGAATTTCTTAGGACCGATTTCGGACACGAGGTCTATGATGAATGGTATCTTGGACCAGGCAGCTACAATTTTGAGACACCAGAATTTGTGGAAAAGCATTTCCCTTTCTATGAAAAGGCACTGTTACTATCTAAAGATGACAAAATATTAGAAGCAGGTTGCGGAATTGGCAGTTATTCGCGTGAATTTGTACGGCGTGGCTATCACGTTGTTGGCATGGACCTATCACCTAACTTTCTTGCTGAAGCCGAAAAAATTACGCAACGTGAAAATTTAGAGATTGAGTTTATTTTGGGTGACTATAATGAAATGAATTTTGAAGAGAAATTTACTGCTATTTTCTTCGAGGGTTCGTTTTTCTATCAATCCAAAGAAGGTTTAATTTCACTCTTAAAACGAATTCACAAAGCACTCACACCTAACGGCAGACTCTATTTTGTGCATTCAAATCCTTTAATAATAAAAAAGCAATTTCCAGTGGATAATTTAAGTGAAATTAAGAAAAACGTATTTGTCCTGCAGCGGGGTGCGTATGACGAAAGTAATGATGTCGAAAGATGTGCTTGGCTTAAGATAGATTTAGAAACACATAAACACCACAAGTGCGATTTTTCTGTCATGCATCTCCCTCCGGACAAACTCAAAAACTGTCTCATAAAGGCGGGATTCGAGGATTTCCATCTCTACAAAAAGCGTAGACTGGAAGACTTCGATCCAGAGAACGATAACGGATTTTCTGTGGTGGCAAAAAAGGGACAACGATAGGAGCAAATATGAGGATCGAAAAACCGAAAGAGAAATATGATCAGTTAATCGCTGACGGTTATTGTGTTATTGAGAATGTATTGAAGGAAGAGATGCTTGCCCGACTTCGGACGGTGACCGACGAATTACTTGACACACAAACTGAAGATGAACGTGCTGCCCATCGCTCCTCTGGTAGTATGATTAGCGTGTATATGCATCCACTGTTCGCAGAATTGGTCGTCTACCCGCGTGCATTACAGGCTCTTGACGCTTTGGGTTTCCTGAGACCAAAATGGTCATCGGGGTATGTCATCAGCAAACCGCCGCAGAGTCCGCCATTGTTTTGGCATCAGGACTGGTGGGGTTGGAACGATCCCTGCAGCTACACGGCACTGCCCCAGCAACTATTCCTCATGTATTATTTGGTTGACACAACACCCTATAACGGGTGTCTCCGTGTAATCAAAGGCTCGCATCTCAATCGGCATCCGCTGCATGATATACTGCCCGATGCTCACGGCACAGCACTCCAGCGCGTCGAGGATGCTGACCATCCTGCCTATCAACACTTTTCGGGTGAAATTGACATACCCGTGAAAGCGGGAGACTTAGTTATCGGCGATTCTCGGCTGTTACACGCCTCACACGGCAATCAATCAGATGAACACCGGACTGTCATTACGCTTTGGTATCACCCGTTTTTCGCGCTATTACCTACAGGAATGCAAGCACATATCGGTAGACTCCGACAGAGCCTCGCTTGGTCGGATGCCGATTGGGCGCGAATTGCCGAACTCGCACCCGTCTGTGAAAGCGACGTTGAACCGCTAAAATGGAACCGGAATCCGGGACCTAAACTGAAATAATTGCGTTCCGATATAGCAAGATTTAATTTGAAAGAGATTGTATATCATGATACACTACTAATACAGTAGATAATTTTCGGTTCGAGTGAGACTCGTTTTTCAATAATAGCCAGTAGATAATTCACTGACTTTGAGAATGATGAAGGAGATAATAAAAGATGGAACTTACAGTTACAAGGTTAAAACTATTATGTGTCAGTTTAATGGTGATGAGCCTGATGTTTGTAGGTATCAGCTCTGCTAAAATTGACTTCGGAGATTGCGTCGGTATGTGGCTCTTTGATGAGGGAAATGGTAACAAAGCCGAAGACTCCTCTGGAACGGGCAATGATGCCAATATTGAAGGTGGTGCAAAATGGGTTAATGGCAAATTTGGCAAGGGTTTGAGTCTTGACGGCTCGGACGATTACGTCGAAATCCCTCACGATGATTCTTTAAACGTTGGCGGTGAACACACCATTGCACTTTGGGTCAAATTAGATAAGGCTCCCGCTGGCGGCATGGCTGTTGTGACCAAAGATGATTGGGCTCCTGGGTTTTGGTGGGATGCGAATATAATCCGACATCACACGCATGACCCAGGCGGCACGCTTCACTTTATAGATGCACCTTGGAAACCAGATACAAATTGGCATCATGTTGCCGTTACCTGGGATGGTGATGACTTTGGCATATACATAGACGCTGACTCGATTGGCGAAGGTGTAACTACGCCAAACTTAGGAAGAAACCCGTTAACTGATAAACCCTTCTTAATAGGTATCTATCTTGCCACCGGACAACACGGTCAGTGGGGTGCGTTTATGGGGGCAATAATTGACGATGTCGCCATCTTCAATACAGCGTTGGACGGTGATGATCTCGAAACGCTCATGAATGATGGATTAAAAACAGCCGCTGATATTGAACCTTCGGGTAAACTCGCAACGACTTGGGCTGACATTAAAGCCGATTGATTTACTCCCAAACCCCAAGATTGCGTTGGTTTGGCAAGACCGAGTCCGGTTCAATAGTGGGCACTCTCGGTCTTGTCGAAGATATCACTAAATGGGAGGCGTTTTTATGTCACAAAACCCCCTGAAAGCCTGTCTTGACAGGCGAGATTCACTGTTTCATGCCTACACGTTTGGTGAGCAGGAACGGGAAAAGTTAGATCGGGATGGACATTTTGTTCTGCCCGGTGTACTTACACCCGACGCACAGGAAAACTTGACACGTTCGCTGTCGCGCATTCTTGAACGCTCGCGTACGTCAACGGAAGGACATGAACCCAACCGATTTTCCGCAGAATACGACAGTTATCTCGAAAGCCTGATTGCACATCCGCAGATGCTCGAACTCGCACGAAAGGTGTTGGGCGATAATATCCGATACGATCATTGTGTGAGTCTGAACAGACCCGGCGGTAACGGCGGCATTGGATGGCACAGCCATGGATACTCAGATGACGATCCGAGTTTGGGTTTTGTCCGTATCTTCTTCTATGTTAACGGCTTTGAACCGAACGATGGCGGTTTAAAAGCAGTCCCCGGAAGTCATCTCTATCGGGATTCAAGAATCCATGGACGAACGGACGAAGCATTGCGCGAAGGTTGGCTCGTCGGGAGAAAGCACCCAGAAACAGGGGAAACCCTTGAAATTGAGGCGTTATCCGCGCCGCACGGCACAGTCGCCTTGATGTGGACGCATGCAGCACATGCTGTGTCTCCAAGAAAAGAGGATAGCGATACGCGCTGGTGCGTCGTCTACGCCTATCGGAATCCCGGCAGACCCTCCGGTGCACGCTGGATCAACCCTGAATTTGAGCGGAAACCGATTCCCGGCGCAGAAGGGTTAATGTCTCTTTATTAAAATAACCCAAGTTGCTACCTATTTTGCAAACGCTCTTCTGGGAACGGTTTCTAACCCCGATTTATAACGGAATTTTTAATGTCACCAAACCCAATTTTTCATGATTACACCTTCGGTGATAAAGAGCGCAAAGAATTAGATCATGTTGGCCATTTTGTGCTGCCTAAACTCCTGACTATCAATGCCCAGGCACGATTGACAGAATCGTTGGCTCGGGTCGAATCGCTGATACCGGGTGGCAAAAAAGGATATGAACCGAACCGATTTGCCGCGGAATACGATAGTTACCTCGAAAGCCTGATCCCACATCCGCAAATGCTTAAACTCGTGCGCGAAGTACTTGGTGAAGAAATCCGATACGACCACTGCGTGAGTCTCAATCGTCCAGGGGGCAATAGCGGTGCCGTGTGGCATAGCCACGCATACGCTGAAGACGATCCGCGCTACGGTTTTGTCCGTATCTTTTTCTATGTTAATGGATTTGAGGCAGATGATGGCGGTTTGAAGGCAGTCCCCGGAAGCCATCTATACCGAGATCCCAAAATTCAGGCGACAACAGATGAAGCATTACGAGAAGGTTGGTTGGCAGGAAAAACTCATCCCGAGACGGGTGAACCGTTAGAAATTGAAGCGTTATCGGTACCGCCAGGAACGGTCGTCCTGATGTGGACGCATGCAGCACACGCCGTAACGCCGAGAAAACAGGATAGCGACACCAGATGGACAGTCGTTTATGGATATTATAAACCCGGTAAAGACCCAGGCGAAAGGTGGATTACACCCGAATTTGAGCGAAAGCCTCTCCCGGGGGCAGAAGGGTTGATGTCCCCTTATTAAAGTAGTAGGCATACGCCGTATGCCGTAACCTATGCCAGAAAATAAACCGCATATTCTCTTCCTTATCAACGACGAACACCGTCCCGATGTCCTGCCGATCGAAGGGGACACTGCTATCCGCACGCCGACACTCTCTCGGTTTATGGATGAGGGTATCTATTTCCGCAACGCTTACACGCCTTCGCCAATCTGTGTGCCTGCGCGCCAGAGTTTTCTCTCTGGACTCTATCCACGCAACTGCGGCAGCCTCAATTTCGGCGATCCGATGCCAACAGAGGTCCGAACGATTCCGGGGCAGTTAGGAAATTACGGGTACTATTCCTGCTGCGCGGGCAAGATGCACTTCGTCGGAACGGATGTGATGCACGGCTGGCAGGAACGGATCGGACGCGACATCATCGGTAATAACGGTTATCCATATCCCACTGTTAAAGATGAACACTACGCGCAAGTTGAACGAGAACCCGGTACAGGTCCGAAGCAGAACAAGGTGATCCAAGAGGTTCGCGATGCACAACCCGGCTTAGGACAATGGATGCTCCATGACCAATACAACGTAGATGGTGCCCTGCTGTTCCTTGAGGAGTATTTCGTCAACGCCTCTTACGATCGTCCAAAGCACAATCCGATCTGTATGGCAGTAAGCCTTATAGCACCCCACTATCCGTATCAGTGCCCACTCGACCTGTTTACCTATTATATGCAACGGGTGGAACCAATTGTTGAGGAACCGAACGAACAATTTGGATACGACGATTTTTTCAGAGTCCGCGTCGGCGAAGATGTAACCTACCGTCAGGCACATCGAGCAACCGCGGCGTATTACGGTATGATTGAATGGATGGACGCACAATTTGGTCGCGTCATTGAGAAACTCGAACATTTGAACGTCTTAGACGATTTTATCATTGTTTTCCTCTCTGACCACGGTGAGATGCTCGGTACAAAAGGACTCTGGGAAAAACAGAGTTACTTCGAGGCTTCGGCACGGGTGCCACTTTCTATCTGGTCACCGAAGCGATTCGGACGCGAACCGAAGGTCGTTGAGCAGAATGTATCGTTGGTCGATCTATTTCCAACTATATGCGAGTTAGCAGAGATTTCAGCACCCGATGAACTTGATGGACGTTCACTCGTGCCACTGATTGACGGAAACGCTCCTGACTGGCACGATACTGTGTATAGCGAACTCTGGCGCGCCCAAAATGGACCCTCTGTCATGGTCAAAGAGGGCAGTTTAAAGTATTTCCGATTTGACAACGACAAAGGGTGGCCCGAACAACTCTTTGATCTCTCCAAAGATCCAGATGAACGGAGCAACTTGATTGACACACCCGTCTATGCCGATGCACTCTCAAAGCTGCGTGCAAAAACCGATGCCTTACCTGAACCACGCCGCAAAGATGAGAATAACAGGTTCATCGACCCGCATCGCCCGATGGCCACCCTGCATTAAGCGATGGGAACTTTTGACATAACCTCGGTAGCTGGTCCCTGGTTGGACAGTAGTCGAATGACTCGTCGCTGCCTTTCCGCAAACGAAAAGCACACGCAACCTACTGGAAATGGTAAACAAGATTCCGGACTTTTCTGTTGATTAGAATCCAACAAATATGAAGGAAATTTTCTGATGAAAACGCAAGTTTTAATTTCAAAAAGTTTTGTGTTACTGCTTATAGGTGTTTTTGTAAGTTTCGGCATACACGGTATGAGTTACGGTGCCCCTGGCGGGGTCTGTGAAGTCGGTGATGTGCTTTCGCCGGGACAGAGTTGTACCTACCCGGGTACCGAGACCGAGTTCAGGGTTCTTGATGATGGAAGTGGACAGTTCCTGTTCGCTACCGCCGATGCTGCATTGAATCTCAGAGACACGCTTGTCAATGGCAAGCCTTATACCTTCGCTGCCAACAAACGCGAGGGGAACTGGGTCATTGAGGAACTCGGAGGTATTGTTGACCTTCAAGCACCGCCAATATTCTGGACCGACCGGGGCACGGATAAAATCCAGCGTATGGACCTGGATGGCACCAATGTTAAAGACCTCATCACCATTGAAAGAGGTCTCTTAGGCGGCATCGCCTTGGACGTGGCAGGTGGCAAGATGTACTGGACAGACTGGGGGTTCCCAAGTGGAATCCAGTGTGCCAACCTTGATGGCTCAAATGCCCAAACCCTCGTCAATACCGATGAGGATCCTTGGGACATCGCTTTAGATGTCGCCGGCGGTAAGGTGTACTGGACGGAAGGTCCTATCTCGGGGGATGGCCAGGGTAAAATTCAGCGCGCCAACCTTGACGGAACCAACGTCGAAACCCTCGTATCCGGATTAATCAAGAACCCAGATTACATCACCTTGGATGTCACTGAACGTAAAATGTACTGGTCAATGGCAGGGTACGCCGGTGATACCAATGAGAGTAAAATCCAGCGTGCGAACTTAGATGGCACCAATGTTGAAGATGTTATTCCGTCCTTACAATTCGGACTCCCAGGCGGTGTCGCCTTAGCCGTGGGCGATGGCAAGATATACTGGACAAATTGGGGGACCCCAGAGGGAATCCAGTGTGCCAACCTTGACGGCTCAAATGCCCAAACCCTCGTCAACACCGATGATAAGCCCTGGGACATCGCTTTGGATGCAGCCGGCGGTAAGGTGTACTGGACGGAAGGTCCTATCTCGGGGGATGGCCAGGGTAAAATTCAGCGCGCCAATCTTGACGGAACCAACGTCGAAACCCTCGTCTGGGGATTGGATACACCAAGATACATCGCCCTTGGTATCCCGGCTCTACAGACCCCTGAGGACACTCGGACTGGGCTGGTCGCGCGTGCGGATGTCAATGGTGATGGTACAGTAAACATCCAGGATTTGGTATTCGTTGCTGCAAATCTTGACAAACAGGGCGAAAATGCCGCGGATGTCAACGTTGATGGGGTCGTGAACATTCAAGACTTAGTGTTGGTTGCTGGTGCCCTTGGGCAAGACGGCGCAGCCGCACCGTCTTTGCATACGAACGCTTTAGTAGGGATCTCCACCGCAGATGTGCAAGGTTGGTTATCCGAGACACAGCAAATGAACTGGACAGACCCAAGGGCCCGAAAAGGCGTTCTGTTCTTAGAGCAACTCCTCGCCGCGTTGCTCCCCCAAGAAACGATGCTCTTGGCGAACTATCCGAACCCCTTCAACCCAGAGACGTGGATCCCGTATCAGTTGGCGAAACCGGCGGATGTGAATGTCTCCATCTATGCTACCGATGGCGCATTGGTTCGGACGTTGGCACTTGGACATCAAGCAATAGGTGTGTATCAAAGTCGTGGGCGTGCAGCCTATTGGGATGGTAGAAATACACTCGGTGAACCCGTCGCGAGTGGTGTGTATTTCTATACGCTTACAGCAGGCGAGTTCATCGCGACGCGACGGATGCTCATTTTGAAGTAGCGTCCTTTCTGTTGGCGAGGTTTCGGAATCTCGCCAACTGCCCATATACTTTTTCAGTGGTATGACACTGACACCTTTTTGACTACTTCTGACGGTAGCGGACACCACCCGCACAAGCGTGCAGGGTCAGAACAGTGTCCAAGTGTCACTGTTAATTCAACTTTTTTAGCACAATGTCAAATCCTTTTTCAACAACAAAAACTAACGCCCGTCTACATCCCCTACCTAATAAAAGTCGTTGTTTCTCCACTGTAGGCATCTTTAATACGTTGTGTGTGGTTTGACAGCAGGTCCAACTCCTGTATCTCTCGATAGGAGAAATATCCGTATTCGGTTGTTTCCGGACTCAACTGAAGTTCACCCCCCACAATTTCCGCTTCAAAGCATAGAGCCACCAACTGGATTTTGGTTCCGTCTCGGTACACGACCAACTCGTCTGGGGTTGTGTAAACGCCGATTAATCGTTTTATCACAACCTGCAAACCTGTCTCTTCTTCAACTTCTCGGATGCACGTCTCACTTGCGCTTTCTCCTGGCTCCATCCCGCCACTTGGCAAACACCATTGGTTGTTATCTTCACGTCTTGTTAATAGAATCTTTTCGCGATGCTTGTCAAAAATAACAGCTGAACATCCAACGCGAATTGTGCCATTTTGTCCAACACGATGTCCTGTGATAATTTTAGCCATTTCTGTCTCTCCATCTGTTGTTTAAAAAAATGCGTTCCTTCAATAGCGGAACTAAAATAGATCCGCTGCTTCAATGAGAAAGATGCCTTCTTCTTCTGCCCGCTGTTTGAGTGCCTCTGTGAAACCACTTGCAAAAAACAGAATATATCTTGGATTACGCCTCCATTGCCCCGGAACTTTTGTAGCATTTCCGATGAGGTGGTTGAGAATATTTTGCCCGACTGGGGCATTCCACCATTTACATTCCCCGAACCAATGGCTACCATCAATATTTTTTGTCAATACATCAATTTCAAGATCGGATTCCCAATGTTTCCCAATCTGTTTCGGGGCAATCTTCAGTTTCTCCTCCCAATAGCGTTCAATGTATTGGCGGCAAACGTCTTCAAAAATTTCTTCCATATACTGCGACAGATTCGGCGCAATCATCTGTTGATATACTAAATCTGCGTTCCCAGATTCAATGAGACTTCGATTCGGTAGCACGAACCGAAACCAGAATTTGACATAATTATCCTCAATTTTATAAAGCCCTTTTCTACTTTTTTCAGGGCACGCTCAGTCAACGGTGTTTCACGCCTGATCAAACCTAACTCTCGAAGTACACTCAAGTATTTGTTTGTGTTTGTCGAGTCAAGTCCAACCCGTTGGGAGATTTCATTCAATCGAGTCGCACCACCAGCAATGACATGCAGAAGGCTCGCATACGTTCTGGGCTCCCTAAGTTCCGTGCGTAATAAGAAATTGACCTCATCAAACAAATATCCCTGGGGTGTGAGCAGCTCGTTTTTGAGACACTGTTCAAGCGTTCTTTGAGGAGTGCCTTGCGAATAGTTTGAGGTGTGAAATATAAATCGGTTACTCTAAAGTATAATAATCTAAAGTATAATAAAATTCTAATAAATTTTCATGGTGTCAGAATCGTTGAGAACCCGGTTTCCGGTATCTTCCCTGTAGGATTCCCACTGCGAAGCACTTCTCAGTCGCGACATCCAACTGCTGGCCGCTGATCACTGACAACCGATAACTGAGCATTGGCAACGGCACGATTCTGAATATCGCGAGATTTTTCTTGCACGTATTTTGCTTTAAATGATATATTATAGTTAATAGACTTTGAAGATAGTAGGATGGGCGTTGATATCAGTGCTGACAATAGGTGAACATCGGACATCACCCGTACAGAAAAAATGGAGGAAACATTCCATAATGTCACAGACACAGCTATTACGTTTAAATACTTCGAGACGGATTCGCAGCAGTTGCATAGGGCTTGTAATACTCTTGTTAGGAATGACAATTACGTTACAACCCGCTAATGCCGAGAAACTTCGGTTTGACCGAGATATTCTGCCGATCTTGTCAGATAAATGCTTCGCATGCCACGGTCCCGATGCGGCCGTACGACAAGCCGATCTGCGACTCGACACAAAGGAGGGGGCATTCTCTGCACCCAGCGGTTATCCAATCATCGTCCCCGGTGAGCCGGAAAACAGCGAACTTGTCCTCCGTATAACACACGAGAATATTGACGAGCGAATGCCACCGCAGATCTCTAATCGGCAGCCGACACAGGAACAGATTGATACCCTCATTCAGTGGATCGCTGAAGGTGCCGAATGGGAAGAACATTGGGTCTACAATTTACCCAAACGGGGTGAGCCGCCCGCTGTCGAAAACGCAGCATGGGTTCGTAACCCTATCGACGCGTTTATACTCGGTAGGTTAGAAGCAGAGGAACTCATGCCGTCAGCAGAAGCAGACAAACGGACGCTTATCCGTCGTTTGAACTTTGACCTGACTGGATTGCTGCCGACCCCTGCTGAAGTGGAGCAGTTCTTAAGGGATGAAAGTCCTAATGCCTATGAATCTCTGGTCAACAGATTGCTGTCTAAACCGCAGTACGGTGAGCAGTTGGCAATGTACTGGCTCGATCTCGTGCGCTATGCGGATACGAGTGGTTACCATGCTGACGAAAACGTGAGCATCTGGCCCTATCGAGACTATGTTATAAAAGCATTTAATGACAACATGCCGTTTGATCAGTTTACAATCGAAAACCTCGCGGGCGATCTCTTGCCGAATTCAACAGCTACACAGAAAGTGGCTTCCGGTTATAACCGTCTGAATCAGACAACCTCAGAAGGCGGGGCACAAGCAAAGGAATATCTCGCAATCTATGCAGCAGATCGGGTGCGAACAACTGCTTCTGTCTGGTTAGGCGCGACCCTCGGCTGTGCACAGTGTCACGACCATAAATTCGATCCCTACACTGCGAAGGATTTCTATAGTTTCGCCGCTTTCTTCGCTGATGTTAAAGGACCTGGCGTATACGGCGGCGGTAGTAAATGGGAACCCGTCGTGATGTTACCCACACCCGCACAGGAGTCAGCACTGCAGGAAATTGATGATCAATTAGTGAAACTGGAGCAGGTATTCAAAGCATCATCCCCAGGATTGGAAGCAGAACAAACGGAGTGGGAGATCGAGATTCGCTCGCTTCTCACATCAACCGATCCTACTGATTTCGCATGGGTGGACGACGCGCAGGCAAACGGCGGCAGGAATCAAGGAACATGGACGTTTGTCGGCAAAAACGAAGCACCCGTTTTCAGTAAACTGTTATCACGTCGCCAGACAACCACAGATGAAAAAACCATCCAGCACGCTTTTCAAGGTGCGAACCGAAAGTTTACCCTCGCTGAAGGTGATCAACTTTTTGCTTATGTCTGGATTGACCCAGAGGCACCTCCAAAAACAGTAATGCTCCAGTGGAACGACGGAAATTGGGATCACCGTGCCTTTTGGGGTGAAGACAAAATTGACTTCGGTGGGATCGGCAATGACACGCCTGCCCACAAACCGATGGGGCCCCTGCCAGAAATAGGTACATGGGTCCGACTTGAGGTAGATCCCGCGGATGTCGGATTGAAACCCGGAAGTGTACTTAACGGAATGGCTTTCGCACAATTTGGCGGCACCGCTTATTGGGATGTTGCTGGCATCGCGACAACACGTGGATCCGCAGTGAAACACACGCATACACCAGAAGTCATAGCATCAATTCAGGTAGATGCTTCCGTCAGAACGACAAGCCAACGCGAACAGATTGCAGCGGAGTATCGCCGCATCACACCCGCGCTTGACGGTATCCGAAATCAGATGGCGGATTTACGGCAGCAGAAAGCCGAGATCGAAAAGCAGATTCCTTACTCGCTCATGACTGAATCCACGCTACCTCGCACAACACGTGTGCTACCACGAGGAAACTGGCTGGATGACTCCGGTGAGATCGTCGAACCTATGATACCGACGTTCTTGGGGGATCTCGGCATCAAAAATCGTCGTCCGACCCGATTAGAACTCGCACGATGGGTCGTCTCAAAGGATAATCCGTTAACGGCGCGTGCCTTTGTCAACCGGCTTTGGGCACTCTATTTCGGGAGGGGACTCTCCCGGGTCTTGGATGACCTCGGCGCACAAGGTGAATCGCCTGTACACCCAGAACTACTCGATTGGCTCGCCGTCGAATTTATGGAGAGCGGTTGGAACGTAAAACACATGGTGAAGTTGATCGTCACGTCAAACACCTACCGCCAAGTCTCAAAAGCGACAGAGACGTTGCGCGAAAAGGACGCTTACAATCGCTTAATCGCACGCCAATCACGTTGGCGACTCAACGCAGAGACCGTCCGTGACAATGCACTCCTATTGAGTGGACTCCTTGTCCCCAAAATTGGCGGTCCGAGTGTGAGACCTTACCAGCCAATAGGGTACTACTCGAACTTGAACTTTCCAAAGCGCACCTACGTCCACGACAAGGGAGAAAGCCAGTATCGCCGTGGACTCTATACACATTGGCAGCGCACTTTCTTGCATCCAAGTATGATGGCGTTTGACGCACCGAGTCGGCAGGAGTGTACCGCCGAGCGGGCAACCTCCAATACACCCATGCAGGCATTGACCCTACTCAACGATCCAACTTACGTTGAGGCAGCACGTGTCTTTGCCGATCGGATTATCCGCGAAGGTGGCGAATCCGTCGTAGATCGCATCAATTGGGCGTACCAATGGGCACTCTCGCGGATGCCGCAGCCGAAGGAATTGGAGATTATGACAAGTCTCTATGAGAAACACCAAGCCGAGTATACCGCCAATCTTGACGCTGCGAGCGCGTTGGTCGCAGCAGGCGAGGCACCAGCAACAGAAGGTGTTGAACCTGCCGAACTCGCTGCCTGGACTTCCATCGGACGGGTGATACTGAATTTACATGAGACGATCACGCGCTATTAATCTTTGGTCGTTTAGAACCGGCAGGCGCGGTTTTCAACCGCGCTGCCATTACGCATTGAAGTAATGTCTGGGTGATTATCAATGAAATCCATAAATTTAAAAAAAGTTTCTTCTACACTGATGCGCGTTGTGTTTATCTTATTTGGTCTCTGTCTGGTAATAGGACTAATTGATGGCATTCGCAACAATAATTGGGATGTGTTTAATGGATGTCTTATAGGTTTGGGCTTAATTGGCTTCTTAGGGCTTATTTACGGTGCCATTGAACTTATCGTCAGACGCTTTACAAACCATGAGAACACTTTAGACGCTATTTTCAAAACACCGAACCCAGTAACGTTAAAATGGTGGCGGATAAAGTCGCTCTTGACAGGATACGGGGCAAAGTCTATTCCGGGAAAAGAATCAAGGAGCAGGTTTGAATTGAACGGTGTTATCGTAACGTTTCACCGGCCTCACAGTCAAAAAGAGGCACGATCTTACCAAGTGAGGGATATTCGGCGTTTTTTAGAGATACAGAGGTAACCGTATGGAGTACAAGGGTTATAGTGCACATATTGAGCGGAGCGAAGAAGATGGATGCCTCGTCGGCCATATCGCAGGAATCACTGACATCGTCGGGTTTCACGCGGACACTGCTCCTGAACTTCAGGCGATTTTTGAAGAAGCCGTAGAGGATTATCTGGCAACCTGTAAGAGATTAAATAAGCCCCCGCAAAAACCATATTCTGGAAAGTTAAGATTGCGAATTCCGCCAGACATCCATGTAGCGATTGCTGAAGCTGCAGAAGCCAGTGGGAAAAGTCTTGATCAGTGGGCAGCGGATACTTTCAGTCAAGCTGTGCGACAGAACTCGTAAACTGATATTGCACAATTGAAGCACATAAAATGAAAAAAAGGAGTTTTTTATCCGTTCCATGTTAACTTGTGATTGAAGGGGGCGCGAAATTAAGAGTGATTAACTGATTTAGCGAAAAAATCGTTCGTCGGAAGGAGTTTGTTATGGCTCTTTCACTTTTAGGTGGCGTACTTGTAATTGTGACTCTTGTGTTTTGTGTCCTTGTGGTGGTGATGGCTCCGCTGCGCTCGCCTTTCTTCAGCTCTTTCGTTAGAGGGTTTAGCGGTGAGGATGCTAAATCTGACGAGGAAATGCAAGAACACATTAAGTTCATCAACTATAAAAAAGGGGTATTCAGGCTGACGCTTGTTTTATCGATTCTATTTGGCTTTTCTGCCGGAATGGTTAATGCAGAACCCTGGGACCATCATTCCATTGATAGATTTTTGGCGACTTTTTTCATTGTATTTGGGCTGATTTGGTTAGTCTACTTCGTTTTAAACTATATCATAAGAAATTTGGCGGGAAGAGTGACGTTTGTATTATCTATTCTATTTGGCATTTTAGCTGGAATCTTGAATGTAGCAGTAGAACTCAATAAATATAATTCCAAGGAAACTTTTTTGGGGACTTTTTTCATTGTATTTGGACTGACTTGGTTAATCTACTTCATGGTCCGCTTTGTTAACAGAGGTTTTGTAAGTAAAAAGTAATGCTAAGTCTATTATGAGAAATCTAATTGAACACAGACGATCTGAATGAACAGGAGGTATCAGGTATGGCTATGGATATTCACGAAGAAACCAATCTTCGCCTTACGAGGCGCACGTTTCTTGGGAAAACAGTGCGGAGTGTTGGGTCACTCGCACTCGCATCTTTGCTAACCCCATCAATTATCAATGCTGCGCCGGAGATTGAAAAGTGGCACGGAATTGTTACCGAACCACATGTGCCACCCAAGGCAAAAACCATTATCCATCTCTGTATGGCAGGCGGTCCCTCGCATTTGGAGACTTTGGATTACAAACCAAAACTGGCAGAACTCCACGGGCAACCGATGCCAAAGTCTTTCACCGAAGGGCAGCCAATTGCGCAACTCCAAGGACAAGCGAATTCGCTTAAGTGCTTGGGACCCACACATGAATTCAAAAAATGGGGTGAATCCGGTCAAGAGATGAGCACGGCGTTCCCGCACATCGGAAGCCTTGCTGACGATATTTGCATCGTCCGTTCCCTGAAAACCGAACAGATTAATCACGACCCAGCACACACTTTCATGAACACCGGCACTGCAATCGCTGGTAGACCGAGCATGGGGTCGTGGCTGCTTTACGGACTTGGCAGTGAAAACGAAAACCTGCCGGGGTACGTCGTTCTTGTCTCCTCTGGCGGTGGACAGGACCAACCGATTGCAACGCGGCAGTGGCATAGCGGGTTCCTCCCCGGTCAATTTCAAGGGGTCCAGTTCCATTCAACCGGCGATCCTGTTCACTATGTCACTAACCCTGACGGCGTGAACACCAAACAGCAGCGCGATGTTGTAGATGCCGTGCAATCATTGAACGATATGCTTGATGAAACCGTCGATGACCCCGCAATCTCGACACGTATCAGTCAATACGAGATGGCGTTCCGAATGCAGACGAGTGTCCCGGAGTTGACCGACATCTCTAAAGAGCCACAGCACGTTCTGGATGCATACGGCGCGAAGCCGGGGGACGGTTCCTATGCATCGAACTGTCTGCTCGCACGGCGGTTAGCGGAACGTGGTGTCCGATTTATCCAACTCTACCATCGCGGGTGGGATCATCACGGCGGTATTGAGAACGCTATCAAAACAACCGCTGGCTATGTTGATAAAGCGACTGCTGCGCTCGTCAACGATCTGAAACAACGCGGTATGTTGGATGAAACCTTAGTTATCTGGGGCGGCGAGTTTGGTCGGACACCGATGGCACAAGGCACTGGACGCGACCATCATATTCAAGGGTTCTCCATGTGGATGGCGGGTGGCGGCATCAAAGGGGGTATCAGTTACGGCAATACCGATGAGTTGGGATATAATGCCGTTGAAAATATCGTGCATGTCCACGACTTCCACGCCACAATGCTGCACCTCTTCGGGATTAACCACGAAAAACTCGTCTACCGCTTCCAAGGGCGGGATTTTCGTCTCACAGATGTCCACGGACACGTCGTCCGCGACATTCTGGCTTAAAAGTCGTGCCTTTTTTACTTTAAATGAACGAAGAAAATAGGCATTTCACATATTGATTCAGAGGCACGCACGCCTCTTGTAGGAGCGAGCTGTGCTCGCGATCTTCGGGCATTTCAAGCACACGCACATTTTTGTAGGAGCGAGCTGTGCTCGCGATCTTCGGGCATTTCAAGCACACGCACATTTTTGTAGGAGCGAGCTGTGCTCGCGATCTTCGGGCACTTCAAGCACACGCACGCCTCTTGTAGGAGCGAGCTGTGCTCGCGATCTTCGGGCATTTCAAGCACACGCACATTTTTGTAGGAGCGAGCTGTGCTCGCGATCTTCGGGCACTTCAAGCACACGCACATTTTTGTAGGAGCGAGCTGTGCTCGCGATCTTTGTCTTCTTCAAGTCTGCTGCGACAAACCAATAATAGGAACGCTCCGTCGTGCCATCAACGAGAAAAAACCATTCTACATAAATAGTGAGGTTACAGAATAGGTTATATGAAAAAAACCGACAGAATTTTAGTATACGTCTCGTTCTTGTTGATGCTGGCGGTATCTGCCTTCAGTCATGAGCTCCCGATGGTGGAGCCTGAAGTAGTTGGGCTTTCTACCGAAAGGCTCTCAAGAGTTGATAAAGTAATGGAAAAGTATGTCGCACAGCAGAAAATCCCCGGTGGCCTTACACTCCTTGCCCGACATGGAAAGATCGCACATCTGGGCACTTACGGTATGATGGATGTCGAGGCGGGAAAACCGATGACACCCGACACCATTTTTCGTATTGCATCAATGACGAAGCCGATCACGAGTGTCGCTGTGATGATGCTTTATGAAGAAGGGCATTTTCGGTTGCACGAGCCGGTTTCAAAGTTCATTCCAGCGTTCAAGGAGATGCACGTGTTGCCGCCGGATGATGCTGAAGATCCGGCAGCCCCTGTACCCGCAACACGGCAGATTACCATTTGGAACCTGCTCACGCACACGTCCGGTCTAACGTATCACTGGAATGAACGGCTCGGCCCGAAATACAACAATGCGGGTATCACCCACGGGCTTTTGCAGGATGAAAGCACCCTTGCAGAGAAGATGAAAATCTTGACGACGATCCCGTTGTTGCATCAACCGGGTGATAAAGTTGAGTACGGTCTATCAATAGATGTACTCGGTTATCTCGTCGAGGTCGTCTCAGGGATGCCGCTTGATCAGTTTTTCGCTGAGCGTATCTTCAAACCGCTCGGTATGACAGACACACACTTTTTTATTCCGGAAACGAAACGTGAACGGCTTGCGACAGTCTACGAGCGAACCGGAGATGGCCCGATCATGCGAAAATCCAAAGAACCGACAGTACAAGGTTCCGTGATTTACTCAACCGACTATCCATACAACGGTCCACAAACCTATTTCTCTGGCGGTGCCGGGTTAGTCTCTACTGCCGCGGATTACGCCCGTTTTACACAGATGATGCTCAATGGTGGAGAACTTGACGGCATCCGATTGCTAAGCCGAAAGACTGTTGAATTCATGACGATGGATCAACTCGCTAATATGGGGGTCGGTTCCGGATTCGGGCTCGGCTTTAGCATTGTCCGCGACGCATCAGACCTTAGGGATATTGGGTCAGTTGGGGCGTATGGCGGCGGCGGTTTCTTCTTTACCAGTTTCTTTATTGACCCGCAAGAACAGATGCACGGCCTCTTTATGTGTCAATTGCATCCGGGCGGTAGTGATCTCGCGGAGAGAATTCGCATCCTCTACTACCAAGCAATCACCGATTGAAATCGAATTTTTTAATTCTGGTTCTCAATAAGTATCAGCAGCACGTAACGAAGTGGAGTGCGGATATACGGGAAGGAGATTGAATCCTCCAACCCACCTCATCGAACCGCAAGGAAAAGTAGAAGAAAGGAAATTAACTAATATGCCAAGAGAACTCATTGCACCGGCACAAGAACAGGTCGCTTTCCGAGAATATGAAAGCCACCCCTTGCAAGCCAATGAAATTCGAGTCAAGAGTCAGTTTGGTGCAGCCAAACACGGTTCAGAGATGGCATCGTATAAGGGCTATGCAGGTCCACGCGGTGGCTACGATGGCGAATATAAGATCTTTCGCGCAAACAACGCCGGGATGGTACACTATCCTTCAGGACTTGGGAACATGTGTGTCGGCGAAGTAACCGAGGTCGGCGCGGACGTTACCGAATTTGAGGTCGGAGAGCGAGTTTTTCGACATAGCTCCTTCCGCGAGGAAAATGTCTGGGGCGCAGCAGGTGTCCGTAAACTGCCTGACGGTGTGCCGTGGCAAGCAGCCGTCTGTTTGGACCCGACGGATTTCGCCTTAGGGGCAGTGCGGGACGGTCATGTACGCATTGGTGATGCCGTGGCAGTCTTTGGAATGGGGGGCATTGGGCTGATGGCGTTGCAGCTTGCAAAATTGGCAGGTGCCTATCCTGTAATCGGGGTCGATCCGCTCGAATTACGTCGTAATGTAGCACTCGAATGTGGGGCTGACATAGTTATTGATCCTTCAACAGACGATGCCGGTTTGGAGATTAAAAAAGCGACCAACAAACGTGGGGCTGATGTTTGCATTGAATATAGTGGACACCACATGGCACTGCAGGATGCTATCCGCGGCGTGACCTATTTAGGAACGGTCGTCGCTGGCGCATGGCCCGGCATCTACCCAGCAGGATTAGATCTCGGGGCCGAAGCACATTTCAATCGACCAACGATTATCTTCTCACGCGCCTGTAGTGAACCAAATCCAGAATATCCAAATTGGAACGAAGGCAGACTCTTTGATATCAGTTTGCGACTCCTTTATGATGGCAGCCTGAAGTCTGAGCCTGTTATTTATCCTGTTGTCGATTTCGATGATCTATTGGACGAGTATCCGAAAATCGCAACTGATCCAGGTGAGAATGTAAAATTAGGCGTCCGCTTCGCATAACCTTGATTAGGACCTATGCATTTCCCCCCTCTCAAAGTCCCCCTGATAAGGGGGATTTAGGGGGTTTATAGTAGAATCCGAAAATATGTTTACAGTTCGTCAGGGAACAAACCCCTACTGCCGCTGGCGAGGATTGTATCCTCGCCCTTGTGCGGGTGTATAAATAATTACAGGCTTTACTATAAAGGATGGAAATTCCCACTTTTTGCGTCTACATGTGAAGGGAAGGGAAGCCATGACTGCTGGAATCATGCTGGCTTTAATGAGCCTTGCATCATCTCAAATTATGAGCGACAACGCAATCGGAAGTATAGAAGTAACGCCGAGAATCGAAATCGTAGAACTACCGAGCGAATTTTCTGTTTTCAGACAAATGAACTGTGACAAATACGTCAACGTTTTCGGCGTTCACATCTTCGCAAGCCAAACGACTCCTGAAACTAAACTCTCTCACGCCGCAGGCGTTTTAGCACAATACCTCGATAACGACGAAGACGGTGTTCCTGATAACACGCTGGTTCTCAGCCACTTGGTGAGTCGAAACGTCTTCATCATTATGCCCGGAACAGAGGCGGAGATGAAGCAGTTGGACATGGGTCTGGTCGCAGAGGCAGGCTATCGATTTGGTCAAGATCTGTATGGCGAAGAAACCAAACCCGATTTCCTCGTTGATGGCAAAATCAACGCACCCGACAGCTGGTACTACGACGGTGCCTTAGAGGAAATTCTGCATCCCATTACACAACACGGTTATGCCAACGCTTACCCCGAGGTGTTCGGAGAAGAACGGGGGTCCACCTTAGCGAAGTACATGGATGCCGCACGTGGCGGATATTTCGAGCAAGTGCCAAAAGACGGCCCCAAAAGCGGATATCCGGCAGAAGCGTGGTACCACTATACCGATGAAACCTGTGACTATAGCTGCATGGTTACGGAATATATCTACTGGGCTTTGACATCAATATTGGGGACACAAGACTTTCCGGGACGACACGAGGCACTCAAAGTCGAATGGGAATTGAATACCAGAGAACGGGTCAAAACCGGAGATGCTGCAGTCTATGAACTGCTGACAGATCCTCAGTACAAATTCCCAACCACCAAAGCACCAGATGGAAATTACAAACCATCCGCATTTCCTGTTACGGTCGTTCCTATTATCGCTATCAAAGCCGAAGATTAATAGCAGTAATAGTACTTCGTCATGTTTAAAATGATGGGTCAAAAATCTTTATTTTACGTATAGATTCCCAGATGCACATGCCTCTCCTTGTAAGAGCGAGTTGTGCTCGCGATTTCCATACTCGTCAAATTTCGCCTGACACAGCAATAGTGCTTTTAAACAGGAAAACTCGGAAATAGTCTGTCTCTCGGCAGGCGAGATTCCTAACCTCGCCGATTTGTAGTATATCCGTAATTGTACCCATCCGCGATTCAGAAATTACCGCCTATATTCCCCTTTTTTTACGATTTATGGCAATCATGCAACCCGTCTACCGTAAAATCGCGTCACCACAATTGTAAGCCTAAATTGATTATGGAGATCTCCGATGAAAAAAGACGATGCTGAACTGATCCAGAGCATATTATCAGGAAACGAAACTGCCTTCGGTGACTTAGTTAAAAAATACCAAAAAAGCGTTCACGCGCTCGCATGGCGGAAAATCGGAGATTTCCATATCGCTGAAGAGATTACCCAAGATGTTTTCCTGCAGGCGCACAAAAAACTTGCCTCGCTAAAAAATCATAGCCAGTTTGCCGGGTGGCTCTACGTCATCACAGACCGACTTTGCAAAGCATGGTTCCGAAAGAAACAACTCAAAAAACAATTGGATACACAATCGCTGGAAGTCACCAGTGAAGAACCACTTGAAAAAACGGCTTATGCAAACTATGTCCGTGAACAGCGTGAAGGGGTCGCAGTAGAGCAGCAACGTCAGATCGTGCAAAGACTCATGGAAAAACTACCGGAAGGTGAACGCACAGTGATGGTCCTTCACTACCTCGGAGAAATGAATTGTGAAGAAATTAGCAAGTTTTTGGGCGTGTCCCCGAACACTGTTAAAAGTCGACTACACCGGGCTCGAAAAAATTTAAAGAATCAAGTTGTTCTTGATATTCAATCAAAATCCGATTTGCAAAACCGAGAGGGCAACAATACGATCCCGGGTAAAACCAGCAATAACGGTTCACCAACACGAACACAATCTATGCAAAACAGTATAGTACCAGATACAACACAATGGAATCTACCGGAAGATGCCAAAGCACGTCTCGGTAAAGGGGATGTAACTGATATACAATATTCGCCTGATGGTAAGTTTCTGGCTGTTTCGAGTGACATCGGTATTTGGCTCTACGATGTAACAGTCCCTCAAGAGGCCAGTCTAATTACAGGACATACGAGTGGAGTCCTGTGCCTTGCCTTCAGTCCAGATGGACGCATCTTAGCGAGTGGAAATGGCGATAGCACGCTTACCCTGCATGATAGAATCACAGGGACGCAAAAAACGCTTATTGGGCTTACAACAGATTATATCAGAAGCATAGCCTTCAGTCCTGATGGAAAAACAATTGCGAGTGGTGGGCATCGAGGCCCTATCCTGTTATGGGATGCCATCACCGGAGAGGAGAAGTATACACTTCCCAATGATTCGGATTGGGCTAAAAAGTTATCATTCACGCCAGACGGGGAGACATTTGTGAGTGTGAATAGAGAGAATAAAATCACGCTATGGAATTCAGACACAGGTAAACACAAGAAAACATTCGTTATGCACCCTGATTGTTACACTGTGAATGCAGCGTTTAGTCCAGATAGGAAAACAGTCGCTGTTGGCAGTGCCAACGGCACCATTTACCTCCACGACTTAAACACAGGCGAACTCAAGATGAGTCTCTCCGTGTATAAGGAGCATGTTGCCAGATTAGCGTTTAGTCTTGATGGAAAAATACTTGCTACTTCGTCGTATGAAGATGAAACAATTCGCCTCTGGAATGCACACACGGGACAACACAAACTAACCCTTACTGGGCACACGCGATATGTCTGGGGCTTAGCGTTCAGTCCCGATGGTAAAACCCTCGTAAGTAGCAGTGGCGATGGCACTATCCGCTTCTGGGATACACGCACAGGCGACGAAAAACATACATTTACTGGACATTCGGGGCAGGGCATTAGCGTAACCTTCAATGCCAATGGTGACATTATTGCAAGTGGATGCCACGAGGGAATTATTCGTCTATGGGATGCGGACACAAGGCAATCCATACGAACCCTTAATGGGTCTAAAGATGGGTTTGAGGATACTGTTCGCAGTCTGGTGTTTAGTCCTGATGGAAAAACGCTTTTTTCTGGGACTAACGATGGCATCTACCTCTGGGATGCACACACCGGCAAACAGAAAAAAATGCTGACTGGGCATACAGGTTGGGTTGCAACCATAGCACTCAGTTCGGATGGAAATACACTTGCGAGTGGAAGTGGGGACACTACCATCCGCCTCTGGGATACACACACTGGCGAACATAAAAAAACACTTACCGGACACACAGATGTGGTTAAGACCGTCTCGTTCAGTCCCGATGGAAAAATCCTCGCAAGCGGAGGTGATGGTGGAACTATTCGTCTCTGGAATATTGCAACTGGCAAAAATAAAATGGCACTTACCGGACATAAAAAATGGGTCGAAAGTGTCTCGTTCAGTCCCGATGGAAAAATCCTCGCAAGTGGAGACAACTACGACGGGACAATCCATCTATGGGATATAGAGACAGGACAATCCGAGATGACCTTCACCGTAGATACAGATTGTGTATATAGTTTAGCGTTCAGTCCGGATGGCAAAACCCTCGCAAGTGGCTGTGCTGCTGCCACAATCCATTTATGGGATGTCCACACTGGCGAATGCAAGAAAACACTGACTGGATATACATCTTGGGTCAATAGCATCGCGTTCAGTCCAGATGGCAAAACCCTCGTAAGTGGTGGGCATGATGGATCCGTGCTTCTCTGGGAGATAAATCCCTAAATAGCAACTTGGGTTATTATCGTAATCCTGCCGCCCGCAGCACCGTTTCCTGAACCGTAAACTCGTGCTCAAGCGAACGATCAGGGGATTTCTCGCCCCGAATATCGGCGACAAATGCCCGAAGGCTTTCTACATAACGCGGTCGCGGTTCCACAGGCACTGTCTGCCAACCCTTCACATACCCATCCCGCTCCTCGTCAAGACACAACCGCAACGCTGGCGGTTCAAGCGGTTCAAGAATCGCGCTCCCGCGTGTCCCGTAGACTTCCAATCGTCTTGATTTTCCCGAATCGACTTCCAATGATGTTGACTCAAGGATCGCTAACGCTCTCGGATATTCAAATACAGCCGCTGTATTGTTCCGATACCACGGCACGTCATGTCCGTCGTGCCTCGAAAAGGGTGTCACCCGTGTGGGGCGTCCGAGCAATGCAACAATAATATCGGTGAGATGACAAGCAAGGATAAACATAATACCTCCCGAATGCTCACCGAGCGAATCCCAGCGCTGCCAATGTGCGTCGTTTGAAGGCCCTGATGAGATGCGGCCCCGAACAGAAAAAATATCACCGAGTTTGCCGGAGTGCACCCAATCAAGGATAAACTGAAAGCCAGCATTGTATCGGAACATATAACCGAGTTGAACGAGAAGCTTTCTGTCGCGGGCAATGTCCAAAACCTCTCGAAATTCATCGAGGTTATCACCCGCAGGTTTATCAAACCACACATGCTTGTCGTGTTCAAGAATCTCCCGTGCAAAGGTGAGGTTCTGCGACACACGTCCCTGCGCCGCAACCCCAACGATTGTTTCATCTTCAAGTATCTCTTCTTTGGACGTAAACCAGTGAACCCCTTCATAGGTGGAGGTTTGACCCAGCGTCTCTCGGACTTCTGCTGATGGCTCAAAGACTCCGGCGAAGTCAATCTCGTCACTTTCCTTCATCACGCGGGCTTTTCCCGAAGCGTGGTCGTGGGAAATACCGTATTGTGCAAGTCTCATTTTCACGCCTTTTTCTCCTTAAATATGATTATCAAAAACATAGAGTAAGTTCTAACATGATTTTATCATAGAATCTATATTGGTTGATATAAAAAATGAGTGCGATTTTTGGTTACTTGTGCTAAACTCTAAAGTATGGAACTTTTGATAAACGTCATACGCCTCAATTCCGGGCGTACTTAACTGGAAACCTGCCCGAAACGAAGTGGAAGGGCGTTTTTGATAGGGTGTTTTTGATAGGGTATTTCTGCGTATTCTGCGTATTCTGCGTATTCTGCGTATTCTGCGTATTGCTTGGGTGTTTCTTCAGACCAGAGATACATAATAAAAAAAATGAAAACTGAACCGATGCAACTCCAGTTCTACACGAAACCGGATTGCCCACTCTGTGACGAGGCAAAGGCCGTGCTGCAAAGCATCGGAGCGAAGACATCATTTGTGGCAATAAAGGAAATTGACATCACAAAAAATTTGGGATTATTTACAAAATATAAGCATTTGATACCTGTACTTGAATTGGATGGACAACAACTTTTTGTGCATCGTGCCACATATTGGAAACTAATGTGGCAGCTATGGTGGCACCGGTTTCAGAAATTTATAACCTCAAATAGGTAGGCAAGGTTTATAACTTCGCCTATTCTAAAATTTGCCATACAAAAGAACAAGGAGATAAGCATGGCTTTTCCATCACACGGCACAACCCACCGATCTACTGTAACAGGGACACGTGGTATGGCGACAAGTGCGCATCCGCTTGCCAGCCTTGCTGGCGCACGCATATTGCTTGCTGGTGGCAATGCGTTTGATGCAGCAGTCGCAGTCGCTTCGACACTCAACGTCGTTGAACCTTATATGTCCGGCATTGCTGGCAATGGGTACATGTTGATTTATAGTGCGAAGGAAAAAGCACATCGCGTGATAGATTATCTGGGTACTGCACCTTACGCAGCGACGCTGGATGTCTATCCGACACTCGAAAGTCAGCAGATTGGCATTCGGGCAGGGATGGTTCCGGGCGGATGTGGTGGATGGTTGGCACTCTTAGAGCACTATGGGAGTATGGATCACGCAGATGTCTTTGCACCAGCGATTGAATTGGCTGAAAATGGGTACGCCGTCACCGTCAAGAATGCAGAATTCATGGCAGGCGCATACCACTATTTCTCGGAAAGGGCCGCAGAGGTTATCGCCTCGCGAGGTAGAACCCCACATCCCGGCGAGATATTGGTGCAA
This sequence comes from Candidatus Poribacteria bacterium, assembly GCA_003635255.1. Classification (GTDB taxonomy): domain Bacteria; phylum Poribacteria; class WGA-4E; order WGA-4E; family WGA-3G; genus WGA-3G. The sequence continues at coordinate 13,658 of PYJC01000064.1, read as the reverse complement.
AAGGATTTGGCAAACACATTTCGACAGGTCGCTGAAGGTGGTGCAGAGGCGTTCTATCGCGGCGACATTGCCAAAGAGATTGTCCGTTTTTCCCAAGAGACCGACGGACTGATTACCGAAAAGGATTTGGCTGACTTTGAAGTGGAGTGGCAGGAACCTATCTCTGTTACCTACAAAGATTACGAAGTCTACTGTCCACCGCCACCGTGTTCAGGTTTTCAATATCTGGAGACATTGAATATTTTAGAAAACGATGCGCTCGGTGAACTTGGACACAACACGCCAGAATACTTGCATCTACTGATTGAAGCGATTAAGCTGGCGAGCGCGGATAGAGCCGAATACGCCCCGCGTCCAAACCCACCGATTGAACGCTTATTATCTAAAGACTATGCGCGGGCGCAACGCGAGCGCATCAGTGAACAGGCTGCAGTCAGCGGTGGTGAACGCTGGTCAAAGGACAAACTTCCGGGTGAGATCATCGCTAACGACTGGACAACCGAATGCACAACCCACTTTGACACCGCCGACGCGGAAGGCAATATCGTCGCTGTGACACAGAGCCTTGGTCAACCCTTCGGCTCAGGCGTAATTCTCGGCTCAACGGGAATGTTTCTCAACAATTTTATGAACTGGTTTGATAGAATCCCAGAGAGTCCGAACGCTGTTGGACCGCATAAGCGGATAGAGATGTGCATGTCGCCGTGCCAAGTGTGGAAGGATGGCAATCCGTTCGCCGCTATCGGTACACCGGGTAGCCACGGTATCCTTCAGACAACCCTGCAGATGGTGTTGAATCTAATTGAGCACGGGATGAACGTTCAAGCAGCGATTGAGGCACCACGTATTCGATTGGTAAATCCAGGTACACATGTCAGTATGGAGGGACGTATTCCTGCTGCGGTACGTGCAGCCTTAGCAGCGCGCGGGCATGATATAGAGGTGTTACCTGACTGGACAGCAACCGTCGGAGGCGGCCACGGTATCGCTTTTGATCCTGAAGAAGGAAGCTTCATGGGCGGTGCTGACCCGCGGCGCGATGGATATGCGATAGGCGTGTAACTGCTGCTTCACTTCCTTAATGAAGCGATTTTTCAAATTTCGTATTAATCATAAAATTTTTTGAGAGGGAACATGAAAAGTTTAAGTGTTCTGAGTAAATACCTTTTCTTAGCATTCGGATTACTTTTAATCTGTGGTTGCGGAAGGGGTCAGGACGTAATCCCCCCCGAACCATCAAGCACACCACTCCGTGTAACCATGATATATCCCAGCGACTGCGTCGGTTCCGCAGCCTACTGTGATGCCTTTCATATCGGCGTCCGGACTGCGGAGGGAGAACTCGGAATTACATTAACCGAAGTAAACGGTATGGAAAACGATCCCGCAGCGACAGAGATGCTCATAAGAGATGCAGCACAAAATTCAGAACTTGTTTTGACGGCAGGTTATCAGATGGGAGACGTGCTTGCTCGTGTAGCACCCGAATTTCCTGATGTCAAATTTGCAATTTTTGATGTTGTACTGGATATTCCAAATGTGGCTTCAGTGAACTATAAATCCAATGAAGGGTCATTTCTGGTTGGAGCAATTGCGGGATTAAAATCGGAAAGCAGCAAAATCGGTTACATCGGAGGTGCAGATGTTCCACTGTTACAAGAATTTGAAGCAGGCTACGTTGCGGGGATTCACGCGGTCAATCCAGAGGCGAAAATCACTATAGAATACATTAGCAAAGATGCGACAGGTTTCGGTCAACCGGAAAAAGCAAAAGAACTGGCTTTAGCACAATATGCGGGTGGAGTTGATGTGATTTACGTCGCCGCTGGCGGATCCGGGCAGGGCGTACTTGAAGCGGCACAAGAACAACAAAAGTTTATTATTTGGGTTGACTCCAACGGTAACCATCTTGCACCCGGAATTGTCTTGACAAGCATGACAAAAGAGATTCCAACTTCTGTGCAGCGCATCATCGGCGAAACCGCTGAGGGGAATTTTATGGCAGGTATCCGTTACTTCGGGATAGCAGATGGCGGTGTTAACTATGCCGTTGATGAACATAATCAACCGCTGCTTTCGGATGACATCATAGCAACGGTTGAATCACTAAAAGCAAAAATCATTGCTGGCGAGATTGTCGTTCCCGATACAATTTCACTCCCGCGTGAATAGGGTCTATGATAAAATGGTTACAAAACGGGTGGCTCTGCCCGTTCCGGACAGTGGGCAATTAGAAAATTATAATATTAAAAAAAGAATGTGTAACAAGCGTTGGGAACGCTTTCACAATGGAGAACGTTATGCTTAACCAATACCCGTATCCAGAGTATGAAGGTAGACGGAATATCGTAATTGGGATTTTGGTGTCCTTGCTTACCTGTGGTATCTATGGACTTTATTGGCAATACAAGCAGATGGCGACGCTCAATGCTTGGCTGAAGAGAGATGAGTATTCTTTTGGGTTGTGGCTTCTTCTTTCGATTATCACTTGTGGCATCTACGGTATCTATTATGAGTACAAGATGGCAAACGGTATTAATACCGTACAAGCCGATAATGATTTGGTATTCGATTCAAGCCTACCAATCATCTGTGTGCTGTTAGCAATTTTCGGTGTCGGTATCGCTTCACTTGCCGTTCAGCAGCACCAAATTAACAGACTCTACGAACGAACGCCTAATGTTTAACAATACGTCTCTCGCGCGCCTACTACTTATTGGACTCGGTGTAATAGGGCTTTACACCGCAATGTCTGAAATATCACCTGCAGAGGTTACGCTGATTCCCTGTATATTTCATTCGGTGACCGACATTCCCTGCCCAGGGTGTGGAATGACGCGCGCATGTGTTGCTTTAGTTCAGGGGAAATTCAGTGTTGCCTGGAGTTACCATCCATTCTCTTTTTTCATTATTGGATTGGCAATTGCAGGGGCATTCTTTCCCGTCCGGCTAAAAAATACTTGGATCCGTCATTCACCTGTAACTCGAAATTTGATTGTTATCAGCGGGGTTATCCTCTGTTTATCGATCTGGCTAATAAAAATTAAAAATTCGTTAGGGATTTGAACGCTAATAACTCCGCAAGATTGTCCCCTTCGCTCCGACGATCCAACCCGCGTTTTTATGGAGATGGATGTCCTGCAAGTTATGTTGCGCCGGTGTAGGATAGCGACTCCACAGGATACCACCATCTGTTGTATGGAGAATTAACCCTTTTTCACCAACTGCCCAGCCACGTCTCTCATCACGGAACGCTATATCTCGTAAACTCTGATTCACAGGCGTTTTCTGTCGATGCCACTCTTTTCCGCCATCAGCAGTACGCAGGATCAATCCATTTGTACCGACAATCCACCCATGCGTCGGATTCGCAAAGTAGACAGCAAATAGCGGTTGCTCGACATTACTTCTCTGGCGAACCCACCGTCCTCCGCCATCTCGCGTATGCAGCACTTCACCCTCTTCACCAACAATCCATCCATGTTTCAAATCGACAAAATAGACACCCCAGAGATGTTTATCTGAAAGGTCTCTATAACTTTCCCAACGACTGCCACCGTCTTTTGTGTGGAGAATAGTACCGGAACCCCCGACTGCCCAGCCCTCGGTTGTACTCACAAAGTATAGATCCAAAATACCGGGAGGTCTCTTACCTTCACCACGGGCTTGGTGTTGCACACGCCATGAGGTGCCGCCGCTACCGGTATACTGCACCTTTCCGATGCTCGAAAGCCAACCGTTATTCGGGGTTGTGAAACTAACTTGCGTGAGTGTCTCTCTCGCCACAGATCCCGCAGTCCAAGTCATTCCACCATTGACAGTAGATAGTATTGTCCCAGCAGTTCCGACTGCCCATCCGTGTTCCGCATCTACAAAATGAACCCCATAGAGATGTTCTCCAGTACCACTCTCGATCTGTCGCCACTCAAACTGCACCGAATCTTGCGTACAACCGAGGTAGAAAAGACCCCCACATAGGATGAAAAGCGCGAGGTAGTTTTTCGTCTGCATTTTGATCCTCCTCGAATAAATTTTTATTGCATCCATTTCTGAATCGTGATAAACTATATTATATAGAAGTTATTGTCGATCGTCAAGTATCTATCAACTGACAGTAGTTCATAGACAAGATTTGAAACCTCGTCAGTGAAGCTCGGAGTTGTGCCTACATCAAGGAATTTTACGCGAAAATCGGAATTACGGGAGAACAATCTCCGGTTGCTGACAACTGCGTACGGTTATAGCAAGTATAGCAAGTTTCATGCCGATTTGGCTAATACAACATTGATAGGACGCTCCGGAGAATAGCGATAAAGTCCTGCACAAAATTGGGCATGCCTCAGTTCCGAGCTGCACGAAATAGGGCAGTGCCAACAAAGTATTAATACTGTGACCGTCTATCCCCACAAAAGATGTATCTTAACTGATACAGATTAACGGAGAACTGAACGACTTTGGAGGTGCTACTTAACACTGGAATATTATGTACATCGTCGGAATTGATGGAGGCGGGACGAGAACAGTTGGTATCCTAACGACAGAAACAGGACAATGTCTCGCACAAGTACAGTCGGGACCCTCAAATTACCACGTAGTTGGTGAGGCAAAAACACAAGCGGTTTTGAAAAGCATCATCGGAAAACTCTGTGAAGAAGCAGACATCTCACCAATGAATCCTATCCGCTTCTGTTTGGGAATGGCAGGCTTGGGGCGCGCTGAAGATCAAAAAATAGTAGGGCAAATTTGTGATGAACTCGGCATCAGCAAAAACCAAAGAATCCTGACACATGATGCACACATTGCACTCATCGGCGGCATCGAAAAACAGCACGGTATGATTGTCATTTCTGGAACCGGTGCTATCGTCTACGGTATCAACGCTAATGGCGAAGAAGCACGCGCAAGTGGATGGGGGTATCTACTCGGTGATGAAGGCAGCGGTTACGACATCGCTATAAAAGGGCTCCGGGCTGTCGCTCGTGCTGCTGATGGAAGAAGCAAACCAACCGAATTGACGAACCGAATTCTTGATAGGATTGAACGCAACGAACCGAGTGAACTGATTCGCTGGACACATGCAGCAAGCCGAGATGAAATCGCACAGTTGGCAGAAGTAATATTCAATACCGCTCAAACAACGGACGCGATTGCAATGGAAATTGTTGACGAAGCCGCTAATGAACTCGTTTGTGCTGCAGAGAGTGTGATTAAACAATTAGAATTCATAGAACCGTTTGATATCGTCCTCAGCGGTGGCAATCTTATCCATCAACCGATGTTTGCCGATAAACTCCGCCATCGACTTACAAGGATTCAACCAAAGGCAGCAGTGCTACTGCCAAAACATGAACCCGCGTACGGCGCCGTGTTATTAGCGCAGACAATATTGTAGTCGGAAATCGCCATGAGTAAAGGAACGCATGCACGCCACAACAGAACAGCGAAACTCGAATTCCACCGACATCGATCTGAAGTCAACCTCAGAAATTGTTCAGATTTTCCATGAAGAAGATCAGAAAGCAGTCGCAGCAGTAGAAGCAGAATCTGATGCAATCGCACATGCTATTGACTTATGTGTTGATGCGTTTCGCGCAGGTGGCAGATTATTTTATGTAGGCGCGGGAACAAGTGGTAGACTTGGCGTGTTAGATGCTTCTGAATGCCCACCGACCTTCAGCACACCATCGGAGATGGTCCAAGGGATAATTGCCGGTGGCGATGTCGCTTTGCGTCGCTCGATCGAGGGTGAGGAGGATAAACCTGAACGCGGTGCCAACGCTATCCGAGAACGGCAACTTACACCGCAAGATGTACTTGTCGGGATTGCAAGTAGTGGACAGACACCCTATGTCATCGGGGCTTTGAAGGAAGCACACGCCATCGGCGCAACGACGATGTTTCTCTGCTGTGTCCCGCCTCCGGAACAATTAAAGGAATGGGTAACGCATTTCATCACACCGATCGTCGGACCGGAAATTATCACGGGTTCAACTCGATTAAAAGCAGGAACTGCCACAAAACTGGTGCTGAACATCCTCACGACCGTCTCTATGATAAAACTCGGCAAGGTCTATAATAATCTAATGGTAGACGTGAACGCCTCTAACACGAAACTGATCGCACGGAGCATTCGGATTGTTCAAACCGTTACAGGAGTAGATGCCGCGACCGCTGAAGCGGCGTTGGCAGAGGCTGGTGGTCGCGCAAAACTTGCTATTGTAATGCTCGCAGAGGAATTAAACGCAACGGACGCAAAAGCACTTTTAGAAAAACATTCTGGATTTCTAAGACAAATTCTTGAATGAAATTTTTTAACGATTGGGTTTCTGCTCCAATTTTTCTGTCGTCACAATCGGGTTTTTGATATAGATAAAGGACATCGGGAAAGATTAGGGGCATCAACCAAAAATTAGGAGAAACAGATGGGTACCAAAGTTGGGCTTGCCAAAACCGGTAGGCGACGTGCCAACGTTTTTCAAGCGTTAGACAATATACGTGAGGACCTCACACCGAAAGTCCGTGAGCAGGTACTGTTGAAACCGAATTTTCTCTCCAGTACAAATCAACTCGCCTCGTCACATGTAGATGCAATGCGGGGCGCGCTGGATTTTCTGTTAAGCACACCACAGCCTCCGAAAGAGGTAATCGTCGCTGAAGGCGCGAATGAGAAATTTTCTGGGGAAGCGTTTCAGATTTTCGGTTATGAAGCACTCCAAGCCGAATACGATGTTCCGATCCGACTTGTCGATTTGCATCAAGAGTCCGAGTGGGTAGAAACCAGAGTTTTTCTTGCCGGACGTGAGGAAGATACTGTCCGGATGCCAAAGATAGTCCTGGATTGTCCTTGCACCATCTCTGTCGCTATTGCCAAAACGCATGATGCTGGTGTCGTGACCCTTGGTATGAAGAATATGATTATGGGCACCCTCCATAAAGAGGACAGGATTAAAATGCACGGCTATCATAGCCACGCAGATCGAGTGCTACCCCGTGAGGCGCAGACTCTCAACATCAATTTGCTCCGACTCTCACGCCACCTCAAGCCCGATATCACTATCGTTGATGGCACCGTTGGACTACAGGGGAACGGACCGGGGGGTACCGATTCTGTCCCGCTTGGTATCGCCATCGCAAGCGGCGATGTCTTTGCAGCGGATGCGGTCACGTCAAGAGCGATGGGATTTGAACCACTGGAGATCGGGCTATTCCAATATGCCAACGAAATGGGATACGGCACCGCGGACCTAAACAACATTGAAATCCTTGGTCCCGCTGTCGAGACGGTCGCGACAGCTTTTAAACCGCATGAAACAACCGAACAACAGTTTCAGTGGCAGGATGCGCACGCTGAGGATTATCTCGCCGCTGATTGATAAGAGGAGCATCATGAAACGTTTCTTTCATATATTGATCCTGTTTTCGTTCATTTTTACGACACCGGCGTGGGCATGGTGGGGCGGTGGACACGATATCATGACACAGGCAGCCGTCAAATCACTCCCCGAAGATATGCCTGAATTTTTCCGTAACGCCGGAAAAATGATCGCCCACTGCTCTTACGACCCTGATCTATCTAAGGAGCGAGTCACGCCACACGCACGGCAAGCGGAATACGGTGAACACTACATCGATGTAGAACTCTTCGGAGAGCATCCGATTCCAGAAGGACGTGAGGCACATATCCAACTCTGTGCTGAACTTGGATTTAAACCGCGCGAGGTCGGCACCCTCCCGTATGCGTTAGCGGAATGGACGGAACGACTCGCACTCGCGTTTGCTGAGTATCGTAAATGGCCCGACAATCCCATGATCCAGAGTAAGTGTTTCGTCTATGCCGGCTTTCTTTCACACTACGCGCAGGATATGTGTCAACCCTTACACTTAACCATTCATTTTGATGGGATTAAGCAACCGGACGGGACACGCCTACATCAGGGTATCCATGAGAAGGTTGATTCAGCAATTGAGCGTTTGGCACTCAAGCCGATGGATCTCGCGAAGGGACAACAGATTGAAGCTGTTGACGATTTGATGCCAGCGATAATAAAACAGATCAAAACTGAACACAGTTTCGTAGATGACGTTTACGAGCTCGCCGAAGACTGGAAAAATTTGAAAAATCCAACACCGGCTCTGGTTGATTTTACAAATGACCGAGCACGGGAATCGGTGCGCTGGACGGCTTCGCTCTATTTGACTGCGTGGAAATTATCTGAAAATATCAGGCTACCTGGTTGGCTTGACCGCGCAAAAAACGATGCAGACACATCACATTCACAATAAAAACTAAAAGGAGAAATAGGCTTGTTACAACAGTGGAAACCTGATCCAACTTTTTACCCATCACCCAAGATGGCAATTGAGGCACCTATTGAAGATGTCGCCTATGTCGCTGCACCCCGAGATGATGACAACCCCGACACCATGTGTGTAGTTGACCTCAACACAGCGTCTGATACCTACGGACAGATTGTTAATAAACTCGAACTCGGCGTTCGTGATGAAATCCACCACTTCGGTTGGAACGCCTGCAGCGCAGCACTCTGTCCCTACGCACCACACCCTTATATAGAACGGCGCTACCTCGTCGTGCCAGCACTGCGCGGTTCTAATATCTATATCCTTGATGTCAAAGAGGATCCCAAGGCACCGAAACTCATTAAAACTCTGGATGCCAATGAAGTTGAAGAGCGGTCCGGATATACCCGCCCACATACAGTACACTGCGGTCCCGAAGGGATCTACGTTAGTGCTTTGGCTTCAGCGGGTTCGGAAGAAGGCCCCGGTGGTATATTCCTCATGGATCACTACAACTTCAATATTCTGGGGCAGTGGGAAGTTGAGCGCGGTCCGCAATCCCTCTCTTACGATTTCTGGTGGCATTTGGGGTATGATATCGCTGTCACCAGTGAATGGGGATATCCGGCAATGATTGAAAACGGCGTGAGCCTTGAAGACCTGGGTGAACGCAAGTTCGGGCATAAAATTCATATCTGGGACATTCGGCATCGCAAGAATATCCAAACGTTAGATTTGGGTGATGATTATCAGATGATCTTGGAACTACGGCCCGCACATGACCCAACGAAGGCGTATGGCTTCGTCAATGCCGTTTTGAATATGAATGACCTTTCCAGTTCCATCTGGACATGGTATAAAAATGGAGACGATTGGGGAATCCAAAAGATTATTGATATTCCCGCACAAGTCCCCGAAAATCCAGATGATTTGCCACCCGCTTTAAAGGATATCGGGATGATTCCGACGCTTGTCACCGACCACATCCTCTCGTTGGATGACCGATTCCTGTACGTCTCTTGTTGGGGCACCGGAGAGATGTTGCAATACGACGTGTCCGATCCGTTCAATCCGAAGCATACAGGAACTCTCAAAATAGGTGGGATTACAAAATCGCACCCGCACCCGGCAGCAGGACCCGTAAGCGGCGGACCCCAGATGGTCGAATTAAGTCGCGACGGCAAACGTCTCTACTTCACCAATTCTCTCTATGTCGCATGGGATAACCAATTCTACCCCGAAGGCGCAAACGGATGGATGGTGAAGGCGGATGTCGACGTAGAAAACGGAGGACTCGAATTGGATCCCGACTTCTTCGTGGACTTCGGCGAAAGTCGTGCACATCAGATTCGGTTGCAAGGTGGCGACAGTTCTTCGGATACTTTCTGTTATCCATAGGAATTTCGTAGGGGTTGGGAATGTAATACAAGGAATGGATTTAGTCTATCCCCAGACTAAATCCCCAACCCCTATCGAAAAAAATATTTAATGTTTCTATATCCAGAAAGGCGTTTTTATGGATACCATTTCATGGTGGGGTATGCTCGGGCTCGGAGCATTTCACGGTATTAATCCAGGGATGGGTTGGCTTTTTGCTGTTGCTTTAGGTATGCAGGAAAAACGGAGAAGTGCCGTTATCGGTGCGCTCTTCCCGATGGCACTTGGTCACGCGATATCCATTGCCGTTGTCGTATTCGTTATCGCCTTAGCACAGCGGCAGCTGCCGGAGGGTGTGCTTCGCATTGCTTGTGCAACTGTGTTGTTTGGTTTTGGCGTGTACAAATTTTTTAGTGCTCGACACCCAAAATGGGTCGGCATGCGTGTTAACTTCAAGGACTTAACGATCTGGTCCTTTCTGATGGCTTCCGCACACGGTGCAGGTTTGATGCTGGCACCGCTTTTGTTACGGATGCCTGCTGCTGAGGCTTCTGGCCACATGCACCACGCATCAATGGGCATGACAGATAACGCTGTGATGTTACTGTCCGCAGTCGGGGTACATACCCTCAGTTTTTTCCTCGTGATGGGGATTGCGGCGGTTATTGTCTACGAAGTGGTAGGACTTGCGCTGCTCCGCAAGGCGTGGTTTAATCTGGATCTGTTGTGGTCTATTGCTTTGATGATTGCTGGTATTGTTACCCTTTTCTTGAAGCATTAGAAAAAACTGAGTATTTTCTTAAGTGCTCTATTCCTCTAAAATTCTTTCAAAAATCACAATGACAGCAGTTGATTCGCCCATAACTGCTGCCGGTTGGATAATTTCACAAAGTCGCCAGCCTTCTTTTCCTTCACGATTAAGGGTGCTTTCAAGGTCAGGAATTTTTCTGGACTTAAATCCAAACCCTTTCTGGCTAATTCTTATGGTCTTATATTCGTATTTAGTCATTACAATTGCATTCTCACTGTGAAAGCAATAGCACCCCTACAGGGTGCAGTGCCTTGAGCCCAATTTTTTCTATAGACATAACACCCCTACGGGGTGAAGAAAGTGTCCGACAAACTGTGTTACAATACCCAAAATCCATTGGTAGCAATTTAGGTTAAGATAAAAATTCTGAACGCAATATCTTAGCCGCTTCACGAATGACGTTTAGTTTTTGGGCAGCGATTTCTGTGCTATTTACGGGGCGATCGGCGAACGTGCCGAAGCCACAATCCGGATTCAGATAGATCTGTTCAGGACCCCGATGTTTTAAAAGTGCGCGAACTTTGGCTAATATGAAATCAACGGATTCCACCTCGGTGGTACGTGGATCGACAACCCCGAGTCCAATCTCTTTATCCGCCGGAAGCTCACCGAGCACATCAATGCTGCCTGCCCGCTCCGTCGCGTATTCCAGCACGAACTGATTGACGTTCATCTGGCTAAAATACGGAATCAGCAGATCGTAAGAACCCCGAAGCAGAACCTCCTCCTGTTGACTCCAGTTGCCTCGGCAGACGTGGAGCGCCGTTTTCATTTCACCGTTTATCTCTTCAACGACGCGATTCATCAATTCCACGGCGAAATTGAGTTCCTCTTCTGGGCTGCTTTTCTCGGATAGTGCCGCGCACATAAAGGTGTGGGTTTCATGCGGTCCCGTGAAAGCGACTTCTGTTAAGACCGGCTCATCAAACTGAACAAATCGACAACCTGCTGTTTGTAGCTCTTGCAGTTCGTCGCGGAGAATTTCAACAACATCGTTTCCCAAGGATTCCTTATCCGGATAGAATTCGTAGGAAAGCCGCTTCACCCACATAGAACGCGTTAAAAGATAAGGACCGGGTAGTGTGGCTTTAATGGGTTTTGTCGTATGCTCTTTGAGAAATAGATAATCATTTAGCACGAGTGGAGAGGTGCGTTCCAACTTTCCATCAACGACGGGATTTTTCAGCGCGAATGCAGGGACATCCAATGCATTGAGCAGTTGCTCAAATGCTGCTTTGTCTTCAACATAATCAAGCATTTCTGCGAGCGTCATCAACCGGATACCATCAATGCTTTCAGTAATGAAAGAATAGAAATTATCGCGGCGTTGTTCACCATCGCTGACAATATCGACTCCTACTGTTTCCTGCAACTTAAGACTTTCAAGTACTGCTTCATCTGCGATGGCGTTAAAGTCATCGTCTGCAATCCGACCTCTCTGTTTGTTTCGTAACGCCCGTGAAACCGCCCGTAAACGCGGCAAACTCCCAACGACGGTCACGGGAAACTGTGGTAAATTTTGCATGCTCAAGCCTCCTATACGTTTGTCTTAAGATTTTTCCATCCAATTTCATTCACCATCGTTTCAATCATTGGGTGTATTCCTTTAAATCACGCGCAGATCCACACCGATGTCCACATCTCGCGTGAGCGTATTGGTCACAGGTGAAGCCGCCAGTGTCTCCTCCCAAAGCGATTCCAAAACCTCGTCATCCGCGTCTGATGCGACATAGAGTGTTCCACTGATTTCTTTGAAACCACTATGTCCACCTTGTTCCGTGCCGAGAAAGACGAAGATATTGTCAATCTGTCCGCTTAACGAAATCTCCAGTTCCTCAATTTCTACTTTCTGCTGTGAAGCACGAATCTGAAAACCCATCGCCAAACAGGCACCAAGCGCGCCAAGGACATACTCCACTGCACTCGGTGCGGCATCCCGGATATCGAAACTCGCAGGCTGCCCCACCGACCATGAGTGGTTTCGGCAGAAAACTTTTGTCTGCATCCCGCCGTCCCAGTGAATGCGGGCTTGCCACCGGTAGTCTCGTGCCTGCTCGTAGGCGATGTCTGCATCCTGTTCGGCTTCACCGCGCTGCACAAAGTATTTATTGTGTTCGGCCGCAGGCCGCCATCCAAGATAAGGATTTTGTGTCATCCGACACCACGCGGGGAGGTCCTCTTTAACGCTAATTTCGGTGCTACGGATCTCTAAGACTTCGCCATCGGGTACTGTTTCCATGGATTTGCGAATCAACAGTAGTAAACCGGAGCCACAGTCAAGATTTCCGCCTTCGCATATATGGGCGGTCTGAAGGGTATCTAGTGCTTGTAAATCTTCTTCTCGCATGATGTTTTCCGTTGAATGGGTATATTTGTTATGAAGGTAAAATCGTTGGGATAATTTCAAGAGGTTTTTAGCGCGCTCGTCCCTCACGAATCCTATCAGGCTGCGAGTTCAATGAAGTATCACAAGCGAGAATCCTGCCACGGAAAATAGTACTTACGTGAGATTAGATGAATAGATTTTCACAAACCGTTCCAGGGTGGCAGGAATTTTCACTTGGAATATTAGACATGAGCGTGTTGCTTACCAGTCCATACTTAGCATGAAATACCGTTTGCTCACACGGAGCACACTCAACTTTTCAGCACGTTGACGTGGTTTGCAAACTCATGTTAGCAGTTACATCCAACTTGGAATGAAACCCATCCCATAAGGAAACTTCTACCTCGGTAGGTAGCAAGTCCTTCGTGCGAGATCAGTAACTAATGCTCGAACCCCCAGTCGTCAAAAATTCGACAGCCTTTGCCCCACCGACTATTGTGGCACTATCTACAAGGTTGTCTTCGTCAAGGTTGCGCTTTTTGAAGCACGGGGAGCAGACCCAGATTATCCCACCAACTTCGGCGAAATCTGCCATGAGCTGTCGCAGAGGCGCGAACCCTTCTTCGTGAATGTCATCAGCATAACCGTTCTGTGAAAGGTGAACACCTTCTGTGCTGAGAAATACAACTGTTTCCACGCCAGATGCAACGGAGGCGTTTGCAACAACAAAACCAACAGTCGCTTTGTCAGTGTTATCCTTCGCGTGTGTGATGCTGATCATCAGTTTAGCCATTAGGAATTATTTCCTTTCTTAATATAAAAATAGGCACTTTCTTCACCGCAACA
>PYJC01000063.1 GCA_003635255.1 Candidatus Poribacteria bacterium | reverse complement strand
CTCCCACTCGCCAGCGTTGTGCCATCCGGACTGAAAGAGATACTTGATATATCGCCTAAATGCCCGGTGGTGATTTCGGATTTCAGGGTGCCGGTCCCTACGTCCCATAAACGCACGGTTCTATCGAAACTCCCACCGGCACTAGCGAGGATAGTGCCATCGGGACTAAACGACACATTCGTGACACCGCCCGTATGTCCGGTGAGCAGTGCAAGTGCTTCAGATGTTTCGGTATCATACAACCAGGTACCGATCCTACTCGCCACTGCAAGCAATGAACCATCTGGTGAATACGCTATTTCATTTATGCTACCTTTACCGAGGCGTGCTTTGGCACCCTCCGGTAAACTCAGTTGCGTGTGCGCCGCATATTGTGCAAAACAGGGTAGAATACTGAGGTTTGAAACCATTAACAGCGTTAAAATGAAAAATAGTCTTGTTCTGATTTTCATGAACGTGTGTCTCCTTTGTTGATTGTCAGTGTTAAGGCTCCAGCGATTCTTTAAAGTTGCTATCTAACTCGGTTGCCCAACGCACAATCGCTTCGTAACTGTCAATATCGTTTCGCTTTTGAAACCAATTGGCGAGCTGCTTACCGGTGTCTATGAGTACGGCTCGCAATTCCGGCGTATAAGGTTTTGCTTTTAACGCCTGTCGGTACTTCTCCATCGCATTTTTAGGCTGTTTGCGGTTCATTAAACAGCGTGCGATGCCACATCGCACGCGAGAGAGTTTCTCCGCAGTCGGGTTGGGGGTGTCTGGCACTGTATCAGGCATAGAAGCAGCCGCGTCGGTGCCGGGTGTTGGCGAGGCTGCGGCTCTCGCTTTACTCAACATCACATCGAGTTGCGATTCAAGCGAGAGCAGATTTTGATATGCGACAGCATTCTTCGGACGTTTTGCAAGGACGATCTCAAAAGTTGCTAACGCTTTGAGATGCTCATCCTGTACAAGATAGAGATAGCCGATCATGTTGTGCATGTCTATCGTTTTTTCAGCTGCTGGAATTGCTTCAAAGACGGCAAGGGCTGCTGCGTATTTCCTCTGATTCATCAAGGCATTTCCGCGTCGGACTTGGAGGTTCACGAGTTCTATCTTCGCGTTTTTGTGATTGGGCGAACGCGCTAAAATCCATTCCAATTCAGCACTCGCTTGCTCATATTTGCCGACATGTTGATACGCTTGCGATAGATTCAAACGGAGATTGATGTCATCTGGAAAGAGTGCTGCTGCTTTCTGGAGTTGTTCGAGTGCGGCGGCGTAATTTCTTCGGTCCCGCAAAGTTTTTGCGTATTGCTGATACGCGGCGATGAGGTTCTGTTTCGCCTGTTTGTCGGTGGGTTGTGTCGTGTAAGCCTTATGAAACGCCGAGATCGCCGCCGGATAATCACGCCCCTTAAGAAGGTATAATTCACCGATCAGACTGGCGATAGTCGTATCGTCTGGTTGCAGCTTTTGCAATTCGAGGTAGGTTTTGATTGCAGCATCGGTGTGTCCGGATTGCCGCTGGGCGTTCGCCTTTTGTGAGAGCGCGTCAATCAAATTTGCTTTGGCGATTTGGTAGGTCGGTTGCAATGCCAAAGCGTCGCGGTAGGCACGAATCGCGGCATCCCATTCGCCGCTGTTCCGGAGTTTCACACCGTGGTTCGTATAAGTGAGTGCAAGGTTCTTCTGCGTCTCAGCATCGTCTGGGGCGAGCTCGAGTGCCTTTTGATAGTATGTAATCGCTTGGGCGAACTCGGAGGCAAGTGCATATCCGTCTCCCATGATTCGATAGGTGGTAGCGTTCTCTGGATCGAGACGGATGGCTTTCTCAAAATAGGTGGTTCCTTCGCCAAAAGCACGACGTTTCAAGGCATTGAAAGCTTTTTGACGGTAGAGTTGGTTGAGGTTTTGTTTCGCCGTTTTGTGGTGTGGTGAGCGTTTCAGGGCGTTCTCAAATGCCTGTATCGCTTTGTCCATATCGCCTTGTTGGTAATGGAGCGTGCCGAGGCGGTTATAGGATTCAGCACTGTCACGGAGGGATTGGTGTCCCTGCTGGCTTTTCACGCGCTGTTCAACGAGACGGGCGGCTTGGCTCAACTGTCCTGTCTTTTGGTAAGCTTGGATCAGTTTCTCCCGCGCTGGCGCATAGTTCGGATCCACACCGAGGCAATTCTGAAAATTAGTAATCGCCGGTGCCATATCGCCTTTGTCGAAGTAGACCGCGCCGAGCAGATAGTGCGGACGCGGCAGCCTCGGATTCGTTTGAATCTCCTTTTTCAGGATGTCGATTGCGATGTCGTGCTGTGCGGTATGGAGCGGTGTGTCGTAAATTTTCAACAGGGTCCTGATATCGCGTGGTGTTGGGTGTTGCGCAGTTGCCATCGCATGACAGACATCATCGGTATTTGGACTGTGTCCCCATAATCCGATGGCGTGTCCAAATTCATGCAGGCACACGGTACGCATCTCTTCTTGCGAGAGTTCGCCAGTGGTGCCATCACTCTCTAACACAAGGATCACTTCTACCGTGAAATCGACTACAGCGTTTGAAGACTGATCGGCACTGTTCCTTTGCGCTTGGGGATTGGTGCCAGAGACGGTGTATGTACCTTGCTCAAGTCTGGTTAAATTCGCGGTACCGAGCCGCGTATCAAGGAAACTTAGATTACCGGTATAGGTTGAGGTAACGCGGATGTCTGCCTGCTCCAAGGTATCAGTTTCTTGGAATCGGATTTTCCTATCGGTAGCGGATTCCCAAGTGCGCATGGCGTAGCGTATCTCATTTAGGTAGGGGAGTGCCTTGAGTGTCGGTGAGATATGCACCCGAATCGGCATCTGTGTAAAGCGCGTGATTCTGCCGCCTGAAAACAGCGTAATCTGCTCGAAATAATCTGTCGGAAGGGCTGCTTCGGTTCTATTATCGGTGGTATCTTGTGCTGCTGCGTGTGTTACGAAGATAACAACCGTTAGCATCAAAAGGAAAAGGATATAGTACTTTTTAATTTGCATAACGCGGTCCCCTTGCACTTTGTAGCGGTGTTGTGTCTGTAGAAAATACGGCTATCTACTTTTGTGGGTTCAGGTAATGTTACTACAAATGGACTATATAAAAGCTGCATTTTTGTTCACAATAAAGCCGCGAACAACGGATCCGATTATGATAAAAAAATTGTTAAGTTATGTAAAGACATAATTATCCAATCTGCAAGCAACAATCATAACATAGTCCAAAAAATAAACCAAGATGCAAACAATAATTCTACAGAGCCATTCAATTGACACATAATTTCGATTTCTGGCACAAATCTCTTTATGGTAGGAGCGAGTGTTTTTGCTTACAGGAAACACCCCAGCAAAAACGGGGTTTCTTGTCGCTCGCGATCCGTCCGAGAAAATGTCTGAAAAAACCGAAAACTGAATGGCTCTGAATAATTCTAAGTTCATGAGGGTGGTTCATAAATCAGCGCACTTCAACATCTGGGTTATCAGTTTTCAGGGGAATGGCTGTCAGCCGTCAGAAAAATAGCCATCAGCGGTCAGCAGTCAGTGTCCCTCCCGGTCCGGTAGAGTTTTTGCTTGGGGTGTTTTTGCTTAGAAGAAACGCCCCAGCAAAAACGGTATTTCTGCGTATTGCTTGGGTGTTTCTGCGTATTTCTGCGTATTTCTTCACGGTTTGATGAAATTTATTAATTCGGTAATTCCGATCTCTTTTCTCTCTGAATCGTGGATGATACCGTCTGAATCGCGGAAGTCACTGAGGACACAGAGGACGCGGATCTAAGAGGTTGTTTTTCTTTCCGTCCGCATCTCTTGTCAAAGGCGATGAAATATTTTTTCAAATGATATCTCCTTTTTTGAGGGAACACGAGGGGTCAATTGTAGAAACGGGGTCCGAGAGGATACGGGTGCCCTTTATATCATAGAGAAAGGTATATGCTACCTCGTCCGATGAGATTCGGAAGTCTTGGGATAGGATTAGCGTATCGCACGGTTCCTCGCTTTGTGGTTCGTTTTACCATAAAGCAAGGAACGCGTGGTTTTGTTGAATTTCTTTAGTGCTCTGTCTACCGTGAAACGTGGGTTCTGTTTGGTGTGTAGGGACGAGGTAACCTCGCCCCTACGACTAATATTCAAAGTGGTTCATGTCTTCGAATAAGAATCAGGAACCTATATAAAAGGCAGATTGTCAAACCACCGACCGACCTACGTTTATTCGGGTGTGGTTACTCGGAAATAATCAAAGGAGACTGTTAAACCGCCGGGGGCTTCGATTTGGCAAATGCCGACGAAAAGTCCGACTTGTATCGGGCCTCGAAGTCCAATAGTTGTTTCTCCAATATGGATCCACTCGCCTTCAGCATCTGGTTTATACCGCGCTACATAGTTATCGCCATCTCGGTCAAGGCGCATTGCGATCGGAATATTTCCCGCTGGTGGATTGTAACCTTCAACCCCTATACCACCCGGTTGCTGTAAACTGGAATCAGCCCCACGCCCGCGATGCTGAAATTGGAGGAAAGCGGTGTTTGGCATTCCCGGATGTGATATGGGTCGCTGGTTGTTAAGATTAGCGATATTCCCAAACTCGTCCTCAGCACCGTGTCCCCATAGTTTCAATAGTACCCAATCACCACTGGAGTCAGGATGATCGTCTATTGTTGCTGATTTAATGACGAGACCAGCAATTGAACAGACATCTCTATGATCAACGATCATTGACGTTTCAACGGTAAATTGTTCCTGATTTGTGGTTTGGTAGAACCGTGTGCTGGAATCAACTTCCCACAAGTTCTGGTTAAAACCACCCTCAACGACGAGGTTCCCGCCGCTTAGCATATTAGGTCCCTCATCTCCATTCTGGACGTTCCAAAACGGTTGGAGATCAATGCCGTCAAATTCATCGCTATGCAATACGCCTTCAGGGAAGTCCATCATCTCAGGCATCTCTTCGGGAGGCATTTCTACCACCGGTTCAGCAGGCGGTTCTACCGTTTCCGTCATCGTCGGTGGTGCCAAGAGATAGTTGATGATGATCTCTGCAGCGACTTCGCCATTTAGAAGACCTGTATGCTCAAAGGTCCCGTGAATAATTGCAACTCTCCCACGATCTCCGTCTCGGAGAACGACGGGATCAGCACAAGCCGCCTCATCATCGCCTGTATCGCTTGCAAAAATCTTTTCAGCAAACCACTCCCCTTGAAGTTGATCTAACTGAACGGATCTGTGAGATACAAAATCGACTAAACTCGGTGCTAACGCCATTCCGTCGGATGTAACAATCATTGTCTTCGGGGACATAATGTTTCTATGGTCACGCAGGGATATAGTAGGATTGTCCATGAGGTTTTGCAAACCACCTTCTTGGTTTACTCCTACGTCCTCAGTCCTCACTATTCCAGTGACTTCACCTACTTCAAAGTCGCTATTCCAGGCTATATAATCTGCGTGATTCAGGATGGTATCGCCATCGGTTGTTTCAATCCAATTTTCTGCGATGGAGCCATCGGGTTGGGAATTCCCAGCACCATAGACTGAGTCAGGTAACACGCCATAAAAGATTATGACATTCATATTGCCATCACCGGTCGTCTGAAGCATCCATTCCCTGACATGGGCAGGATCTTTCGTGATCTCTACAGAAAAACCTCCAGATTCCACAAGATTTCTTGTCGTTTCTGCTGCCATTGCTACATCTTCCAGCGTTATCCAATAACTACGATTTGTATAGATCAAGACATCTACCAAGTCAATTGGCATCTCCATCATCTCTTCCGGCATTTCTGGCGGTTCCACCTTATCCGCATCCGGCATAATCGTATCCATCATTTCCTTCGGGATCCGTTCGCAACTTGTGAAATAGACGGCACAGGCGATGAGCGCAATAACGGCTATCCATACATATTTTCGCATTGATTTTTCTCCTTAAGTACTTAAGTATAAGATAGACTTGAGCAGAATACATTGCTATATCCTGCTCAAGTTTTTAGATTGCGTAGTACATGAATTCCACGGTTGACACTTTACATGATGTAAATTGACAACCCGAAACCCTCATTCAAATAAGCGTCAGGAACCTCTGCTTAGATTCATCCAAAGGCTTGACAATCTTACTTATAGGTAAGTAAGCAAAATTGATGCCAACATTAATTGGTTTTATTGAGAGAAAACAACAAATATTACACAACTCACACCTGTTCCAAACATAACGCGTGCTGATTTCAAGCATGAATTGCGATTAGACCCGAAATTTCACGCTCTTTATGACTGATGGGTTGATATTATCTATAATTTCCGTGGCGAAAACAGTCTCACGACGATTTCGGAGACGCTCTATACAAAAATTGTATGGTGCAAAAATTGTATAGGACAAAAATTGCTTAATTAACCAATTTCCGATTATTCACAATCGTCTTTTATACATATTTTCATACCCGACGGTGTCGCGAGTGCCAAGAAACCCCCAAGCAAAATACTCGCTTCTACCACAAGAGGTCGCTGATGAATCGCGAGCGCAGCTCGCTCCTACCACAAGGGGTCGCTGATGAATCGCGAGCGCAGCTCGCTCCTACCACAAGGGGTCGCTGATGAATCGCGAGCGCAGCTCGCTCCTACCACAAGGGGTCACTGATGAATCGCGAGCGACAAGAAACCCCCAAGCAAAAACACTCGCTCCTACAAATGGATGGGGCTTAGGTAGGTGTATTCGCTCATTGGAAATGGTTTTTGGAAGGTTGGACAACAAACGTGTCCTAAGAGGGACCGAAAAGTGGCGTTGATGGGGATTGGGACTCGGATCTAATCAAGAAGTGTTTCTGCTTCATCATCTAAGTACCGAATGTTTTTTCAAGGTTGTCCCTGAGTCGGGTTATGATGATCGCTTCTAATTGTTCAAGAGATTGCGTATTCCCGTCATCCGTTAGTGCAGCAACAAGTTGTGCTAACTCTTCCTGTTCTACTACATCGCTGGCTTTGAGCGTTCCGACAATTTCACTCATCTGCGGTAGGACGTAAGTCTTGAAAGAAGGCGTTGCTGATCTGAGTTCATCTATAATTGTTTCTATCTCCGCAACCTGTTTTTTCAACTGTGTTTCCAATGCCATCAGCATTTCCTGATTGTCAGGCGTAGGGGTGTCTTGTTGGAGATCGGAGGGTTCTGCAGTATCGCGGTGCGCAGCGATTTGCCTTGACCGTTCTCTCGCTTCCAGGACGCGGCTTTCCAGCGCGAACAGGTTCCTAAATTTTTCCACGATTACGTCCGCGAGTGCTTTTGTCTGTTCAGTTTCTTTTGTTTCAGTCATCTGCTTTCGGCTTTGTGCTATATCTCGGTATCCAAAAAGGCTAATATCTTATATATGTGCATGTGCAAAAAGTATGCCACTTACAAAGCTGGTGAAATCTGAATCGCGGAAGGCACAGAGGACACAGAGGACGCGGAGTTAAGAGATTTTTCCTGAACACACCCATGTCTTGCAAAAGGAAATGTCCGAATCACAGTAGCATTTTCCGCGTCATTCGCGTTCTCCGCGCGCTCCGTGATTCAGACAGAAACACTTCAAAAAAATGGGGTAAGTGACTTTTTCTTGACTAATTTTTTATAGTACGCTATTTTAACCACATTGGGACACTGCTTTTTAACAAGCCCTTTTACGGATACAGTTATCCTACACGGTTCATCGCGATTTGATGGGTGTTGTTTTGTCAGGGTTAATTCGGTTCTCTTTAACAATAGACACGTGGAATCTATTCACAATTTCAACAGTACAGGACGTTGACCTATGAGAAGCGTGCAAAATGAGTCACTTCCGATTCAGTTGCCCTCGGCAGCGATGCAAAAAATTTATAGTGAGGTGGAGGGGTTTGCCCTAACAAAAGTCCCTGTTCTTATCACCGGTGACACGGGTGTTGGCAAAGAAATTATAGCGCAGAAAATACATAAAATGAGTCCACGAAGTGCCAAACCGTTCAAAGTTATCAACTGCAGTGTATTCTTGGATAACGGTCTTTTGCACAGTGAAATCTTTGGTCACGAGAAAGGATCATTCACTGGCGCAGCGCAGCCACGGGAAGGTCTGTTTGAACAGGCGGATACCGGCACACTCTTTCTTGATGAGATCGGTGAAATGAACGCTGAGGTCCAGGCG
Source organism: Candidatus Poribacteria bacterium (assembly GCA_003635255.1). Lineage (GTDB taxonomy): Bacteria > Poribacteria > WGA-4E > WGA-4E > WGA-3G > WGA-3G. Next base: position 1,138 of record PYJC01000063.1, on the reverse strand, counting down.
AAGTTTCTTCGGGTGTTAGAGAAACAGGAATTCACGAGGCTTGGTGGCAACAGGCTCATTAGAACAAACGTTCGTATTATCGCTGCGACAAACAAAAACCTCGAACCGGGAAAAGATAACGGATTCAGGGAGGATCTTTACTACCGTCTGAATCTCTTCAAGATTCATATACCGCCGCTGCGAGAGCACCGCGAAGATATCCCGCCTTTAGTGGACGCTTTTCTCTCCGAATTCAACGCCAAATATAGAAAAAATGTTATAAAACTTTCAGCTGAGGTTCGCAATTTTTTCAAATACGCTGCTTGGCCCGGCAATATTCGTCAACTCAAGAATACGATAGAGAGGGCAGTTATTCTAACGAAGACGGATGAAATAAAATTTAGCGATTTGCCCGCCGACATTGCGATCGTACCACAGATAGAAATCTCTGAGCGTCCATCGGATACCAGCGAGCATAATACGATTCCAACGGAGGTTCGTCAAATCTTGGCGCAAATTTCGGTGACGGAGTTCATCCTGATTTTTGGTGGGATACCGAATGCTATCTGGCGGATGCTTCCTGAAAAAACGCAGCGTTCTGTTATTCGTGAGGCATCGTTTCATTTATCCGCACTCTTAGGCGGGCACCAAGATGCGATTTGGATAAACGGTATGGATAGGAATCAGATCTTAGGAAAAGTTGCCCAACGACGGATAAAGGAACACGGGTCTCTTGCGCAAGCAGCAAAGTCGTTAGGTGTGGATCGCCGGACCCTTAAGTCGTACACACAAACAGATGATATGGGCGATTAAAGTGTAATGGGCGGGGTTGGGACCCGCCCAAAAAATAACAAAGCAGCATAGGGGTGAGACACCGCTCAACCGCTCACTTATTCTGTAACCTAAGTTGCCACCTATGTAGCACAAACTTTTAGTTTGTGTCATAAGGGCGCAAACTACCTATGTTTTGTCCAATAGTACCAACATTTCATATTGTTTGAAAAGTGCTTTGCAGGCAGTGGAGACGTGTGTTATCATAGGATATAAAGGGTTGATTCGTATGCCAACGACCTTCTTACCTTCAAAGCAGACCTTTCCTGGGATTGCCAAAAGGTCTCTTCTCAACCGTTTCAGTCCCCGACTTTGAAGCATCTGTGTC
>PYJC01000062.1 GCA_003635255.1 Candidatus Poribacteria bacterium | reverse complement strand
CGTCTCGGGAAAGGTGAGATACGCGATATGGTATATTCACCGGATGGTGCATTACTGGCTGTCGCAAGTTCTATCGGTGTATGGCTCTACGATACGAACACCTATCAAGAGATCGCCTTGCTCAGAGGACATGCGGATACTGTTTATAGCGTCGCGTTCAGCCCGGATGGAAAAACTATCGCAACTGGCGGTGGTGGCATTTTTGAGGATTTCACAATCCGTTTGTGGGATACTGAGACTGGCACAATCAAAAGCACGCTCAGAGGACATACGTATAGTGTTAGTAGTCTATCGTTCAGTCCAGATGGAAAAACTATCGCAAGTGGGAGTTGGGACACCACCATCCGCTTGTGGGATGTCCCTACGGGCACACGAAAAAAAACACTCACAGGGCACACGCACCAGGTTGATACTGTATTGTTTAGTCCCGATGGAAACACTATCGCAACTGGAAGCAATGACGGCACGATCCGCTTGTGGGATGTCCTTACAGGCGCACTAGAAAAAACATTCACAAGACACACGGGGGGTGCTTCGAGTCTATCGTTCAGTCCCGATGGAAAAACTATCGCAAGTGGAGGCTACGACCCTCCAGTCCACTTGCGGGATGTCGATACAGGGAAACTGAAAAGAACACTTACAGGACAGGCTGGCTGGTTTGCGCGTGTAGCGTTCAGCCCGGATGGGAACACTCTTGCAACTGGAAGTTCCTACGGCGACATCCGCTTGTGGGATGTCTCTACGAGCAAAATCAAAAAAACACTTACAGGACATAAGAGCTCGGTTTTTAGTGTAGCGTTCAGCCCTGATGGGAACACTATCACAACTGGAAGCAACGACGGCACGATCCGTTTTTGGGATGTGTCTACAGGCAACATGAAAAAAACACTTACAGAACATACGTCATCGGTTTTTAGTGTAGCGTTCAGTTCTGATAGTAAGACACTCGCAAGTGCAAGTATTCGTTGGGACGACCTAACAATCCGCTTGTGGGATGCCTCTACGGGCAACATGAAACAACAAACATTCACAGGACATACAGACGGTGCTGGGTTCGGTTCATTCAGTCCAGATGGAAAAACACTCGCAACTGGAAGTTGGGACAATACAATCCGCTTGTGGGATGTATCTACAGGCAACATGAAAAAAATACTCACAGGACATACGCAACAGGTTAATAATGTATCGTTCAGTCCGGATGGAAAAACTATCGCAAGTGGAAGTTACGACGGCACAGTCCGCTTGTGGGATGTACAGGCAGGCAACACGAAAACACGTATAAAACTTCGGGAAGAAGATAGCGCGTATAGTGTAGCGTTCAGTCCAGATGGAAAAACACTCGCAGGTGGAGGTTGGGGTGACATCTACGTGTGGGATGTTGATACAGGCACACTGAAAACACACCTAAAACAGACGGAAGGGCCGGGTGAGGCTTGTGTAGCGTTCAACCCAGATGGAAGAACACTCGCAATTGGGGGTTGGGGCAACATGGGCGACATCTACTTGTGGGATATCCATACAGGTATACTGAAAACACTCATAGGACATAGGATTCATGTTAATATCGTATCGTTCAGTCCAGATGGGAACACACTCGCAAGTGCAGGTTGGGACGGCACAGTCCGCTTGTGGGATATCCCTACAGGCCTCCTGGAAAAAACACACCCCTTGTGGTGGGATCTCCCTACAGGCAGAATTAAAAACACGTTTACAGGACATACAGACTGGATTCATAGTGTAGCGTTCAGCCCTGATGGAAACACGCTGGCGAGCGGAAGCGGAGACGGCACAGTCCTATTGTGGGATATCGCACCCCCGGAGCCGCCGCGCCTCGCAGCCGATGTTAACGCCGACGGCACCGTCAACATCCAAGACCTCGTCCTGATTGCCGCAAACCTCGGCGAAACCGGCGAAAACGCAGCGGATGTCAATAGCGATGGAGTCGTCGACATCTTAGACCTAACGCTCGTCGCAGGGGCATTCGGTGAAACAGCCGCTGCACCCTCCGCGTATGCCGCAGCCGTGGAAAACCTCACCGCTACTGAGGTCGCACAATGGCTACAGGCAGCACAACAGGCAAACCTGATCGATCCGGCTTTCCAACGCGGCGTTGAAGTTCTAAAAAACCTACTGTCCCTATTGGTTCCTAAAGAGACGAAACTCCTTGCGAACTATCCGAACCCGTTCAACCCGGAGACGTGGATCCCGTATCAACTCTCAAAGCCTACAGATGTAACGCTGACGATCCATGCGATAGATGGAAAAGTTGTACGGTATTTGGATTTGGGGCATCAGGCTGCGGGTTTCTACCACGATAGTACCCGTGCAGCGTATTGGGATGGCAGGAACACCGTCGGTGAACGTGTGGCGAGTGGTGTGTATTTCTATACACTCAAAGCAGGCGATTTCGCTGCCACGCGGAAGATGTTGATACTGAAATAGTATCAAATGACCATAGGATAGCTGGAGTGCTGATGTTTATTGACTTCCCAGCGATGGTTTCTGAGTGGATTGAGTTGAGTTCGCTGGCATCTTCTTTGAGAAATGACGTACTGAAGCATCCGGTTCGGTTAGGAAACCGAACCTACCGGTCCTGGGATCGAGATGGTTATTTTTTGTAAAATTGACACCTATGGTGATGCCAATACATTTACCTATTAGGTCAACTTATACTATTATCGCATCAAGTTTGAGTTTATGGGTAAATTAGGTTCGTAGTAGGGCAATTCATTGCCCGTTGCTGTTTTCCTTTTCTCACTGCGAAGCAGTGTGATAAATCGCACTACTACGAACCTACCCTCACATTCAAATTTGAAAGACTACTATGAGTATAACTCATGGGGTCATTTGATACAAACTATAGTGCGCTCTAATAAGCGATAATAGAATGTAGGTCCAATCCCTACTCGGTGAGTCTAACACCGCATACCTTACCCTAACTGCAGACTGGAAACAACTCTGTGGGAAGCAAGGGGAAATGGCGAATATCTAAGGGACAGGCAACTCACAAGAGACCCAAAATTGATACGTCAGGTAAGAACTGACACGTGTAAACGAAAGTTGAATATCCGTCTAAGCCTCATAAGTATCAACACAGAACGCCTTGAAAAACTGTGGTGTCTCAAGGAATGTTGCTTATAGTTCAGCACTCGATTAGACCTAATAGACACAACGTTAGGATGCCGAACGAACTGAGGTATAGGATAACACTAAATCAACTCAAGACATCTATTATCAGGAAATTAGGGAGAACCTAAGTGGACTCTCGTAGCCCATAAGGTTGAGGAGATTAGGTAGCGTCAAGAGACGTGAGCATAATCAGGTTGGGTGCTTTGAAACATTCCTGAAAACATTTTATTTATAGACGTGAAATCTTGTCAACTACCCAAGCCTAAAGACTTGGGCTTGTTAAGAGATCATTGAACAACAGCTGCTCAGCAGTCTCAAAGCCCATAGTCTTTGTTGCTTCGTTTTTGTTTCTCGCTTCGTTGAGGGTGGTAACCCACCGCTCTCCACGAAGGGCCGTAGCAGCCCTAAAAAGTATGTTTATCGCAGCGTTGTGGTCACGGTCTAAAGATGTGCCACAAAAACTACAATCAAAGGTGCGTATCGCCAGCAAAAGTTTCTTGGGCGACTTCTGACCGCAACTTGAGCAGATTTGCGAGGTGTGCTTCGGGTCAACTTTGTGGAAATGCAGACCGTCTCTTTCGGCTATGTCCGCACACCACTTAAAGAATGCACTCCAAGACGCGTCGCTAATACTCTTGCTGAGGTGTTTGTTTTTCACCATGTTAGATACGCTTAAGTTCTCTGCCACTAATACATTATTTTGCTTATGGTGGTAGAGTTTATAGACGAGTTTACCGATAAAGTCTTGGCGTCTGTTCGCGGTTCGCTCATGGTGTAAAGCGAGTTTATGTCGTTGTTTTTTACTTCGGTTGCTACCTTTTTTCTTACGCGAAAGGTCTTTAGAATGTTTACGCGTCAGTCCTTCTGCCTGACGATACCAGCACGGGTTATCCTCTTTTTCGCCTTCGGAAGTCGTTAGATAATGGGTTGTTCCCATATCAACAGCAATGGCTTCGGTCGCTTCAACCTTTGGCATATCAGGGCGTTCACAAACAATATGAGCATACCAACCACTCGCTTTTTTAACAAGTGTAACGCTTTTTGGATCGCCTTGGAGGGGGCGGTGCATGTATATCTTAACTTCACCAAGTTTCGGCACTTTCAAACGGTCATGTTTCCATGCTGTTTCTCGAATAGGGTTTTGACGGACACGTTCACCACTCTTAAGCGTGTGTTTACGGAGTTTCCACGACATAGACCTAATCTGTTTTCTGTGTCTTGGATACCCCTTCTTCGCAGTACCTTTTTCGCAGCGGCTATAAAAACCGTCAAACGCTTTATCCGTGCGTTCCAAAGCACACACTTGCATATCTTGCGGCACTTCGCGAAAGTCGGCGTATTTTTCACGAGCAACTTTCAACTTCTGTTGTTGATCATTGCAAGAAACGCGTTCACCTGCGATTTCCCAAGCAACCTTGCGGTCATGGCGCGCAGAGTTCTGAAGTTCGCAAAGGTGGTCAAGCCACTCAAACAATGTTGTTTCCTGTGTTTTCGTAGGATACACAGGGTATCTGAATGTTAATTTCATGGTAGATCAGGTATCAGGCGTTTATCCCCTACTAAGTGGGAGGCAAGCACATTGCCAAGTGGCAACGCTTAGTATGCTTGCCAACCTGATACTATAATTATACCATATTTTGAGTAGAATGTCAAAAAAATATAGGAGGCGGGCATTCCTCCCAAGTATAAATACTTGGGCTTCCTGCCCGAAGATTAGGTGAAACATGCGGTCTATAGAAGTCTCAGACTTATGAATAGGGAATCAAGTAAAAGTGGTTATCATCACCTAAAGCGTTTATCGCCACACTCAACGGGAGAGCTATGTGCGGTGAAAGTCGCACGCATAGTTCGGAGGGGGTTGTGTCTCCGTGAGGGGACACGACTACCCTACAATAGTATCAAAGGAGAGCACTTCTATGAAACGCAAACAATTTTTGGCACTTATACTCATTAGTTTTCTGTCCGTTGTGCTGCTGCACAACGCTTTTGCACAAGACTACACAACCTTGAACCTACCCGAAGGTGCCAAAGCACGCCTCGGCAGAGGTGCGATAAACGAGCTCACATATTCACCGGATGGTGCATTGCTCGCCGTCGCAAGTTCTATCGGCGTATGGCTCTACGATACGAACACCTATCAAGAAATCGAATTGCTCACCCATACGAGCAAGGTTAATAGCGTAGCGTTCAGTCCCGATGGAAACATGCTCGCAAGTGGGAGTTGGGACACCACCATCCGCTTGTGGGACGTCAATACAGGCACCCTAAAAAAAACGCTCACAGGACATACAGGCTGGGTTAAGAGTGTAGCGTTTAGTCCCGATGGAAACATGCTCGCAAGTGGGAGTTTGGACAATACTCTCCGCTTGTGGGACGTCAATACAGGCACCCTGAAAAACACACTTACAGGACATACAGACTCGGTTGAAAGTATAGCCTTCAGCCCGGATGGGAATACTATCGCAAGCGCAGCTTGGATGGACGCGACTATCCGCTTGTGGGATGTCAACACAGGCACCCTGAAAAACACACTCACAGGACATACAGACTCGGTTTTCAGCGTAGCGTTCAGTCCCGATGGAAACACCCTCGCAAGCGCAAGTGGGGACACCACTATCCAGTTGTGGGATGTACAGACAGGCAACATCAAAAACACACTCACAGGGCATACAGGCGTGGTTTTCAGCGTAGCGTTCAGCCCGGATGGAAACACTATCGCAACTGGAAGTGGAGGTTTGGACACCACTATCCGTTTGTGGGATGTACAGACAGGCACACTGAAAAGCACGTTCATAGGACATACGTACGATGTTAGTAGTGTAGCGTTCAGCCCGGATGGAAACACGCTCGCAACTGGAAGTATAGGTTGGGTCGACGGAACTATCCGTTTGTGGGATGTACAGACAGGCAACATCAAAAATACAATCACAGAAAATTCGGTTATAGTTCATAGTGTAGCGTTCAGCTCAGATGGAAACACTATCGCAACTGGAACTTCCGATAGCACTATCCGCTTGTGGGATATCCATACAAGCACAGTGGAAAACGCACTCACAGCACATACACATATAAATGGGGTTCGGAGTGTAGCGTTCAGCCCGGATGGAAACACTATCACAGGTGGTAGTTTGGACAGAACAATCCGCTTGTGGGACGTCAATACAGGCACCCTGAAAAAAACGCTCACAGGACATACAGGCTGGATTAATAGTGTAGCGTTCAGTCCCGATGGAAACACTATCGCAAGTGGGAGTTGGGACACCACGATCCGCTTGTGGGACGTCAATACAGGCACCCTGAAAAACACACTCATAGGACATACAAACTCGGTTGGGAGTATAGCGTTCAGCCCGGATGGAAACACGCTCGCAAGCGCAAGTCGGGACCACACGATCCGCTTGTGGGATGTACAGACAGGCAACATCAAAAACACAATCACAGCACATACGCGCTGGGTTTTCAGTGTAGCGTTCAGCCCGGATGGAAACACGCTCGCAAGCGCAGGTGGAATTTCCGACGGCACGATCCGCTTGTGGGACGTCAATACAGGCACCCTGAAAAACACACTCACAGGACATACAAGCTCGGTCAATACCGTAGCGTTCAGCCCGGATGGAAACACTATCGCAACTGGAAGTGGACATTTGGACACCACTATCCGTTTGTGGGATGTACAGACAGGCAACCTAAAAAAAACACTCACAGGGCATACAGACTATGTTAGTAGTGTAGCCTTCAGCCCAGACGGAAAGACGCTGGCGAGCGGAAGTGGAGACGGCACAGTCCTATTGTGGGATATCGCACCCACGGAACCGCCGCGCCTCGCAGCCGATGTTAACGGCGACGGGGTCGTCAACATACAAGACCTCGTACAAGTCGCAGCAAACCTCGGCGCAACAGGCGAAAACGCAGCCGATGTCAACGGCGACGGGGTCGTCAACATACAAGACCTCGTACAAGTCGCAGCGCAATTAGGGGCTGACGCTGCGGCACCCTCAGCATGGAGTCGCAACCGAGAGGTCGCGCCTACAAAAGATGAAATCGAACAGTGGTTGATACAAGCGCAAGCGTTAAATCTAACAGATGCCACCTTACAACGCGGCATCCACTTTCTTGAGCAGCTCCTTGCAGCATTAACCCCGAAAGAGACAGCACTGCTTGCGAACTATCCAAACCCATTCAACCCAGAAACATGGATACCCTATCAACTATCAACACCAGCAGATGTCACGTTACGCATCTATGCCGTAGACGGAAGTTTGGTACGCGCCTTATCATTAGGACATAAAGAGGTAGGTATCTATCAGTCCCGTAGTCGTGCAGCGTATTGGGACGGCAAAAACGAAGTGGGTGAACCCGTCGCAAGTGGTGTCTATTTCTATACATTGTCCACGGAGTCCACACGCGACTCCGTTACCGCAGGCGATTTTACGGCAACACGAAAAATGTTGATACGGAAATAGCACGGCGGGGTTGTATTGTCCGAATCGCGGATTGACGCGGATGCCGTGGATAAACGCGGATTTTAGATGCCGTTCATCCAATGCTATAATAAAACGCAATAAATCGCCCTACTACAAGCAGGAGAGTTCGTAGGAGGGCGATTTTTTGCGGCCTACTCGCTAAATCCGATCTGCATTCCAACCGCACCGGATACTCCCAAGGTCATTCAATTGTAGGTTTTTGGTGTTTGGTGTTGTCCTGTCCGCAAGTGTTAATGCTTCATGTATGTTATGTTTTATAAAAATTCGCAGAAATTTTCGCAGCCTGTCGCAGCCTATCGCAGCATTTCGCACCGGATCCTGGAAAACAAGATGTCCAATCCAATAATTTCTTAAAATTGAATGGCCCCGATTGCTAACCTCAAACCCCTTGACTTAAAAATTCTCTTTCTGATAAAATACCTGAATAAAAGGGGAAACGATTATGCACATCACTCATACGAAGCCGTTCTATCCCATTAGAGGGTTCTTGATTATTCTGCTCGCGGTTTCACTCCTGTTCGGTGGCGGAATTGCTGATGCAGCGGTGGATAAACATACTGTCGCGGTCTGGCTTTTTGAGGAAGGAGCCGGAAAAACCGTGAAAGATGCTTCCGGAAATGGACACGATGGCAAATTTGCTGGGAGTCCTAAGTGGGTAAAAGCGAAGTTCGGGACAGGATTGGAGTTCCCCGGTGATGCTGGTGGCTATATCGTCGTCGATTCTACCAAAAAACTGGAATTGGAAACACTCAGTATTGAAGCATGGGTTAAAGTGAAAGAGAGCACCGGTAAATGGCAAGGTATGGTCTGCAAACAGCAAGCAGGATGTAACAATCGAAACTATGGCATCTGGGTTCATGTAGATCAGAGCGTTTTGCATGCGCAGATCGGGGCAAACGGTGGGTGCGCCTTCAATATGAATGGCAAAACCGACATCACCGACAACAAGTGGCACCATCTTGCCTTTACCTATGATGGAAAGATGGGACGCGTTTACGTCGATGGTGAATTGGAGACCGAGGCTCCCAATGCACAGACGTTTCAGAGCAGCGATCCTATTACAATCGGGGTACCGAACCTTGATAACGCAAACGGATTGAAAGGTATCATTGAAGAAATACGTATCTCCAATGTCGCACGAACCGAAGCGGAAATCCAAGAGGCGATGGATGTCGGATTAGCACAAATCCTCAACGTTGATCCCGGCGGTAAACTCGCAACGCGCTGGGGATACCTTAAGGTCATACAATAATTTATAGTTATTGGTTTTCAGTACGGATTTTTTTTCCAAAAAATCCTTTCGGTTTTCGGTTAAGAGGGTTCTTGTGTCGGTTATAGATTGTATCACTGCCAGAAAGGACTCTTAACCGACAACCGACAACCGACAACTGATAACCATTAAAGGAGAGTGGATTGAAGATATTAATGTGTGCATCATTACTGCTGTTTTTCGTCACGACACTTGCATCCGGACAAGGACTTCCCATGGTTGTGCCGGAGGAGGTAGGCGTTTCCGCCGAACGCCTTGAACGCATCCGTCCTGTCATGCAAGGTTATGTTGATGACGGACGTATAGCAGGGTTCCTGACCGTCGTGGCGAGACGCGGAAAGATCGTTCATTTTGAAACCATCGGCATGCAGGATATTGAAAACAACAAACCCATTGAAGCGGACACAATATTTCGTATCCACTCCATGTCAAAACCGATTACCAGTGTCGCTGTGATGATGCTCTACGAAGAGGGGCGTTTTCAACTCGGCACACCCGTTTCTAAGTTTATCCCTGAATTTAAAAACATGAAGGTCTACAACGCGGACCAGACGGAAATCTTGGATGCCAAGAAGGAGATAACAATCAAGCATCTCCTCATGCACACCGCTGGGTTAACTTACGGTTGGGGTAATAAACCCGTCGATGCGCTCTATAAGGAAGCAAAAATTCGTGAACCCGGCTCAACCTTGGTGGATATGGTGGGAAAACTGGGTAACATTCCACTCGTTCACGAACCGGGTGAAAGGTGGACCTATAGTGTGTCTACCGATGTCCTCGGTTACCTTGTGGAGGTGGTTTCTGGAATGCCGTTTGAAGAATTCCTCCAGACGCGTATCTTCGGTCCCCTCGGCATGGTAGACACAGCGTTTTCAGTGCCATCGGAGAAGGCGGACAGGTTTGCAGCACTGTATCGGCACAACAGGAGAGAGGGGCTCATGAAACGCGTAGGCGGCGACGCACCACTCGCTAAGGATGAACTCAGTTTCTTTCCATCAGGTGGTGGCGGACTCGTTTCAACTGCTGCAGATTACATGCGGTTTTCCCAGATGTTGCTCAATAGTGGTGAACTTGAGGGTGTCCGTATATTGGGCAAGAAAACCGTTGAACTGATGCGCTATCCACATCACGATGATTGGTTTGGACTCGGTTTCGCGGTCGTTACGGATAAAGAGCCACCGAACATTCTGGAGTCAATAGGGAATTTTAGTTGGGGCGGTGCCGCTGCTACTACTTTCTGGATTGATCCGCAGGAAGAATTGATCGGTTTGCTTATGACACAACTGCTCAATAACCGTTTTCCTTTCCGACAGCAATTTAAAGTCTTAACCTATCAGGCACTAATCGAGTAATGGTTATCAGTTTTCGGTTTTCGGTTTTCGGTTAAGGTGTTGTGGTGGCTATCCTTCCTGTCACTGCCACAACAAACCTCTTAACTAATAACCGAAAGATTTTTTCATGCCTCGCAGTGAGAGAAAAATCGTATTCTCACTGCGAAGCAAACTGACAACTATCTTAGGAGATTTTGATGACAGTATATGGAGGATTACCGCGAGCCGTGCCTGAAGATGTCGGCATATCAACCTCGCGGTTGGGACGTATTACACCGGTCATGCAAGGCTATGTTGATGCCGGAAAAATCCCCTGCGCATTGACGCTGATCGCGCGGCGTGGTAAACTCGTCCATTTTGAAAAGTTCGGCATGCAAGATATCGCCACCGTCAAACCGATACAATTTGACACCATCTTCCGCCTCTATTCCATGACGAAGCCGATTACCAGTATCGCTGTGATGATGCTCTACGAAGAAGGGCATTTTCAACTCACCACGCCAGTCACCGAATTTGTACCATATTTCAAGGACATGAAGGTTTATACGGAAAATGGCAGTGATATTGTTGATGCCGAATGCGAGGTGACAATAAAACATCTACTCACGCATACCGCTGGACTCATCTATGAGAGCGATAGGGAGGATCACCCGATCGATCAGCGATATGAAGACGCAGATCTCTACGGTGGCAATCTCTCAAATATGATAGAAAAACTTGGAAATATTCCCCTCATTCACCAGCCGGGCAGTGCGTGGAAGTACGGGATGTCTACTGATGTTCTCGGCTACCTCGTACAAATCGTATCTGGTATGCCGTTTGAGACGTTTTTGAAAACCCGTATTTTTAATCCGTTAGGTATGAACGACACCGGTTTTTCGGTGCGAGTTGAAAATGCTAACCGATATTCAAAGGTATATGAATTCGGGGAAGACGGTAATCTTCAGCAAATTGAGAAAGTCCATGCTGCAACTGGACCCCTGAGTTTTTTCCATTCTGGCGGCGGAGGACTACAATCGACTGCCGCGGATTATCTCCGTTTCTGCCAAATGGTGCTCAACGGGGGTGAACTCGATGGTGTACGGCTACTCGGAAGAAAAATTGCTGAACTCGTCACGATGAGCCACGTTCCACCCGATTGGTTAGCACCTAAGAGAACCGGTACCGGTTTCGGACTTGGGTTTGCCGTTGTCACCGATGTCGCTGATACACACACGGTCGGCTCTTTAGGCACTTGCGGTTGGGGTGGTATGGCAAGCACCACATTTTGGATTGATCCTGTGGAAGACTTAATTGGTGTTTTCATGACACAATTGGTCGGTGCCGATTCCCCATTCCAGGCCCAATTCCGGGTCTTAACCTATCAGGCACTAACTGAGTAATGGTTATCAGTTTTCGGTTTTCGGTTTTTGGTTAAGACATTGTGTCGCGGACGTTTCTTGTTATTGCAACAACTCTCACTGCGAGGCACTCTTTAACTGATAACTGAAAGATTTTTTCGGAGAAAAATCGTATTCTCACTGCGAAGCAAACTGACAACTATCCTACAGGAGATTTTGATGACAATGTATGAAGGATTACCGCGAGCCGTGCCTGAAGACGTCGGCATGTCAACCTCGCGATTAGGACGTATTACCCCAGTCATGCAACGCTGGGTTGATGATGGGAAAATTCCGTGCGCATTGACGATGATCGCCCGTGAAGGTAGACTCGTCCATTTTGAAAAATTCGGCACACAGGATGTTGCTACTGCGAAACCCATAGAATTTGATACTATCTTCCGCATCTACTCGATGACGAAACCGATTACCAGCGTTGCTGTGATGATGCTCTACGAAGAAGGGCATTTTCAACTCGGCACACCTGTCTCCGAGTTTATTCCCGCTTTCAAGGACATGCAGGTCTACACGGAGGATGGTAACACTACTGTTGATACTGAACGAGAGATGACGATAAAACATCTGCTCACACATACTTCTGGACTTATCTACGGTGGAGACTGGGAGCATCCGATTAATGAGCGATATAGAGCAGCGGATTTCTACGGCGGGGACCTCGCACACATGGCGCAAGAACTCGGAAATATCCCGCTCCTTCACCATCCGGGTGATGCGTGGAACTACGGGATGTCTACCGATGTACTCGGCTACCTCGTAGAAGTCGTGTCTGGTGTGCCGTTTGAGGAATTTTTGAAGACCCGCATCTTAAATCCATTAGGTATGCATGATACCGCTTTCTCAGTACCGGCCGAAAAGGCTGACCGATATGCAACGTTATATGAACCTACGGAAGATGGCGGTATTCAGGTGCTTGAAAACGCTCCGGTTGCGAGCGGACCGCTGAGTTTCTTCCACTCCGGGGGCGCAGGACTGCTATCGACCGCCGCGGATTATCTCCGTTTCTGCCAGATGTTGCTCAACGATGGCGAACTTGATGGCGCGCGACTCCTCGGAAGAAAAACCGTTGAGCTCATCCGAATGAATCATATCTCTGACGATTGGCAACCCCTTGAGAGAACCGGATGCGGCTTCGGACTCGGATTTGCCGTTGTTACCAACGTCGCCGATACCAATAGCCTTGGTTCCGAAGGCACCTACAGTTGGGGCGGTCTCGCAAGCACAACCTTTTGGATTGATCCCGTTGAAGACTTAATCGGCATTCTGATGACACAATTAATTGGCGATTCCCCATTCCACGCCCAATTCCGAGTGCTAACCTATCAAGCACTTATTGACTGGAGTTTTGAATGACAGGCTATGAAGGATTACCGCGCGCCGTGCCTGAAGATGTCGGCATGTCAACCTCACGTCTCGGACGCATTGCACCCGCCATGCAACGTTGGGTGGACGACGAAAAAATTCCCGGGGCATTAACAATGATAGCCCGTAAAGGCAGACTCGTCCATTTCAAAAAATTTGGCATGCAGGACATCGCTGCCGCCAAACCGATAGCATTCGATACCATCTTCCGCATCTACTCCATGACAAAGCCAATTGTCGCTGTCGCTGTGATGATGCTCTACGAAGAAGGGCATTTTCAACTCAATACACCCGTCTCTGAATTGATTCCGGCTTTCAAAGACATGCAGGTCTACACGGAAGATGGGAAAGATATTGTTGACGCAAAACGCGAGCTGACGATAAAGCATCTCCTCACACACACATCCGGACTTATCTATGACTGGGGCGAGGACTCGGACCACCCGATTTATCAGCGGATCCGAGAGGAGCCGCTCTATTACTGCGGCGATGTCGACGACTTCGCAAACATAGCAAACATACTTGGGAAGATTCCCCTTTTTTTTCAGCCAGGAGAGGCATGGCATTACGGCATGTCTCCCGATGTCCTCGGCTACCTCATAGAAGTCGTATCCGGTAGATCGTTTGCGGAATTTTTGGAAACCCGTATTTTCAAGCCTTTGCGGATGAACGACACCGGGTTCTCCGTGCCACAAGAAAAAGCCGATAGGTATATGAACCTATACGCACCTTCGGAAGATGGCAGTATTCAGGAGATTGAATCTCCTCATGATTATTTACTTTCAAGGGAACCGCTGAACTTCATCCCCAGCTCTATCGGACTACAATCCACAGCTGCCGACTATCTCCGCTTCTGTCAGATGCTGCTCAACGACGGTGAACTCGAGGGGCAGCGGCTCCTCGGACGAAAAACCGTGGAACTCATCCGGATGAACCACATCCCTGACGACTTGCAAATCTTTTATACGGGCATAGACTTCGGCTGCGGGTTCGGACTCGGATTCCAAGTTGGCACGGAGGTCGCTGAAACACTCGTTCTCGGCTCCTTGGGCACTTATAGCTGGGGCGGCATTGCTAACACAAACTTCTGGATTGATCCCGTCGAAGACTTGATCGGTATCCAGATGACACAACTTATTCCAGAAGACCTACGGTTTTATTATCAATTCAAAAACCAATTCCAAGTCCTAACCTATCAATCTATTATTGATTAAGCAATATTAATACGGGTTACGTTATATTATCAAACTCACGTTAATAGGAGAAAGTAGAGCCATGCGAATCGCAGTTGTAACCGGTGAACACGGATTTCAAGAAAAACAATTTGACGCAGTTTTTGAAAGTATGGAAGGTATCCAATTCCTCCGAGAAGATCTCGACGTTTTTGTAGACGATCCGGACCAAAAGGATTACGAGACTGTCGTCTTTTACAATTTCCACCGTCCCTATCCGACAGAAGCACAAGCCGGTGCCATTCTCGGTTTGGCGGAACGTGGACAGGGTATAGTGATTCTGCATCACGCCATCTTGGCGTTCCCAGAATGGGATGCCTATTCTGAAATGTGCGGGGTTGACGATCGCGGCGAGTTTGGATACTATCCGCGCCAAACACTCCAAGTGCAAATCGCTGATGCAAACCATCCAATTACCTCTGGACTCACCGAGTGGGAGATGGGTGACGAAACCTATACCATGAAATCTGCTGGTGATGATAGTTCAATTCTTTTGACGGTCGATCACCCGAACAGCATGGATGTCCTCGGTTGGGCGCGTGAATACGGAAACTCCCGTATCTTCTGCCTCCAGAGTGGACACGACGATGTAACCTTTTCTAATCCGAACTTCCGAGAGGTCCTAAGGCGTGGCATTCACTGGTGTGCTGAAAAGTAGTAGGCACGCTCCGCCGTGCCGTAAAGCATAAGAAAGGGACTAATCAATAATGGACTTTTTTTTTCGTCGATCTGGAGAGAGGATATGGGCCGACGCGCTCCACATTGGAATCGGTTGTGTCCTTTTTTTCTTGTCAACGATACTTGCAAATGCAGACGGAGTAAAAACAATGGCGAATACAACATATTCGGTAGCGGTAAAAACGATCGACGGTTTTCAAGTTTATTACATCCAACAAGATGAGAAAGCGGTTGCTGAGATCGTACCCGCACTTGGAAATAACTGCTATGCCTTCAAGGTGGCGGTTGGGGACACTTGGTTAAATTTGATAGATGCACCGCCGGATCTTGCCACATTAGAGGAACGTCCGACCGCTTACGGCAATCCGATTCTGTTCCCCTTCCCCAACCGAATCCGGAATGGCACGTGGCAATTTGAGGGAAAAACCTATCAGTTTGACAAAGCACCCGAATCCCCGACGACAATTCACGGGTTGCTGTTGAATCAACCGTATCAGGTCGAGAGCCATATCGCTGATGAAAACGGTGCGACATTGGTGTGTTCGCTCAATTCTCAAGATTTTCCCGATGTCGTTCGCCAGTATCCATTTCCCTTTAAAATTGAGATTACCTATACCCTCAAAGACGCTGTGTTGACGATGGGAATTGTTATTAAAAATACAGGTGATCAGAATATGCCGATGGGCTTCGGTATTCATCCCTATTTTAGCGTAGATCTCGGCACCGAAGCGAATGCATCAGAAGCAGTGATTACCGTTCCTGCTGCTAAGTATTGGGAACTCGATGAAGTCCTCGTGCCAACAGGAAAGCAGCTGGATGTTAGCGGTACGCTGGATCTGCAGGGTGGGCAGCCGTTCGTAAAACTGAAACTTGACCACGTCTTCACGGACGTTCAATTAGTTGATGGTGTGAGTCGATGCCGCATTGAGAATAAGGATACCGGATACGGCATGGTGATGGAATCGGATGCGCAGTTTAGGGAATTGGTTGTCTACACACCCCCCGATAGAGATGCCATCTGTTTTGAACCTTATACCTGTCCGACAGATGCGATCAACCTTGAGGCGCGAGGTATTCCCGCAGGTGTAATTGTGCTTGCCCCCGATGAAACGTTTTCCGGTACCGTCCGCTTTATGCTACAGTAGTAGGCACGCTCCGTGTGCCGTCCACCTGAAAACGCAATCTTACGGAGGACACCGCTTGATTCGTGTCTTATTGTTCTTTCCTCTTTTGTTGCTAATTACGCAGCCGTGTATAGCAATCCGTGAAGGCACAGCGACTGCGGATGTCTTTATCAAACGCTACACACGGATTGGAGACTTCGGGAAACTCGCTCTCTGGCACGAAGCCGCCGCAGAATGCCTTAAACGCATCTCTGTTCCCATGAACGGGATCGCACACGACTACTACAAACGACATGGATACAAGCAGTGGGTGGCGCGCTCGGAAAAAGAAGCATACGAAATTCAAGAACACTATGAATACCATCGTAAGGCGGCGAAAATTGCTTGGCAGAAATCAGAAACCCCGGAACCATTGCTGGATGCCGAGCGTGAGAATATCGCAAAATTTATCATAGCATGGCTCCCGCGTTATCCTGATCGATTTTACGAATTCGGCATCTATCCGACGTTTTTCAGAAAACAACGGGCATTAGCAGAGCAGGAAGGCGATTATGTAAAGGCACTCCAACTTGAAGCGGATGCAGCGGAGATGTGTGCTGTGCAATACGAGAAGATACCGATTACCTATGGCCTCAAAAATTATCAAAAACACCGAGATGCATATCGCCAACACGCATTACAGCTCCAGAACCTTGCACAGCAGAACCCGCAGAGATTACCCAAAGAGGTGAACGGAGTTAAACAGATAGCGCGTTCGCTTGAAACTCAGGCGGTTTCCACTTCGCAAAAAGCAGACGTAATACTACGCATCGCAAAGTCGGATGTGCGAGTCAAAACCGCTTTAGGAGATCAAATCGGCGTTCACGCATACCCATCTTTTCAAGGATTCGCGTGGATCGTCAGTTTCTCTAATCACAGTCGCGGGAATCTCGTGACTGCAATTGTGGATGAAAAAACTGCCAAAGTGTTAGACGTATTTTAGGATATATTGTGACCAGCGTGGGTTTAGTCCGCACGGTATCTGCGAATTTGAAAGATCAAAACTAACGGAGAATTGAACAGCTCTCGAAAACTAAGAAACACACTTGACAATTTATGATGATTGTGGTAAAATATAGGTGTTGAAGATAATCAAAAGACTCCGTCCGAATAAAAAACAGGAAAAGGACCCATGGCATACTATATCACTGACGAATGTATTGGATGTATGGCGTGTTTAACGAATTGTCCCGTTGATGCGATCACAGGGGATAGGAACATGCTGCACATCATTGATCCAAACGTCTGTATCGATTGCAGTGCGTGCGGGATGGTCTGTCCCGTTGAAGCAATCCGCGATCAGTTTGGTGAGGTGTGCAAGTTTATCCGTCGCCCAACACACCGTCCTATCGCCGTTATCTACGAAGAACTCTGCTCAGGATGCGATTTCTGTGTCCATATTTGTCCTTGGGAGTGTCTCGAACTCAAGGATCCCGACACCGGCGAACACGCCGAAAGTTTCTTCGGTATCTGTGAACTTGTTAAACCCAAAGAATGTGTCGGTTGCAAGTTGTGTGAAGAGGTCTGCATCAAAGACGCGATCCGCATTGAATCCCCTGTGCTTGTAGAACTCGCTGAAGCAGCAGAAGCAGCAGATTAGCGTTATGGGAGCAATGCTTCCAATGGCGAATACACATCTTTATAAACCGAACCTTGTCATCGTGATTTCTGGCCCGTCTGGTTCAGGAAAGAGTACTGTAATTGATGCGCTCTGCAAAGCGGACGCGGCACTGCGGTTATCTGTCTCAGCGACGACACGAAAGCCGCGTCCGAGTGAAGTAGATCGTGTCGATTACCACTTTTTGTCAAAATCGGAATTTGAAGCACATATTCAGCAGGACAGTTTCTTAGAATGGGCAGAATACGGGGGCAACTTTTACGGAACGCTCAAATCCGAAATAGTCACGGCACGTGAAGCAAAAAAAGACGCTATTTTAGAAATTGACGTAAAGGGTGCCCTACAAATCCGAACGCAAGACTTATCGCCAGCGCGAAGTCTTCTAATCTTCATCATACCACCATCGTTCGCCATCCTGGAGAAACGCCTCCGCCGCAGAAAAACAGAATCGGAAACGGAGCTCAAAAAACGCCTCGCTATCGCGAAATCTGAGGTACTTGAGATTGAGCACTATGATTACTGGGTTAGCAATCCAGAGGACGCACTACAACAGGCAGTTCACCAAATCCAGACCATCATCGCTGCAGAACGCTCCCGTATTGATACTAAATTGATAGAAACAATTAACCCGTTGCTCGGCATTGACGGTGCAGATTAGGTAGTGTACTATTGCCCAGAAATCGCCTCTAAAACCTAAAAAATATAATCAAATGGAGAGAACCATGGATACCATAAACGACTTTGGATTCAAACAGAGAAAATATATGCCAGTCTTTCCAAAAGCAAACGGTAAAACGACTGTCTATATTGAAGGTTATCCGTGTGAAGATGACGAACCTATGTCCGCAACCGGTTTTCACGGCGAACAGATTGCAGCAATTTACGAACAGTTCAAGCGATACTTCGCAATTAACGAACTTGTTTATATTGGGATTGACAGTTTTATCTACTATAGCGAAGGCGACATCGCAAAATGTGTCGCGCCAGATATTTATGTCGTTTTCGGTGTTGCGAAGTATCCACTACGGCGTAGCTTCTATACGTGGGCAGAAGGCACCGCCCCGGTTGCTGTCTTTGAGTTCCTCTCTGACGCGACGGCGCGTCAAGATCGGAATGAAAAAGTCGGCGTGTATCTCAATGATATAGGTGTCCAAGAGTATTTTATACATCAACCGGAGTTGAAGAAACCTACAGAGTTTCGGGGGTGGCGGCAGGATCTATCAGGTGGCATTGTTGAGATGGAACCGGATGCGGAAGGCGGTCTGTTCAGTGAAGCGTTAAATCTCTACTTTCGCTGCGAGGAACAACATCGGACGGACGTTAGACTGTTGCGTCCATATCTGCCAGATGGCACGCCGATTACAACATCTATGGAGGAACAGCACCTGAAAGAGGCGGCAGAAGCACGCGCAGAAACAGCAGAAGCACGCGCAGAAGAAGAAGTGCTACGCAGACAGCAGGCTGAAGCAGAATTGGAAAAACTACGCGCACAAATGGCTAAAGCTCAACGCTCATAAAAAATATGGAATTCAGAGATCGGACTATTATCTTAGGTGTTACGGGTGGGATCGCGATCCACAAATCACTTGACCTCGCAAGCCAACTCGTCAAGATGGAGGCATCTGTCCATGTCGTGATGACGGAAAACGCCACCCGTCTTGTCCAGCCCTTGCAATTCCAAGTCATTTCACGGAACCCTGTGCTCCTGAACCTCTTTGACACCGGCACAGATTGGAAGCCGCCCCATATTGATCTCGCGGATCGTGCTGACCTGCTCGCAATTGTCCCCGCAACAGCGAACATTATCGGTAAACTCGCAAACGGTATCGCAGACGACCCACTCTCCACCGTCGCTGTCTCCGTCCACTGCCCGATACTCCTCGCGCCTGCAATGAACGGGCACATGTATCAAAACCCCTTCGTGCAACGAAACATAGACACGCTAAAAACGCACGGTGTTCACTTCATCGAACCCGCAAGTGGCGATTTGGCATGCGGTTATGAAGGGGTAGGACGTTTGAACACAGTAGAAACGATCCTCGAAAGTATAAGTAATATCCTGGCTTCAACCGCGGAATCGGCAACTATAGCACACGATTTGCGAGGCACGCGTGTCCTCGTCACAGCGGGAGCGACACGCGAATACATCGATCCAGTTCGGTTCATTACCAACCGTTCCAGCGGTAAGATGGGATACGCTATCGCTGAGGCGGCGGTGCAGCGCGGTGCTGAAGTGCGGTTGGTTAGCGGTGCTGCTACTGTCCCGCCACCCGCTGGTATTGAGATTCAGCACGTCGAAACAACGCTTGATATGCATGATGCGCTTCAGAAGGCGTTCAATGAAACAGACATCGTTATTATGGCGGGCGCGCCCACAGATTATCGTCCACGCGAATTCACACCGCATAAAATCAAAAAGAGTGCTGATACATTAACGCTTCCACTTGAAAGGAATCCGGACATCGCGCAGACGCTTGGCGAACGGAAAACGCATCAAACCCTTGTCTGTTTCGCTGCCGAAACGAACGATCTTCTTGAGAACGCTAAAAAGAAATTGATACGCAAGAACTGCGATCTGATAGTTGCGAATGATGTTCTTGCAGAAGGTGCGGGATTTCAATCCGATACAAACATTGTAACCCTGCTGGACCGAGATGGTATCTGCGAACAGCTGCCTCGTTCCTCAAAACGGGATGTAGCGGATGCCATTCTAACAAAGATTGTTTCTATACGAAACAATATCACCAAATAATCCAGCAATAAAGATGAATCACCAACAAATCCGTGCCTTTTTTGCGCTAAACCATACCCGCCCTAAAAAGCAATTAGGTCAAAATTTCCTTGTCAATCCAGAAGCCCTCAAAATCATCCTTGAAGCTGGCGCACTCACAACAGACGACACGGTCATAGAAATTGGGGCAGGGTTAGGATGTCTCACAGAGGTAGTGGCGCGGCATGTTGAACGCGTGATTGCTGTTGAAGTGGACGAACTTTTATACAACGCCTTAGCAGCGCAATTTTCGACAGATTCACGTGTCCAACTCCTCAATGCTGATATTCTCAAATTGGAACTCAATTCACTGTTGGTTGACGGCACAGGGACTGTGCCTACTACTTTTAAAGTTATAGCGAACCTGCCTTATAGTATTACAACTCCCATTTTGTGGAAACTTCTCGCACATCATAAACAAATTCACAGCTGTGTCTTAATGATGCAGAAAGAGGTAGCGGAAAGAATTGCTGCGCCCCCTGGCGGAAAGGACTACGGTGCGTTAACAATCGGTGTCACCTATTACGCTGAGGCAACACTCATCGCGACGCTGTCGCCAGAAAATTTCTATCCCGTTCCGAAGGTCGATTCCGCGCTTCTTAAATTGACGATGCGTGAAAAACCAAAGGTCGCGGTTGAAGATGAAGAACTCTTTTTTAAAATAGTGCGGACCGCGTTTCGGACACGGCGAAAAATGCTAAAAAATGCTTTAGTCAGAGGTAGGTTTGTTTCAGGAGAGGTATTGGCAGCCAAATTTGAGGAACTCGGTATAGCACCCCAACGGCGCGCCGAAACATTGGACATCACCGAATTCGCGGCACTTGCTAATTCCTTGTCTCAATCCCTATCAGCGAAAATAGGTGTTTGAGACACAAAGTATCACAGATCGCGAGCAAAACTCGCTCCTATAAAAAGAGGTCGCGAGCAAAA
The DNA here is from genome assembly GCA_003635255.1 of Candidatus Poribacteria bacterium. Lineage (GTDB taxonomy): Bacteria > Poribacteria > WGA-4E > WGA-4E > WGA-3G > WGA-3G. Next base: position 11,662 of record PYJC01000062.1, on the reverse strand, counting down.
CTCGCTCCTACAAGAAGAGATTATAAGCGAATATCTAATTCAATAAGCTGCCAATAGACGATTTTCCAATCCGCTCCTTCACGGCGGAATTCAAATTTACAATGGGCCTTGAGTTCCCTCGGATCCCGCTGCTCCCCCTTTTCTGCGTTTATATCAAGCCGAAGCGTTACTGCCATTTTCCGTGCATGCGTCACATCCACCTCTATATCCTTGAACAGGAATTCAAGGAAGACATACTCCTCAAAGAGTTGCGTCATCGCCGGAACGACATCTTCATAATTCTCAGGAATGATGCCTGATGCGACACCGAAGAGTGTAGCAGCATCGTCTGCAGCGACGTAGGTCTCCGAAAAGAGGGCCCGGATCGCTTCGATGTTCTCCATATCCAAGGATTCAAGGAGGTCGGAAAAATTGTCAAAGAATTCTCGTGTCTCCACCACTGGATCTTTTAGCGGCTCCAATGCAATATCGAGAACTAAACGTTCTTGACTAAGGGCAAAAGGTTCGTTATACGGTTTGTAATCCGCATCTTCAACAACCAGCGTGTGCGCATCGTCGTAGACAACACCTTGAAAAGCATAAGCACCATCCACGCCAGTTTCAATGGATAGCCCAAGTAATGTTACAGTCGCTCCCGGAATCGGGTTTCCTGTCCCTGCATCGGTGACGGTACCAGAGACTGTACCGTATTGGAGCACGACCGGTTTTTCGGGTTCCGGTTCAGGTTCAAGCGGATCCTCAGCGTTTTCACATGCAGAAATACATACCATGAACAATAAAAATAAGACTATTTTCTTCCGTATCATAATTTGTCTATTGCTCCTTATAATGTTGTCCAAGCGAGGGCACCGCCTCGCTACTGCACGTTTTCAACAAAACTCGTCAGTCAAAAAACTTGTCAAGCGTCTGTGAACTCGGTGGTTTTGTGAGTAGAGAAACGATTATCAAAGTGACAGACGAAACGGCAATAAGGATTGTAACAGGCATAATTCCGGTACCGCCGACACTGTATCCCGGTGTCTGCCAGTTACGGAGAAAGAAATAGAGCCATAATAAAATAACGCTTCCAACCGCGGCGAATGCCCCCAATTTTGTACTACGCCGCCAGAACAGTGCTGCCACTACAATCGGAAAAAGCCCTGCAAACCCAGTGAACGACCAGATCGCAAGTCTAAAAATGCTCGGTGTCGCGACGAGAGAGATTAGATACGTGACACAAAGGACACCCGTTACAAATAGACGTCCCACCCATACCCGCTGTTTCTCGGAAAACGTCTCTCGACGATAATGACCAATAATATCGTGTGTGAACATGCTCCCAATAGCGAGCGATTGTGAATCAAGGGATGACATAATCGCCGCGAAAACACCTGCCCCTAAAAATCCAGCCAATACACCGGGAGCGTGTATATGAATCATTTGGATCAGCACATTGTTTGCTTGCGGTCCTTTTAAATCGGGGACATCTACATTCCCCAATATCCCGAGCAAGACACTCGGAATCCATACAATCGCAATACACAGTGGATATAGGATAATTGCATACCGGAACGTACCGACATCCTTTGCGGTTAGGAAATGTGAAAAGATATGTGGAAACATACCGACACAGAGCGGAATACAGAGATACGTCAATAATTCCAACGGCTTAATATGCTCCGCTTGCATGAGTAAACCCGTGTCTACTTTAGAGATAGCGTTTGAAAGTCCACCCATCCGATACGTGATAACAAAGAAGGTGACTCCTCCGAGTGCCATGAAAACGAGCGTTTGGAACGTGTTCACCCAAGCAGTGCCACGCATCCCGCTGTAGGTAACGTAACAGAGGACGACAGCACAGATGAGTAAGCCGCCTACCCATTGCGGGATTTGGCCATCGGTGAGTGTCGCCAATGTCCCGCCGCCACCCATCACCCCGATCAGCAAATACGGTATAAGCAGCAGTACAAATATAATGAAAAGTAGGAGTCCCAAACCGCCAGATTCCCAGCGATCTCGGAAGTACTGTGCCTGCGTTACATAACCAAACTGCTTTCCGATTCGCCAAAGGCGAGTCCCGATAAAGAGAAATACACACGGCACGACGATCGCAGAAGAAGAAGCCATCAACGCAAAAACACCGATACCTCTATGATAGGCTTCACCCGATGCTCCGAGGATTGAGAACGCTGTCATGTTCGTGCCGAAAAGTGTCATCAACAGGATAAACCAATTAATCGTCCGGCTCGCGACGAAGTAGTCTTCCCCAGTGTTTCGGAAAAGTTTATGGCTCAAGGCACCGAGAACCAACACCATAGCGAGATAGATAAAAATAACAGCAAGGTTCATTCCTCTCCCCAATCCCCTCGTGATTTGACGAAGGCTGCCATTAGCAATGTCGCCACAAGGCAGTAACCGATATGATAGAGCAACCCTATCGGCAACCCCAAAACGAGCTGCGGCGTTTTCCAGAACCAGAAATCGTTATGGAGTAAGAACAATAACACGAGTAGGCAGTACAATATCCATTTAACTGGGTTTTTCATAGTGTGTCTCCTTTTCTCGCCAATTATAATAGAAAATGGCAATACTGGCGACTATTACTATTCCATGAATCCATATAAATTGAACATCCGTTGGTAGAAAAAAGAGGACGAGTGCAGCGGCAAACAAGATGCAGCGTGTCCATAGCGATAATTTATTAAAAATATAACCCGCAATCGCCGCTGCGAAGATAACTGTACCGACCAATGTGAGTGAAAAAGTCCCGAAGACTGCCCATAACTCCGGCGTATTGCCATCTCCACGCAGCCAGAGCAATGCCGGACGTAACACAAAAGCGTAGGGTAACGCAAAACCGACAAGTGCGAACCTGAAGGCTGCGAATGCGGTCACCATTATTCCTGAACCCGCGATGGCAGCGGCAGCATACGCCGCCAGAGCAACAGGTGGTGTCACCATTGACATCATCCCGAAATAGAAGATGAAAAAGTGCGCTGCAAGCGGAACAACTCCCAAATCCAGAAGCACGGGACCCACCAAGATCGCCATCAATAGATAACAGACGGATGAAGGCAGCCCCATCCCGAGAATAATCGTTGAAATCATCAGAAAGAAGAGTGCTAACACAAGATTCGTGGATGCAATCGGTAAAAGTGCTGACGGTAACTTGCTACCGATACCTGTTAGTGTTACCACGCCCAAGATGATACCGACGCATGCTGCAGCTGCAATCAGCGAAACGCCGCTCTGCGCTGCCCGCTCACATGGTGATACTATAAAATCTACACCTTTTCGGAAATCTGAAACGCCACATCGGGTCTCCATCGGAACGTGCTGCTTACGGATTTTTCGGACTAAGAAATCTAAAAGGCTTATTGTGCCGACAACCAGAAGGCTCCAACTGACTGCTCGGAACGCTGTAGCACCCATCAGGAGAAACCCTATGAGTGCGATAAACGCAGCGAGAAAGATGCTCCCTTGCACCGTTAAAAGTTTTCCACGTTTCTCTTCCTGTGTGTCGTCGCCCGCTTCTTCGGGACTGTGAACGTGTCTGCTACTTTTTGCCAGAAAATGTACGATACACAGCATGCCGGTGTAGTAAAGGATTGCTGGTAGCAGTGCTGCCCTGATGATCTCCAAGTATGTAACGGCAGGCTCTACGATTTCAAGCATCATATAGGCAGCTGCACCCATGATCGGCGGCATTAGTGCACCACCAGAACTCGCTGCGGCTTCAATCCCGCCTGCTATTTCAGGTTGAAATCCAGAGCGTCGCATCAACGGGATCGTAAAGGTACCGGTCGTCGCTGTGTTCGCTACGGCGGAACCCGACAACGACCCCATCATGCCGCTGCCGAGAACAGCGACCTTCGCAGGTGCACCTGCGCTCGTCCCGAATACACGCCTTGCTAAATTCAAGACATAATCGGTTGCCCCTGTTCGTTCCAATAACGTACCGAACAGGACAAAAAGGAATACATACGTGAACATCACTCGCAGGGCGATACCAAACGCGCCTTGACTATGCAAAAACGTCTGGCTGACGATCCGTTGAACGGAATACCCGCGATGCGGAAACAACCAATCCGGCATAAATTGTCCGAAACTGGCATAGAGAAGAAATGCGAGAGAGAGCAGTGGAAGCGTCATACCGATAGAACGGCGCGTTGCCTCCAATATTAAGATAAGTCCGATTCCGCCGACGATATAATCCAGTAGTGGCTCTGCTCCGGCGCGGTCACCGAGAGACTGACCGTCTAACCAAAAGCCTTGAAAAATGGGTTCTGTTTGCGTTACAACATAACCGAAACAGACAATCACACTGCCTATAAGCGCGACATCGAGCGTTTGAAAAACACGGTTATCCGCGAAACGTGAATGAATAGGGTATCTCAAAAATATCACTATTAATCCGAGCATCGCGAAGAGTGCCAATTGAGATTGCGGTGCAAGCTGTGGATAGTTGACCTCGGCTAAGATAAAGAGGCACAGCAGCACCGAGACTATTAGAAAGATGTTATCTTTTAACTTTTGTCTCAATAGATTGACCGACTCTGATCTTTTAGTTTGTTGGCGTGGTTTGAACTCGCCTATTTTCATGGTGCAAGTTTGCAAGGCGAGTAACGAGATGTCTTAAATTTCTTTAAGTTTAGCAGGGAATAAGGGAAAAATCAAGGGAAACTATACATGGCGTGAATAAAAAAGGCGATTGCAGTCCAGCGTCACTACTGGTATCTACAATCGCCGCTATATTTGAAGTGTGGTTATTTTCAAGAGGGGCCTCCAAGAAAGTTATTCTGCCAAACCGAGCCTTTGCGCCGCACGTGTCAGTTTCTGTGTTACCTGTGTTACTAACTGATTGACGCGCGCTTCAGAGAGTGTCAACGTCTCAGCAATCTCGCAATTCCGCTGATCAGTACGTAGGCAAGCAAAAACTTCTTGTTCGCGAGGGGTCAGCATTTTCAGGAGCTTCGGCAACGCTGTATTGAAACTGATATTGCGTACGAGTTCCGTCTCAAATTCAGCGCGCGGGTCTGGGACCTCCCACAACCGTCCGATATCCTGATTGACTTCAGCATCCGAGTCTTCGTACGGATTCGAGGTGCCACCACAACTGGGGAATTCACGCGTGCTACGGGTGAGTTCCCTACTTTTTTCATGCATTAAGGCACCACAGATGCGTGGACGGATGAAAGTCCCGAAACCAGCCCCACTATGATGCGCTGGATTAAACTTAGGTCCCTTTTCGATGAGGGTTAAGGAAGCGATTTGGAACAAATCGTCTTCGAGATCGGGACGTTGCGGTGCAGCGTACGCTATACACGCCGCACACTGATGCAAATCCGACAAAAGCGGTTTTACCATTTCATCATTGGGACGAAAAATCCCTTGATGCTTGTAACGCGGGCATTTGATACTCTTCAATTGACATCTCAATTTCATAGATTACCCCTCCGATTCAGAAATGGTAATTTATTATACCTTTTTTAACGGAAAAAATCAAAATTAAAATCAGAAACTTTCGCTTTTTTTCCTGATCCGCTTTGTTGGTTCATCAGTCAGCGTGTGCGGGCTGCTTTATCTCGCCCCAGAGCGTTGTCAACTTCCCGTGCGGTGATACTGACAACGCGCCTTCTGTCCAGTCTGGATGGCCTTCATTCCCCGGTTCGTGTGTTATTCGTTTGAGGCTCCGGGTGTCAAAAGCGTAGCGATAAATGTCATAATTCGGGTTGGGTTTATCCAAACGTTTGAGTCCAAAAAGGATGGCACGGCCGTTGTGCATCCATCCGGCGTAGGAGACGAGCAAATTGTCGCCGATTCTGTCATAAATATCCTGAATGACTTGTCCCGTGCCGCCGATTCGCGCCACGGTGAGTCGACAGATCATATCCGCTTTGTGCCACTTGCAGTCATCAAAGAGAATGCGTTGTCCATCTGCCGACCAGCGTGGCTCGAACTGCATGGTGCTTGCGCCATCATCGATTCGCCACTTTTGCAGGGGGCGTTGGTGCTGCCCATCGATGGACATCACATAGATCAATTTTCCGGCAAACCCGACACCGGCACCTTTGGGGACGCGGGAGAACCGCTCAAACGTTATTTGTGTGCCATCCGGCGACCAGTCGGGTGCCGTGGCACCGTGATGACGCTCGCCTACAGGAAATGTTAACTGTGTAACGGCGCGCGTCGCCACTTCTATGACATGCACCTCATAATCGCCCTGAAAGGCGATGTAGCGTCCATCCGGGGACCAGGACGGGTAGGATTCGGAGAACTTGTTATGGGTGAGACGCTGTGGTTCTGTGCCATCTGCGTTAATGATAAACAATTCCGAGGTTTCCGCCTTCTCCTTGTCCATATATCGGGTAAAAGCGATTTGCGTGCCATCCGGCGACCAGCGGGGACGGTTGTCTTTCGCCGTTGTGTTGTGTGTGAGTCTGCGTCTGCCGGAGCCGTCATCGTTCATGACGTAAAGATCATTGCCGATACGGAAGACGATTTTCGCGTCAACGACAGTCGTAACGCAGAACAACAAGAGTCCACAAGCAAACAAAAACATGAGGGTTTGTAAAAGCACGTTTATCTTGAGGCGGTTCATGATGTTTCCTCCTCATCCATGATGGATGCTTAGGGAGCCAGCGGACATCGGGATGTTGCCCTGTCCGCTGGCGTTATCGGTCTCTCTAAGAGAGATGGACTATTGGATTACAAAGTGGATGTCGGAGTACGCACTCTTCGAGCTCACATCCTCCATATCGTCGACATCTCCATCGCCATTCATATCGGATTTTACGGTTATGTCAGAGGATGCCCAAATCGTCCAATTGCCTGCTCTTACGTTTGAGAGATCGAAAGAGACATTATAGTTACCGCTCCACCGTTCCCCTATAGCGACCCAGGTTTCGCCACCTTTTTGTTTATTTTTCTTCTTCCATATTGGACCGTCCACGTTTGTCTCGAAATCGTAGTAGGCTTTGGTGGCTTTCCCGCCATTATTCATGACGAAGCCGTCCATATGGCTACTGGCTACTTCGGATGACGCAGACCACGATGTAGACGCGTAGGCTTCTACAAATACGTTATCGAGAACCGTTCCATAGTCTACATCGAAAGGCTTATTATGAGCGTTGAGGTTCGCAATGAATAAGCAGGCAGTCGCGAAAAGTGCAATCAGTGTGAAAGCAAAAAAGCGTTTCATTTTACAATCTCCTTTTGGCTCGCTGGAAGGAGCCTCCATTTTCGCAGAAGACGTAATTTATTATGACACGTCTGCTGCTCCGATGTTCACGGAGTGTCGGGGGAATGAAAGTCCAATATTCGCATTTCCGCTTCCCCTTTCGCTCGTCGAAGATACCTTTCTCTTGTCTGTGTTAATATATACATCTGAAACTGCAAAAGTTAAGGCCTAATTTCACTTTTTTGGCGAATTTTTAGAAATTTGACGCTTTAATGCACATTTATAGTGAAACCAAAAAATAAAGAGACACTTTCATTCCCCGGTAGGTTCGGTTTTGCGGTGTACTCACCCAAATGCGATCTGCATTCCTAACCGAACCGACACAGAGTGTCCTATTAATTCTAAACTTTACTATAATTGCAGATTTTACGATAAATGACCGTAACAGCACCCAAAAATTTGCACAATTTTAGGAAAATGCATAATTTGAAAAAGCAGGCGTAATTTCCAAATCGCGGCTCCCCTTAAAACCAAAAACTGAATACCTATGAAAAAACCGGAACTGGCTTAATTCTCGGTTCGGAGTGCGTCAATCGGTGAGAGTCGCGATGCTCGTACTGCTGGGTAGACACCGAAACCAACGCCCATAAGCATCGAAAAAATAACGGAGATAAGAACCCACTGCCCAGAGAGGACAACGGGCCACTCCGGTACAATCGGCACGATGCGCACGGCGAGTCTCGCCATACCGTGCGCTGCGAGCCAACCTCCTGCAATACCAAATATACTACCACAGAAACATAGACAAATTGATTCCGTCAAAAATTGATAGAAAATGTGAATTCGTTTTGCACCGACTGATTTCCGTAAGCCGATCTCCCGCATTTTCTCGCCGACAGAGACAAGGCACATATTCATAATACCGATACCACCGACGAACAGTGAGAAACTTGCGATGCTCCCCAACGCGATTTTTATCATTCTTTGTGTGTGCGCAAGCCGCTGAATATTACTCTTTGGTATCCAATAACCGATAAAGTCATCCTTTCCTCGGTGCCTCTTGCGGAGAACATCTTTAACCGAATCAATGATACTGTAAACATCCGCATCTTTTTTAAAAAAGAGAACCAATCTATCAACGTACGGATTACCTACAAGTCGCTGTTGACGCGTTGTCAACGGGACACAAACCGTATCATCTAAAGAACGCCAAGAACTGAGACTACTCCCTTTTGTTTTCATCACACCGATAACACGTAGTCTTACCGAGGGCAGCCGCCAAGAAAACCGCACCTTCACTTCTTGACCAACGGCGAAGATGTCTCCGAACAACTCGCCAGCAATATTGACACCCAATACACAGACCTGAGTTGCGTTTTCAATATCGTTCTCGGAGAGGAATCTGCCTTCTTGGATTTCCCAGTGCATACCAAGGGCATAATCTGCGGTGACACCTTCAAAATGCGGGCTGGGTTGGCTGCCGTATTGGCTGGTAACGCGGTGGGGGCGGAATCTTTCATTTTTCGGTAAAACGAATAAAACATTGGGGCATTCCGCTTCAATGGCACGAGCGTCCTCAAGGGTATATCGTTCGGTCGTCCGCATGAGTCGTCCACGTTTCCAAACGGTACTCCGTATCCACAATTGAATTTGGTTTGCGCCGCCGAGTTTTTCGAGGTCTTTGGCGATGAGGAGCTTTGCACCATCGCCAATAGCCATCATGCAGAGCACACTTGCAATCCCGATAAGCATACCGAGAATGGATAACCCAGCCCGTAATCGGTTTTGATGAAGATGTGCAATACCTGCAGCAATAGCATCACGGATTTCCATTTTGTAGATAAAGTGTTATATCTCAGAGAATGATAGTGCCATCAAGACTTCCGCCTGCAAGCAGGACGTCATCTGGGAAAAAAGGATGGTAGCCAGATATCACCCTCATAAAAACTGAAGATAACAACCCGAATTTACCACTAATTTTTTATACTTAAAGAGAGAGGGAAATATTTGGGAAAAAGGTTTAAGAAAATAAAAAAATATAGAAACCGCATAAGGGACGGACAGGCTCCAGATAATCTTCCACTGTATGAAGGAGATTTTTTGTGAAATTCTTGCTATATTTTTGTTGTTTGTCAATTGTGTGTATCATTACGCTTACAGGCTGTGGTTCTAAAGGTTATGAGAATATACCACATGATCCCATACATCTTCAGGCGAAAGTAGATGCTGAATCGGATGCCAAAAGCGATGTCAATTTACCGGCTTATTTTGGAGCAGGCATGAGTGCCCCTCTCGCCGCAGGGATGTGCGCTTTGATGACTGGATGTATCGCTGACTTGCACTTTGGACATAGTCAACCCGAACCTTCATACATAATTGCTGGAATGAGTGCTGCAACGGTCTTCGGTCTGCTAACCCGATATTACATGCATCTTCATCCACCGAATCCACCCCCTGAAAGATTGATCGGAAAATCGCCTGAATACGTTAATTTTTACGCCGATGCTTATCGGGCGAAAATGCGATCATATCAGATTAAATTAGGTGCCGCAGGATCCGTTTTCGGTTGCCTGACCCTAACCGGTGGGACCATTATTATTTTTGTCGGTGTGGTTGGTGGTGTAGACGACTACTAAAAGAAAGATAAATGTATAAACCTAAAATGTGTGTGTTAGTCGTTTCTTGTTTGGCTATCACCATCCTATCTTCATGTGGCGATTTGCAAGACGAAACACCTGATCCCGAAATACTTGACCTCTTTGAGACGTTTTTTCGCTATAAATTTGAAAATAATGCCTCCGCACAAAAACAAGATGCCGAAGCGTATTTCTTGGAAATTGAGGGAGAAGACCCTTCGCCAGAATTTCTTGCGCGATTTAAGGGACACTCGCCACCCGTAAAGAAGGGTTCGGAATTTGTAATGGGGGGCAGTATTGTGATTGACGGAGAGGCTCCAACGGAAGGAAATGGTCTTCTATTCCGAATTGACAGTTATAAATGGATTGGTTTGTTTAAAAATTGTGTTAAAATTTCTGGCGGATACTCCGAAGGCAATCTTAGCGCGTCTTGGGCTTCATACATTTGGATCAGAAGAAAAGGGAAGTGGGAATTGGAATTTATTGGTGATAGAGCAATCGCATAGAACAGGACGCGATAACTACTTGCAAGCTTTTACGCAGAAAGAGACACTTGCTATCGCCTTTCTTTTAGGGGGCACACCATGCACCATGCCATTCTTTCAAGCAGAGGTTTTATTACTGGACTCGCAGTTTTCGTGCTGATCGTCGGTGGCAGCCTGTTTTATTCCTGGCACATCCGCCGTACCAGTGAAGCCGAGCTTCAACGCAGTGATCGATTTTTACGGGAACTTGGAAAGACACCTCCAGCAGAAGCGACTGACGCGCCGACAGACATCCAGACCCCCGGTTTTGTTGACACGCCTGATGAAAACACGGACACCCTCATATCCGATGCCCCGAACGCGCTACCCAACGAAACCGAGAACCTCGACGTAACAGATGCGTTTTTGCTCGATGACTTTGTTTCATGGGCAGCACCCACAGAAGATGCCCCCGTCTCACCTTACGGATTCGGACCCTATCCCAAACTCCCACCAGAATTCCCAGATGATTACTGGAACGGCATGAACAAAGAACACGAATTAATCGCCCGCGTTTGGATGAAACTGCTGGAACAAGGGGTTGATGTGGCGGGTGGTACGATGCAAAATGGACTCGTCTACCCTACCATCCGCGGCACAGTTTACATCGAATGGGATTATAACGGAACAGAAAGATACATCAGCCGTCTGATGGGGGACCCGAACATAACACGGCAGATCCGGGATTACCACAATCCTGATACGTATCCGCTCACAAGCCTCACAGAAGATGACCTCCCCGCGGGTATTCAAGTATTCATCTTTCCCGATGGTGGGATTGATCCGTACGAATTTCTTGGTTTATCCAAGTCGCGCCGATAACGTATTTCAGTTATTTTTCATTCTATACTTTTTTAATGAAGTTTAAGAAAATATTTCGGTAATTCTGTATTTCCCCCGGCCCGGTAGGTTCGGTGTTTTTGTCGGGGTGTTTCCCTCCTAACCGAACCGGACTTCACCAAGAAATTACCGAATTAAAAAATTAATCTTCATACAAAAAGTATCTCCCGAAGAATTTGTTGTGCATAAACTTCCTCAAACCCAAGATAGCCTTAGATATGACAGACATGGACACATTAAAAACATTCAATTTGATCACCTTAGTTGGTCGTGGGAGAATCGCACGATTCAAAGTTCAAAGGTTGAGCATATAACCGCTATCTACTATCTCTCCGCAAGCGATATACGAAATATCCCAATATTTTCGACAACACTGTAGAGGGTGTTGTTGGTGACACCGAAAGAGACTATGCCATCTAAAACTGACTCAGAAACCTGCTCCCATTGACCATTAGTCTCTAAGCGATAGACCCCGCCTCCATCATCAATCCCATAGATCTTTC
>PYJC01000061.1 GCA_003635255.1 Candidatus Poribacteria bacterium | reverse complement strand
GAGGTCCCAAATGAATTTATAATCAAAGTGCCAATCAATGAGACCAATTTCACATTTCTCTGCACCGACTTCGGCTTCTAACGCATCATACGCTTTGCGAAAGTGTAAAGCTTCAGCATTTTCAGCAACATGAATGCCGGTCAGAAATCCGTTTTTTCGGTAATTTTCAGCGAGTTGTCCATTTTTAGTTTCCATGTGATATCCTCTCTTAGGAAAGTTCTGGCAGTTTACACTGACGAAACCATTGTGAGCCTTCCGGTGGCGATTCTTCAGGATTTTTCATCGTCTCAAAGGTTTTCAAAGCAGGGGATACAGTTTCTGTCCATATCTGTTCGACTTCCTCAAAAGTTACAGGTTGGCGTTCAGTAATGTTTTGCTGTGTGTAAGCCTCCAATAGTTCCTGCATCTTTTTTCCAAGCCATGCGACTTCGTCGTTCACCATACGTTCACCGATACGCCGGTCGGAATCGGGAGCGTTTGCCCCCATCGCGAAGTGTGGTCCTTCTGCGTCTGCTGCAGGCATCCGCGACATGTCAACACACTCTGGCTCTAATGCCCAGAGGAGCGAGGTTTCGACTCTGCCGGCATGATCGCCGCCGTTGCCTTGATGATCAAATCCTGGTGTATTTGCTTCAAAATCGGGAAGTCCATAGAGTTGCATGGCAAAGTGCGGTTGGATTAGGGATAAAAGGGTCTTGAGGTCTTGCCAATTGGGGCCATAATGTCCAGTGAGGAAGATAGCGGCGTGGAATCCGAGGGCATCGGCAGCACGAACGTGATAACAGACGTTTTTGAAATGTTGCCACGCTGGCATTGCTGTCAGCCAGCTGCGCACTTCGCCGACATTCCGATATGCCCAGTTTGCGTACATACCGTGTTCATGGATATGCCAATAATCGGGTGGCGCGACGATGCCGCCGTGGGTATGTGCGGTACGGCAAGCGATTCCGTGTGCTTTGAGGGCATCGAGTCCCACTGCATTTTGGGGTCCATGTGGTTCACAAAGTCCGTATGTGAAATAGACAGCCGGACACGCGTTGAGTGCTGCTTCTAATTCATCAGGGAACATCCGTTCCCAGCGTACCTCTTTTCGCATTCGTATTTTCCTCTAATGAGAATATTGTAATTCAGAGATTATTCCTACAGTTGTTTATCTGAAAAGCGAACCCATATTTAAGATTTTACAAATTTTCTTGGCACCGGTGAGGCGGGGTTGCAGTTCAAATGCCATTTTCAGAAGGATGCGTGCTTCTGGAAGCTGATCGATTTCAACGTAGAATTCAGCGATTTTTTTGTACATCCATGCCGTCTCCCGTTTCGGGAGTTTTAACGCTTGGATCTTCGTCAATGGAATGTGACCCCTTTGGTCGTGACCTTCAACGCTGAAGTGGTAAAGGTAGATGAATTTAAGACGTTCTTTGACTTCTCGGATAAAGTGTTTGAAACAGGGACGTTTTGATTCAGCAGACAGTAGGGATTCATAGAGCAGCATCGCCTGTTCGATTTTTCGGTGTCGCTCAAGCGCGGAAGACGCGTCTCCGTTAGAAAATCCGAGTTTCTGGTATGCTTCAGCGATGAGGAATTCGCAGTCTCGGCTTTCTTCGTAGCTCAGGAAATCATCGATGCACCACTCCTCCCCTGCTTCTTCGGAGTGATGGCACAGCTGCTCGTACATGGAAACGCCGGTTTCGTAGTTGTGATGGAGTAGTGCCTGCAACAGCAATTCTAACTTAGCGTAGTTCTGGTCCAGTCTATTTAGCCTATCAATATACGCTTCGTGTGATTTCCGCTGCCGCTCAATCGTCTGTAATGTCCGATCATAATCAAATTTCTGTTTTTTGTCCTGGAGTGTATGATAGGCGTTACAGACTTCACGGAACATCTTTTCTGCAAAAGCGGTCCGCTCAGGGTTTTTATCGGGATGGTAGCGTTTTGCGAGTTTCCGAAATGCTCCCTGTATCTCGCGAGCGGTAGCATCCCGCTCGATTTCTAAGATTTGATAGTAATCTGGAATTTGCATTGTAAATACGATTTTTTGATGGATACAGTATTATAATTCCACAGATTTCGGAATTTGTCAAGCGGAAATTCGGAAGAATTGAGGTTTGAAGGCAGACTGAGGGCTGTGATAGTAGTGATATGGCGTGAAGGTGGGATTTAGCCATCCTGCTCTGATGTTTGGGGAACGGTTTTCAATGCGTTATCAATATCCTCTCTGAATTGATTTTCATGGTCCTCGTTATAGAACGATGGCACGCCGATAATACGATATTTCCTATTCTCTGATAGGATTTTACTTTGGTATTCTGCACAAATCTCTTGCAAAAATTCCTCTTTCCAGCGGTCACTATCCGCAATATGCTCGCCTTTAGGTTCAATGAAAAGTTGGTAGGACAGCGCGTTCCCGTTTTTCTCCCGTAAGCATAATACAAAGTCAGGTTGAAATCCTTGTCCATCAGAGAAGTTGTAGATCGAGAAATGTCCCTCGTTGCGAAGCAAATAAATGGTCTCGTAGTCTTTTTCTGTTTCCTTAATCCATCTATCTAACAATCGCACAAATGCTCTTTCTTCACTCGTGCCGTAGAGGGTATCAAAGGCAAACCAGTCCTTAACCGAGACAAAATGTGTAAACTGTGGGTCCTCCTTAGACTTTAGGGTGTTGGGACTGAATTCCAAACGTTTGTCTGTAAAAATAGCATGGACGAATTCTTCATGAAACTGTGTTGTGCCTTCGTATTCGGTGATCTGTTCGCGGATATCGGATTCAATTTGAGATAACAAACCGCAACATGCAGCTAATTTCTCTGCGCGATTCACACCCAACTTGTTGATGTTTCCTTGAAGGTTGATTGTCAACCCTCCAAGATAGTCTTTAGAGATAATAAATTCGCTTATAGAGGTCAACTGTGGGAAATACTGTTTTAGCGATGCAAACGTAAAAAATGGACTGTGCGCAATCGCTGCTTTAACGATATTCATCTCAATATCCTTCACTGGTAAATCCTCAGAATTTTCATCGGAAACAATCGTTATGTTTTCATTCTTGAGTGCTGTAATTGTGCCTCCTTGCCCAGTAGCGATCTGATGCGGATAGTCTTTCTTCTTAACGCCTAAATCTTCAAAAGATTGAATGTGACGATAGTTTTTCTTAACTCGCTTGTTGAGCCAAACAACACCTTTTTTGTAAAAGTCGGTTTCTTTGAATTGGTCTTTTAGTTTGATTTCGCGGGGAACCCGATCATTATCCATCATACCTTCATCAATCAATGCAGAGCGGATTTCGGAAATGTAACGTGGGTTGTGCATGCTGTGGTAATGGAGTTCTTCTAATACACGGAGTTCATGGTCAAGGTCCTCATCAAACTTACGGTGGAACTTGTCTGCGTGATCTTGCAGGACAAAAGGAAAATAGCGCGCCCCGCGCCCAATGAGTTGTGCTTCAGAGATTGTTGTTTTTCCTGAATCTCGGGTTTCGTAACAACGAACGATGTCAAATAGATTCAGCACATCCCATCCTTCATTCAGTTGTTGCACGGCAAAGATAGCGCGGATCGAATTATCTTTGTCTTCAAGCGTGTTGATCAAAATCTGGTAGTTTTTTCTTTCCTCTTTACTGTTAACTGTGAGACAGAAGTCCTCATCAAAATCGTGTTTCAGTTGTTGGCACAACAACTCCGAGCTGGTGTTATTTTCATCAAAGAAACGAAACGCGCGTTGAACTGCTGGGACATCTGATTTTCGAATACTGTCAATCTGATCTGCTGTCAATTCATCAATTAGGGCATGAAAGTTTTTCATGCTATCTTTTGAACGCTCAATTGATTTTTCCTTAAACAAGATAACAGGTTTATGAAGTGGAATCTTATGTTTCGCAGCGACCCTCAACTTGTATTGACTGAGTATAAGTGCTTGCAACATGCGCGACTGCGTGTCCATATCAAAGTGTACAAGCTCTATCTCTTTAGAAAACTTATCCCCACGGAAATCTATTAGGTCATAACGGTTGATAACTTTATTCCGATACTTCTCTATCATCGCAGGTTTTTCATAATCGTGTGTAGCGGTAAATTCCAAGAGTAGATTAGCTGCATTAGACTTGAATATATGTTCTACGGTTTTCTCCCAACTTTCAAAAAGTTCTTGCTGCGCCTTTGTACTGGCACTCATGTGATGTGCTTCATCTGCTAACAACACAATTTGCTGTTCAGCGAAAATTGCATAAGTTAAGGCGTTTTCCTTTTCCGAATTCATATCCGTGTGGAGCTGCTGAATAGTTGTAAAGCAGATATTAATGTCGTTCTCGTTGACTCCATCAAAATTGCCTACCTGTGTGACTGATATTTTTTTCTCTCCGATGTAGATGTTTTCGCTGAATAGATATTTTGTCGTGCGTGGGTCAAGGAAGTTGTCCTTTGTCTTTTCAATGATATTAGTGGAGTTGACGAAAAAGAGAAAGTTTCGATAACCCTGCTCATATAGGTAGAGGATTAAGCCTGCCATGACGAGCGTTTTACCGCTGCCTGTTGCCATGTTGAATAGCAGATGTAGTGGGGTTTCCTTATTGGGAAAGTCGTTATTTAAGCAGTGAATGAATCTTGCGAAAGCGTCTTGTTGATATTCGCGAAGTTCAAATGTAGGATTGAGGTTTTGTGTGATGCTGTCTGGTATTTCGGGTTTTGGGAGTCCAAAATTGAATACGGATGTAAGTTGTTCGTGTAGGAATAGTTGCTGCATGATCGTCACCTCTATTTAACACCTGTTTTCTCACTAATATCAGTGTCAGTTCCCTCTATTTCAGCATTATGTTCTAGTTCTTCATTAGGTGGTGTAGACAGGTAAAAATATATCTGATCAAGAGTTAAAAGTGCTTGCAACGCCTTTTCAGCAGTATATCCCGTTTCTAAAGCAGCACCATGACTAACACTATGACGGGACAAATCTACTGTTACGTTTGCAGGATCAAAATCCCTAAAGAAACTATTTTTTAGATACTGTAAAAACTCATTAGGTAAAAGCAGTGAATTTTCGTCTTCAACATTAAGCTTTCCAACCTCTAAAAGATGTGCAAGTACTTTCTTTATTCTATATGCCCCCTCTGCATGGTCTGCGCGATACATAGAACGCAATATTCCCTCAATTTCCGGATAGAGATTTTTAACGCAACTTATATAATCACTTTGAGTTCCTCGTAGAAATGCATCAATACCAGGTTGCAGTAATTCGCGCTTTTCTTGAAAGAAAGAATTTTCCCACCACTTGTCAGTAATACTTTTTATGCGCATTTCATTGAAACTGTCAAGTAGTTTTCTTACATCATTTTCGTAAGTAAATTTATCATTTTGATACGTCTCAAAGAGTCTTTTATACTCATCACCTAAGATTTCTACAAAGGGAAACCAACCGTCTGCTATGATTTCATTAAAAATGGGTTCTGATTCCAGACTTTGATAGACATATTGAAATGCCAAATATCTGTAAAGTTGTCCCAACTGCGTTTGCATTCGGGCAATATTTGAACCCTCAAGTGGTTCTTCTCTAAATTCTGATGAACCAATTTCTGTTTGCACTGAGTTTGGGTTACGTATCAAGTTAAAATAAAGTCCAAATTTCCAACCTACTTTTATGCAACAGATTACCTTGTCAGATTCTTTAATGTCTATACCTGGGAACCGTAATTCTACGATATCTGCAATGCTATTGTCAGAGATCAGTTCCCCTTCCAATATATCCCGCTTGGATCTACATTTTATTTCAATCGGATAATTATTAAGGTAAATATCTGCACTTAAGTCCTTGTGAATGACTATCAGAAAGTTGTTTATTGAACTGATGTTTATTTTGTACTCTGGGGGGTGAAGAAAAAGTTTCGATATTTCGTCCATGTATTTGTAAAATATTGGTTGGTCTGAAGTCTGACGAGAGGAACTCAAAGCCCAAAAATAGTGTTCAGCAGGAACATTGCAAACAGAAAAACCAGTTATATCTATAACCTTTCCAACGTATAAACGCATAGTATTTGATTAAACTCCTCCCTAAAAATTATTTTAAATATTATTTATCTATCATCATTACTTTTTGTAAAATTTATGATTCAGTTCTTTATCTTCTGCACTCACATCAAAATCTGCGTCATCTATTTCCGAAAGGTTGACATAGAGTTGATTTTTATCCAGCAGTTCAACCAATAAGTGTTTCTGTGCCTCAAGGTCATCAATAGCAGTGAAATCGTCTACTGCTTCTTGCGGCATTTCTGCGTTGACATACCAGTTCAGGAAAGAGTTTTCGGCAATGTCTTTCCAAAGGGCAACAAGTTCTTCGGATGATTGTACTGCTTGGATTTTGTCCATATATGCTTGGTTGTATGCCGTTAGTTCGCAGTGGATAAAATCGCCACCGCCATTAAATCCAACTTCGTTTGAAATTCCTGTTCTGTCCCCTTCAATTACGTTTTTTAAACGAGTCACACTATCGTTTTCATGATAGTCCAACTGTTCTATACCAATATAGGCACGGTTTAGTTTATGCGCTACGGCAAGTGTTGTCCCCGTACCACAGAAGAAATCTAACACGATATCGTCTTCTTTCGTTGTCATTTCAATGATTAATTTTAATAGAACTTCAGGCTTCTTGCCACTACGTAGTTCTACGCCCCCCTCATGGCGACAATTACCAAAACTATCAGCAAAATTATAGAAATTAGGAATAACAAGTTCTTTCTTTGATTCTCCGCTTTGCAGTTCTTCTAATCTTGAGATGGGTATTCCTGAATAGAATTTTCCTTTAGTGGCACCTCTTCTTTTGGGTCCAGTAAAGTACCTATAACCTAAACCGTCTTTCCCGATCCCCTCCACTTTATACAAACATCCAAGGCCATCAGTTGCGGTTCGGGGTGCAATATATGATCCAAAGAACTTTCCTGACGCATTATTTTTCAAAACTGTTCCAGTTGCCCACGTTTCTTTGAGTCCAGTTAAAGAAGCCTCTTTTTGTTTAATCTCATATTCGCCAGGTTTGAAAAGAACAGCAGATTTAGAACCTAATTCCAATTTTTGTCCGTTGCTTTTTTCTACAATTTCCCAGACAAATTTTTCAATTGAGTATTCTTCAGTAGGTTTAATAGGGGTAAATGCCTTCTTGTGGTAGATATGAATCTGTTCAATAAGTTTTTGGTAATCGTTCTTTTCAGATAGCGTCTTTTGACCATATCGCACTTGCACATAGATTGTTGTCGCATAAATAGCATCCTCGAAGACCTCGTCCATTAAAACTTTCAGATAAGCAGCCTCATTATCATCACATTGAAGAAAAATAACACCGTCATTTCTTAGTAATTCCTTTGCTATCTCCAAACGATTTTTCATAAATGTCAGCCAACTGGAATGGTTAAAACTATCGTTATAGCCGAAGCTATCAGTTCCGGTGTTATAGGGCGGGTCGATGTAAATGAGTTTAATCTGTCCGAGGAACTGCTGTTTGAGGGTGTGGAGTGCAATGAGGTTATTGCCCTTGATGATAAGATTTTCGCGGACCGCGCCGTTGTCGTCGCGTTCAATGTCCGTTACGTCTTGTTCACCTGTAGCGGTGTGGCGTTTCCAGTTAGTAAGCACCTTTGGATCAAACATCCGATTAATTTCGTCTTGTGCAAGGATTTCGTTGAAGAATATTTCTTCACGCTTTTCCTCCTCCTTTGTCTGTCCACCTTCAAGGACACAATCTTTGTAGGGCCAGGCGAGTGATACCTCACCGCGTTCACGGAGAAACTTACCGTCAATGTTCAAACCGATTTTGTTGCGAAATTGGGTGTAAGAATTAGCGAGAAAATTTTTGGCGGTGATGTACTTGATGAACTTATCATAGTTGAAAATCCAATGTCCCTCAATTTCGTCAAAGAAGGTTGTTTTTATATCTGGATCGGAAAGCAGCAACCTGATGAGGTTGTGGTCGAGTTTCCATGCGTGGTCTTTGACAGCGGCGGGTAAGAGTTCGCCTGATTCGTCAATAAAGTCGGGATGGGATTTGAGGAGTTCAGTGAGTTTTTCGTTAAAGTTTATCGGCATATGGTTGTCCTTGAATGTCAGAGGTCATTGAGGCTTCCGGAGAACACAGCAATTTCTCGCACCATTTTTACAGTTGTCAAGCCAATGTAGTTTGTAAGTTGCTACAATAGCGAGATCTATGGAATGATCTGTCTTCTGTATCTTTGTAATATTCGCATGTTAACATGTTTAGGACTTACGCAATGAATTGCGCTACTACGAGCCAGATCCCTTTTGAGGGACATAGATATTTCCAAGGTGTCCCTTCTGGTAGTGGGGCGATTTATCACCTGTTTGCGTAAGTCCTAATGTTAAAAGCAAGCCCATGGATTTTCAAGCAAAACTGGAAATTGCGGACGCTATTTTAAGTGGCAACTTAGGTGATTTCAAAAAGGTGGTAGTGCCTCGGACAGAATTTGAATAGATGAGTTTACTTTCCCTCCAAGACCTTGGAGATCAATAGTTAAATGCCAGTACCCGCTGTACGGTATCTCCAGTCGAATAGGCGAACTTTTGGCAAGCCCTCCATAATATTGATGTCGTCTGCCCGACTTATAGTTCTGGAAGTTTGAATTGTCAAGCAAACGCACATTGGCAGCATTACCCGATAAAGTAACTTCAATAACAGTTCCATCTGATTGATGTCCGAGTTTATAATGGGTGAATTTCATTTTTTCTGTTATTCCTTTCTATTTTGAAGAGAATTGCCTTTTTTAAATAATGTAACATTATGGTTTAAAGGACGAAATAGTTCCATGCTAAGTGGAAGTACAAAAACTGCATATATGTCCCCAAGTATTAGTTGTGGGATGTTTCATCATCTTCTGGTTCCTTGGGCTGAGTATTAGGACCTTCCTGCAGTTCAACCTGTGAAACATTATCATCTATTCTATTTCTGATTGCCAGCACTACTCTCGTAATTGATGCTTTAGTCCGCCACCAGATAAGCACAAGGTACGTTCCTAGCAGAATACCTACCACGGTGGTAATAGCAAATATTGTTTCCATGATTTTCCATTTAAAATTGGCTGTTGCTAAAGCGACTATACATGTGAATGCCATTGAAAATAGAAAAATTGCAAAGTTCAATTGCACCGTTCCCGCTGGACCTTTTTCTAATAACTCTAATTCATTCTCTTTAACTTCATATAGATTGACAGAGTCAACTCTGCCTCGTCTTATAAGAGGTTTTTCATCGCTGAGAGGAGAATTGGGATTAATCATTTTACAATTTTTCCTTTAGCCATTCATTATTTTTCTCACCATAGGTATTTCTCCACGCAGAGTGTGTTCCGGACCTAATAACGAATATCCGGTCTGATTCAGAAAGTGCCTCATCTAAAAAATCTCGAATTTCAGTAGGATTCTGGTCGGAGAGAACTGCCCAACAATTGTCATGAATAGGGCAATAGCCTTTATATTCTTGGAGTTTCTCTTCAAGGGCATTCTGTCTAGAGATATCATTTACTTCAAAGGTAACAATATAAGTTGTCATCATATCTTCCTGAATTCCGAATATATATTTCACAGCGAGTCATATACGTCATGACCACCAATTCAAACTCTGATAAGTTTCCGCGATTTTCTTGTTTAGGTGAGTAGCAAGTTCAAGGAGGAACTTCTTCCCGTTAGCAGCGTATATTTTAAGTTTATCATACACTATACAAAATATCAAGTGCGTATTCAATTTTTAGTGGGAGAAGTCGGGATTAGAAGATTGCGTCTACAACACCTCACGTAAGAAACGCGCAGTGTGAGATTTTTCGACGGTGGTAACCTCTTCGGGAGTGCCCATCGCAACGACTTTTCCGCCGCCTTTGCTGCCTTCCGGTCCCAAGTCAATGATCCAGTCGGCGGATTTGATAACGTCGATGTTGTGTTCAACAGCGATGATCGTGTTGCCTGCATCGACAAGTCGGTTCAATACCTTGAGGAGTTTTTGGATGTCGTCAAAGTGGAGTCCTGTCGTCGGTTCGTCCATGATATAAAGCGTTGAACCGGTTTGGCGACGTGCTAGCTCTTTCGCGAGTTTGACGCGCTGCGCCTCACCGCCGGAGAGTGTCGTCGCTGATTGCCCTAATTGAATGTAGCCCAACCCAACATCCGCTAACATCTGGAGTGTTCGGCAAATACGAGGGCTTTCGTCAAAGAATGTGAGTGCCTCATCTACGGTCATCTCTAAGACTTCAGCGATATTTTTGTCTTTGTAACGGATTTCAAGCGTATCCATGTTGTAGCCGGTGCTATTACACGCTTCACATGGTATCCATACGTCAGGCAGAAAATGCATCTCGACGCGATTGAAACGGTGCCCTTCGCATACGTGGCATTGTCCAGCAGCAAGGTTGAAACTGAAACTACCGATATTAAATCCGCGCATCCTTGCATCGTGTTGTTCGGCAAAAAGTTCACGGATTTTTGTGAATAGGTCAGTATAAGTGGCGGGATTGGATCGCGGCGTTTCACCGATCGCCTTCTGGTCTACGTTGATGAGCCGCTTAATATGGCTAACACCTCGGATGCTTTCATACTCCGGTAACCCGTAGTCGTTATATATGGGTTCCCACTGGCTGTCCCTGATATGGTGGGTATAACGGCGATCTTGGGCATCGCCAGTTTTGATAGAACCACGACTTTCAAGTGCCGGTTTTAGGGTGCCTTCAACAAGTGAGCTTTTTCCGCACCCAGAAACGCCTGTTACACAGGTGAGTGTTCCGAGCGGAATCTTGACATCAATGTCTTTGAGATTGTTCGTTTTCGCACCGGATATTGCCAACTGTTTGCCTGTACCTTTACGTCGAATTTTTGGAACAGGGATTTCGACTTCATTGGAGAGATAGGCTTGCGTCAAAGACTGGGTAGACGGTTTCTGTATAGCAATGGTGCCGTCAGTGAAGGTGTCTGGTGCACCGATGGCAATAATTTCACCGCCACCTTTGCCGGCATTAGGTCCGAAGTCAATCACATGGTCGGACGCTAATATCGTGTCGCGGTCGTGTTCAACGACGAGGACGCTATTACCGATGTCGCGGAGTTTTTGGAGTGCAGCGATAAGGCGTTCTTGGTCGCGTGGATGTAACCCGATGCTCGGTTCATCGAGGATATAGGTTACCCCGGTGAGACCGCTGCCGAGTTGACTTGCGAGTTGGATTCTGCGCATTTCGCCGCCGGAGAGCGTCGGTGCTCCACGGTCTAATGCGAGGTAACCGAGACCGATATCTTCTAAGAACTGAAGGCGTATCTGAATTTGGCGGAGGACTTCCGCTTCAAATTCGGGTGAGGTATGAACATGAAGGGTCGGATGTGTGGCTCTGGAGGTTGACACTCCTTTCGCGACAGAGGGATCCTCTCTGCCGTTTTGTGTATCATTGCCGACTTGCGCTTCAATCTGTTTAAGCCGGACATTAAAGAACGCAATAATTTCGGTAATTGACATTTCCATCAGTTCGGCGATGCTTGTCTCCTCGAACATGACGCAGCTTGGAAACGGTTTAAGACGCGTGCCTTGACATTGGTTGCATGCGTTGTAGGGTGGGTGTAAATTCCTTCCGCGTCCATCGCAGACGTCGCACGCGCCGACTTTGTTGTTAAAGGAGAAGTGGCGCGGTGTCAGTTGTGCGAAGTTATTGCCGCAGGAGGCACACATAGCGTGTTCACTGAAGAATTTTTTGTCTGTCGTCTCTTCCTTTGGTTTTTCTGTGGCTTTCTGTTTGGATCGGTTGCTTCTCGTGGATGCACGAGGAGTGGCGCGCGTTTTTTGAATGAGTACGAATCCACCGCTTTGAAGGAGTGCTAACTCAACGGCTTCCGTAAACCGTCCCTTTTCTTCGTCAACGAGTTCGACGCGATCTATGACGATAAAGATTTCATGGTGAATACCTTTGCTGAGTTTCGGAACTTCATCAAGTCTGTGAATTTCGCCATCAATCTGGACGCGTGCAAAACCCGCGCGTTGCAGTCGGCTGAATACATCGGCGTAATCCTCATTTCCTTTCAACCCGTAAGCGGATTCACTGGCGTTGATGTCAATGATTTTACCTTTTGTTATGCCTGCGTCAGTTTCTGGGAAAAGCATAAAGTTTGTGAGGGGGGCAAGGACATCCACCCTTTCTTTAGGGAGAATTTCAAAGACCTGTTGTGTTATTTGTTCGGCGCTCTGGGGTTGGACCTCCTTAAAGCAATCTGGACAGTAGGGTTTACCCCATCTGGCGTAGAGTGTACGCAGTCCATCATGTATTTCAGTGATTGTTGCGACTGTTGAGCGTGGGTTTTGACCTGCGTTTGCATGCGAAATTGCGATGGCGGGTGAAAGTCCCTCAATTTTTGAGACTTTCGGTTTTTCCATCTGTCCTATGAACTGACGGGCATAGGTGCTGAGTGTTTCGATATAACGGCGCTGCCCTTCGGCGTAGATGGTATCAAGTGCGAGGGATGTCTTTCCAGAGCCACTAACCCCTGTCAACGCCGTCATTTTCCGATGTGGGATATCGATGTCAACATTTTTGAGGTTATTTTCGGTAGCACCTTGTATAGCAATTGCTGTCCGTGCTTCTTGTGTCTGTCCGAGTGCGTAAGCAAGTTCAGGTTCCCTGAGTCGTTGCTTCGCGTCCCGCCAGATGTCGAAATCACCGCGGAGTGCTTGTCCGGTGTAGGATTCGGGCATTTCAGCAATCTGTTCAGGTGTGCCTTCGGCTACGATAGTACCGCCGCCGACACCGCCCTCTGGTCCTAAGTCGATGAGGTAATCCGCGGAATTGATGACTTCAAGGTTGTGCTCTACAACGACGACGGTATTACCGTCATCTACAAGTCGATGAAGAATCGTTAGCAGTTTGTTTACATCGTCAAAATGCAACCCTGTTGTGGGTTCATCAAGGATATAAAGCGTTTTACCGGTGCCGCGTTTCGAGAGTTCCTTTGAAAGTTTGATGCGTTGCGCCTCGCCGCCGGAAAGTGTCGGTGCGGGTTGTCCGAGCTTAATGTAATCCAGACCGACATCGTGGAGTAGTTTTAATCCTCTTGCGATTCTTGGAATATCGGCGAAATGGACGAGTGCGGTATCAATATCCATTTCGAGGACTTCAGAGATATTTTTCCCTTTATATTTTATCGTGAGGGTTTCGTCGTTAAAGCGTTTCCCGTTGCATACCTCACACTCCACCCAGACGTCAGCGAGGAGTCCCATATCAACTTTTTTCGCGCCGTTGCCGCTGCATGCTTCGCATCTGCCGCCGGTAACATTGAAACTGAATCGTCCGGGTTTATAGCCCCGTAATTTCGCATCAGGCAAGCCAGCGTAGAGTGCGCGAATCGCGTCAAACACCTTTGTGTAGGTCGCAGCGTTGGAGCGTGGTGTTCGTCCGATGGGTGCCATGTTAATGTTGATAATCTTGTCAATAACATCGGAGATAGGCACGTCTTTTTCTTCGATGATACCCCGAATGTCGTCGTAATCACCCGGTACAGTCTTTGCCTTCATGAGGTCGCGAGCGAGTGCGTTGTAAAGTATATCGTGTATTAAGGAACTCTTTCCAGAACCGCTGACTCCTGTTACACAGCAGAGTGTGCCGATCGGTATTTGGGGACTAATCGCTTTAAGATTATTTTGGCGTGCGTTCTGTATCTGTATCCATCTGTCTCCTGTTGGGCGGCGGGATTCGGGCTGGATAATCACCTTATCGCCACGAAGATATTGTGCAGTAAGCGTCCTGCTCTCCTTGATGAATTGTGCGGGTGTCCCGATATCCGTTATTTTCCCACCTTTGATGCCCGCGCCAGGTCCGAAATCGACGATCCAGTCGGCTACTAACATCGTTGCCTCATCGTGTTCAACAACAATAACGGTATTGCCTTGATTCCGTAGATTTAGAAGGGTTGTGAGCAAGCCAGCGTGGTCGCGTGGGTGTAAACCGATACTCGGTTCATCAAGCACATAAGTAACATCGCGTAACCCTGCGCCTACCTGACTGGCGAGGCGGATGCGTTGTGCTTCACCACCGGAGAGTGTCGGTGCGGGACGTGAGAGTGTCAAGTAACCCAATCCGACATCCATGAGGAATCCGAGTCGTCCTCGAATTTCCTTTAAGAGTTCCTGCGCGATGAACGTCTCACGTTCTGGGAGTTCCAACGCTGTGAAGAATTGCGTTGCATCCTGAATAGACTTTTCAAGGATGTCGGTGATAGGTGTCCCGCTTATCGTTATGGCTTTTGTCCAAGAATTAAGTCGGGTGCCTTCACATTCCCGACAAGGCATTTTGACGAAGTAATCAGGAAAGTCGTCTTCATCGGCTTCGTCATCATCATCAAAGTAGTACTTCTGTTCTTCAGCGGGAATGATACCGTGAAAGTGGACGCGATATCGTCGGCGTTGTTTTCGTTTTTTATTTGTGCTTTTATTGGGAGTAGCGATCGTAAGGATAGCGTCGCCGGTGCCATAAAGGATAGCGTTCTGTTGTTCCGGCGTGAGTTCCTTCCAAGGTGTCTTGAGATCAAATCCGAGGTGTTTTGCGAGTGCTTCGGCAATGGCTTTTTCTGTGGCGCGTTTTTGCGTGTTAAGAGGTCCCCATAGACTGATAGCACCTTTCATGAGAGAGAGGGTATCATCACGGATGATCAACTGCGGTAAGATTCCCATTTGCACACCCAACCCTCTGCAGTTTTCGCACATTCCATCAGGATTATTAAAAGAGAAGTGGCGGGGTTCCGGTTTCACGAAACTAATCCGACAGTGCGAACAGGTATAGTCCCTACTAAAGAGCAGGTCATCTTCTTCTGATAGGAATGGGGATGCCTCGCCTTCAGTTGAAACAACTTGAACAAGCATGCTGCCCTCTCCGCGCAAAAGTGCTGTATCTACTGCTTGCGAGATACGTGGTTCGATGCCGTCTTTGATGATGATCCGGTCAATAACGAGATCAATGTCGTGGCGTTGGTTACGGCTGAGCGCGAAGCCCGGGCGGATTTCGTGTATTTCGCCATCAACGCGTAATCGAGCGAAACCGGCATTTCGTAGGTCCTCGATTTCCTTTTCATGTGCGCCGCGGGAACCTCTGGCAATCGGTGCTAAGATGATGAGTCTTGTGCGTTCGGGGTAGTTGAGCAAAGTATTGACGATGTCCGCGGCGGTTTGTGAACCGACTTCACGACCACATTCGGGACAGTGGAATTGCCCGACACGCGCATAAAGCACACGCAGATAATCGTAGATTTCGGTTACGGTGGCGACTGTAGAACGGGGGTTGTGTCCAGTTGAACCCTGACTGATAGCGATAGACGGAGACAGTCCGACAATCTCATCTACATCTGGTTTTCCGAGTTGTCCGAGAAATTGCCGTGCATAAGCGGATAAAGACTCGATGTATCGCCGTTGTCCTTCGGCATAAACGGTGTCAATTGCGAGTGAAGATTTGCCGGAACCGCTAACGCCTGTAAAGACGATAAGTTTGTCTTTAGGGAGTTGGATATCAATATTTCTTAAGTTGTGTTCTCGCGCACCTTGTACGTGAATTGACTCTTCCGTCATTTTCTTACCTATTCGGCTCCTGGTCTGCCTTCCACTTCATTTCAGGCAGGTTTTTGATTAATTCTTGACTGGGTTGGAGGTGATTAAGTTTTTTATTTACAAGAACACAGTTAAATATCTACAAAGCCGCCTAACTCCTTAAGTTTACGTGCATCTCTACGCCAGTCGGCTTTGACTGTTACGTAGAGTTCTAAGAAGACGCGTTCATCTAAGAATTTTTCGATATCGATGCGTGCAAGTTCACCGACCCGTTTGATTAACTTGCCGCCTTTGCCGATGATAATTTGCTTTTGTGTCTGTCGTTCTGTGTAGACGATGGCGCGGATATAGAGAATTTCGCCTGATTTATTTGTCTGGCGTTTTTCAAACTCTTCGACCACAACAGCGGAGGCGTAGGGTATCTCGCGTTGCGTCATAAGCATAATTTTCTCGCGGACAGTTTCGGCGATAAAAAAACGTTCAGGGAGATCGCTGAGTTGATCCTCTGGGAAGTAGTGGGGACCCAATGGCAGATCGTTTTCAATCTGTTCAAGAAGAAGTGGGACACCATCACTGGTTAAGGCGGAGATCGGGATTATATGCGCAAATTCAAATTTTTGGCTGTAGTCTTCAAAGATAGGGAGTAACGTCCGTTTTTCGACGAGATCTACTTTATTGGGAACGAGAATTGTTGTCGCTTTAACACGTTTGAGACGTTTTAGGATTGTATCTTCAATATCTGAGTTTCGGCGCGTGACATCAATTACGAAAAGTACGACATCGGCATCGCTTAAAGCACTGTATGCTGTCTTAACCATTTCGCTCTGTAAGCGATATTTAGGGTTCATCAGCCCGGGGGTATCGACAAAAATGATTTGATGGGTGTCGGTGGTGAGAATCCCACGTATCTGGTTACGCGTTGTCTGCGGTTTCGGGGTGACGATCGCTAATTTCTGCCCTAAGATGGCATTAAGCAGCGTCGATTTCCCGACGTTAGGTGCACCGATAATGCTAACGTAACCAGATTTGAAGTCTTGGATTTCGTCCATAATGCTCGAAGATAGAGAGAATTGTGATGCCCTTCAAAGTAGGGGAGGCAAATCTGTTTGTGGAATTTTTTTAGGCTTCATTTCTTCCATATCGCGACTATATAACCACTTTATTATAATAGCACGGTACGGATGGTTAATTCAAATTAAAATTCACTGAAAACTTGCTTAATCAATTAAGTATTCTGTTCTTCAATTTGATGCAACGCCTCACTGATATAACGGCGGATCCATTCACTTTCGGTGGTTTCTTCGAGTGCTTTGAGTGCGGAGACGGCTTGTGGGTTGCCGATTCTGCCTAAAGCGACAACCGCGGCGGCGCAGACACCTCTATCGTTGTCTGTTATGCTGTTTATCAGTGCCTCTATTACCTGGATGGGTGGTGTTGAAAACCTGTCCTCGGTGAGTCCTAATTCCCCAAGCGCGACAGCGGCAGCACAGCGCATATCGGGTTCTTCATCTTGTAGAAATGGGATGAGAACGTCAATGGCACGGGCATCGCGGATCTTTCCGAGGGAGGAGATGGCGAATCGGCGGACGGTTGAGTTGTTATCGGTGAGGGCATCAATAAGCGGTGCGACAGCGTGGACATCACCGACACCCCCTAACCCTTCAGCGGCGTAGGCACGCATTTCCGCAGACTCGGATCGCAGTTTTCGCAGCAACACGTGCGACGGGATGTACCGCCAATTCCGAATGGGACCGTCTCGGTGTGAAATCCAACTAATCAACTTGCGAGCTTTTTGCTGTAGTGATAGGTTTGAACTGGAATCTACAGTTTCGCGCGTCATCGTGCCACCTCACTTGCTATTTTTCAGGCTAAGCAACGAAAATTATAGCGTATATCACAGTAGGGTGCAAATTATTTTTACAGCGTAACTCATAAATGCCACGATACCAAGCAAAGATTCTTACAATAGGTGTTGGGCTTCATTGTGTTCATTGTATTCAACCTAACCTATGTGATTATGCCAGAAGATCGTCATTAGATGATGTTAGATAATCAACTAACCTCTGTAGCAAGCGTTTGTGGCGTTCCTCTGAAATACTACCGATCGTGCCACGTACGAGTCTACGCGGGATCACAGCCAAAAAACTAAGTCGGATTAATGATTCCGAGCGTAGACCACTTAATATGAAGTCAACGTCAGTTGGTGAAATAATATCGTCAAACGCGCGGATATACTGATTCAGGTTTGTGCTTACACCACAAACAAGAAGATCTCGGTAAGGTATTGGCATTTCTCGCAGGACAATTGCGGGACGATACTTTAGTTCTTCATCAACTTGAGATAACGGAGCAAGGATGACATCACTTTCCTTCATAGTCTGGGTTTACCCATTTAAGCATATTTATTGTGTACTCGGGTTCATCTTCTTCGTAAGCTCGTGCAAGCATCTGCATGGAAAGATTGTACCAGGCTTCACGTTCTGCTGTCTCTTGTTCTAATTCATATTTTTCAATAAGTGTCTCAACGACTTCCATTAATGAAATCAATGGGTGATTTTCACTGTCACCGATGAGAACTATTAATTCCTCCCGTAAGGTTGAAAGTCTCTGATAGTCGCTCTCTGTACGCGGAACAAATACGATAGAAGATAGTTGGGGCCATATATTTTGAGCAGTTTGTATTTCGGTGACCATGCTAACTCCTTATTGGCAGCACTAAAATTGTTCAAAACACAATGATCTTAGTATAGCACATATTTAAGGAAAACTCAGGTCTTATGTTCAAACTAACTTATAACCCGCGATATTTTGTAGCGTAAACTTCCAGTTTGCGTCTCCGCAAGCACAATCTGGAAGATTATGCTACAAAGATGACAATTTGGGTTATTGCTAAAGGCTGATGCCTAATTCCTTTGCGATGGTATAGACATCCTTGTCACCTCTGCCTGAAAGGCATACGACGATGACTTTGTCCTTACTGAGTTTAGGTGCGAGTTCACGCAGATAGGCGATGGCGTGTGCGGATTCTAATGCCGGGATGATACCCTCTGTCTCTGATAACAACTGAAACCCTTCTACGGCTTCTGCATCGGTAACAGGGACGTATTCGGCTCTACCGGTTTCACGATAATAACTGTGTTCGGGTCCGACCCCCGGATAATCTAACCCCGCAGAGATAGAGTGTGCAGGCGTTATCTGTCCGTCGTCTTCTTGCAATAGATAGCACTTCGCACCGTGAAAGACACCGACGCTGCCTGCAGTGAGCGGTGCCGCATGTCGTCCGCTACGGATACTCTCACCGGCGGCTTCTACGCCAATCATCCGGACGGATTCATCAGCATAAAAGGGGTAGAACATACCAAGCGAGTTACTACCGCCGCCGACACAGGCGACGACGCAATCCGGTAAGGCACCTTCTTGCTCTAAAATTTGTGCGCGTGCCTCATCACCGATGACGGCTTGGAAGTCTCGGACAATCATCGGATAAGGGTGTGCGCCGACAACTGAACCGAGGAGTAGGTAGGTGGTACGGACATTTGTGACCCAGTCGCGGAAACAGGCATTAATCGCATCTTTGAGAGTACGGGAGCCGGAGTTCACCGGCACGACTTTCGTTCCCATTAACTGCATTCGGAAGACATTGAGTGCCTGTCGTTCTATATCTTCTTCGCCCATATAGACTTCGCATTCCATATCAAACTTTGCTGCGACGGTGGCTGTTGCGACACCGTGTTGTCCTGCGCCTGTTTCGGCGATGATGCGTTTTTTGCCCATCCAGCGTGCGAGGAGGATTTGTCCGATGGCACTGTTGATTTTATGTGCCCCTGTATGGTTGAGGTCTTCCCGTTTGAGATATATCTTTGCACCGCCGAGGGTTTCCGTCAGACGCTCAGCGTAATAGAGCGGGTTCGGTCGTCCGACGTATTCGCGGAGGTAGTACCGGAATTCTTCTTGGAAATCGGTGTTATCTTTGAGTTCATTGTATGCGTCTTCGAGTTCTAATAGAGCAGGCATCAGGGTTTCAGGGACGTATCTACCCCCGAATTGTCCGAAATGCCCTGTCGCGTCAGGGAGTTGTTGCATTTAAGTTCTCCAATGGTTACGGCACAGCAGAATGTTTACTACTTTAATGTTACGGCACAGCGGCGTGTGCCTACTACTTTAATGATTTTGCACGGAGGTTTGGTTGTTCCAGAACCGATGGGTTAACAACGGATTCCGGCAGTTGTCCGCTTAGCACTTGTGCCACACATCTGGCAGCAGTAACCTCCAGTTCAAGGATCGCGTCTTCTGAGACGAATGCGGCGTGTGGTGTAACGACAACATTATTAAGTTTTAGCAGTTCTTCGTTTGGGTTGGGTGGCTCTGTTTCCAAGACATCCAGCCCTGCACCAGCAATTTCACCATAACAAAGTGCTGTGGTGAGTGCAGCAGTGTCGACGATGCCGCCGCGTGCCGTGTTGATTAGGAACGCTGTCGGTTTCATCGCACGGAATTCCGCATCGCTAAACAGGTGTTCTGTTTCCTGC
Organism: Candidatus Poribacteria bacterium; assembly: GCA_003635255.1. Taxonomy (GTDB): domain Bacteria; phylum Poribacteria; class WGA-4E; order WGA-4E; family WGA-3G; genus WGA-3G. Next base: position 17,077 of record PYJC01000061.1, on the reverse strand, counting down.
GTTAGCGGCGCGTGAATTGTGATGAAGTCAGATGTTGCGAGAAGTTCCGAAAATGTAACCTTCTCTGCCCCGGTCTCTTGAATTCGCTTTGGATCCGTGCGTGGGGAGCAGACGTTGATTGTAAGTCCGAACGCTTTCGCTTTCGGGATGATTGCCTGCCCTATCCGTCCGAACCCGACGATGCCGAGTGTTTTGCCTCGGATCCTGCGCATCTCCGGGCCGATATTCTGGTCCCATACGCCGCTCCTAACAGCCCAATCGAAGCGTGAAATTTTTCTTGCACACGCGAGGAGGAGTCCCATGGCGTGGTCAGAAACTTCGTCAATACAATAAGCAGGGACATTGGTGACAACGATACCGTGTGCAGTGGCAGCTTCCACATCAATATTGTCGAGTCCGATGCCGTAGCGTGCGATAATTTGACACTTCTTCGCAGCAGCGATAATCGGTTCTCGGACTGGGTTCCAACAGGTGAGGATACCGTCCATCATCGGTGCAAGCGTTTGAAGTTCCGGTTCATCGCCAGTTTCCGCTGCGATGAGTTCTGCTCCAATTTCAGCAAGGACCTGTCGTTCGGGCTCAATAGAGGCCCATGCATAATCGGTGATGAGGATTTTCCAGTTGTTTGCCATATTTTAATTTTACCTTGCGGAAAAACGACGTGGGCTTGAGCCGCTGATGTGCCTTTCTTAAATCTGAAAAAATACTCTCTTCGCATTGGATTTTAGCGTTTGCAAAAACCCTTCCACTTCGTTACAGGCTACGGTTTCGGAAGAAAGCATAGTTTTTCTTTCTGCTGCAGGATCGAAAAACGCATCTATAAGAACACTTTACCAGGATTCATTAAGTTTTGCGGATCCAAAGCGTGTTTAATAGCGCGCATCAGGTCTACTGCCTTTCCGTGCTCCTTCTCCAATGCGTTCCGTTTACCGACCCCGACACCGTGTTCACCCGTGCAAGTACCGTCCATCTCTAAGGCGATGTCTACAATATGATCGCTGAGTCGTTGCGCTTCTGCTGATTCGTCCTTATTGTTGGGTTCAAGTGGGAAGACGACGTGAAAATTGCCGTCACCGACGTGTCCGAGGATTGATGGAACGAGACTTGATTTAGCAAGCAGTGTTTTCGTTTTCGCTATACATTCGGCGAGCTGAGAGATCGGGACACAGACATCGGTTACGTAGCCGACGGAACCCGGACGACGGTTCAGCGCGGCGTAGTAGCTATCGTATCGGGCTTGCCAGAGCCGTTTGCGTTCGTTTTCGTCTGTTGCCCATCGGAAATCGCCGCTGCCGTGTGCCGCTGCAATCTTACCGGCGACCTCAGAACTCTCTGCGACGGTGTGTTCAGACCCGTGGAACTCAAAGAAGAGTGTCGGTGCGACTTCATAATCTAATCCTGCATATTTGTTGACGGCATCCATCTGTAGTTCGTCTAACAGTTCGATGCGTGCAATGCTGACCCCTGCATCCATCAGTTTGATAACAGTGTCTACCGCTGCGGCTATAGTCGGAAAGGCACAGACCGCCGAGGCGACGGCTTCCGGCAACCTCGTCAATTTGAGTGTGATTTCGGTGATAATTCCGAGTGTGCCTTCTGAACCGATAAAGAGACGTGTAAGATCGTAGCCTGCGGCGGATTTTCTGGCTCTGCTGCCCGTATGGACGATAGAACCGTCCGCAGTGACGACAGTCAAGCCGAGGACGTTATCCAGCATTGTGCCGTATCGGACAGCACTTGTACCGGATGCGCGTGTCGCGACCATTCCACCCAGTGAGGCATCTGCACCCGGATCGACAGGAAAATGGAGTTGTGTGCCGAGGTCGGTGAGATGCGTGTTCAGTTGCAGACGCGTTACACCTGCTTCGACGGTGGCATCTCTGTCGTCTTGACTGACGCGGAGGATGCGGTTCATTTCATTGAGTGCGATACAGAGCGTGCCTTCCGTTGCGACGACTGCGCCTTCAACACCGGTGCCAGTGCCGTAAGGGATTATGGGTATCTTATATTTTGCGCAGATTCTGACAATATCTGCGACTTCGGCATTGGTTTTCGGGAAGGCGACGGCATCTGGAAGTGCGCCTTGATGGTATGATGCATCGCGTGCGTGTGTGTCTCGGATAGCGTCATCTGTGCTGAAGCGTGTTCCGAGAAGTGCGCGGAGTTCTTTGTGTGGTTGTTTTAGGTTGTGTTGGTTCATGCTATTTCATTTTAGCATAACTTGAGGGTGGATGGCAAAGTAAAATTCTATGTGCCTATTGATGATGCAGCTATTTGAAAAAATGTACTTGGAAGACATTCGCGAGAGATTGATGCATCAAATTTCAATCGTGACCCTATGCGGAAAATCAGGATAAAGTTGGGACACGACCTCTAAAACTTTATCAACCACTTGACACGCATCTGGAACAATATCGGGTAATGTTCGAGTGGACTGACGAGGAATACGATGTAACCGATGCAGTGGATTGATACATGTCTCGAAAACTGTATCACGAACAGCACCCCAATGTCCGTGGGCAAATGTAGAAGTCCAATCGTAAAACTGATCATAAACATCTTTTACATCTGCATCTATACTCATTTTCCGCAAATTTGTGTTATCCCAATGTCCGATGTCTATATCAAGAAACTCCTGCCACCTATCCTCGTTTGCTAATTGCTCTAATGTTTGAACATCAACGTAACTTGGTTCGTTGGCAGATTCATCTAATTTTAGGAACGCCAATTTTGCCTGTCCTGCTCCATAGACGCGGTAAGATTGCCAAAGTTCGGCATCATTCTTTTTAGCAAGGTAAGCCAAGGTGATATAACACTCGGCGATCGTCCTTAGAGTTGTCCGTGCACTAATTGAGTGGCAAATTCCAACACGAAGTAACTCCTTGAGCAATCCGAGACAGTACAACCCCATTCCAAAAACCGTATCGTGTTGGGCATCAACACCACTTGTTGTTTGTGTGTTACACGTGTGCTTAAGCAAGAAATCCCATACTTCTTGAAGTTGTTCCTCTGTGGTTCCTGCTGAAATCTCCGCTTCAATAAAATTAGAACTGGATGGGACGCATGCGGTTTTGATCAAACATTCGTCCCAAAATTTGTCCGCCCATTCAAGTCGCTCTGCATTAATTTTGTCTTGTCCTTCCTTTTCACATATCATTTCGAGAGATCGAATAGTGGGTCGAACCTCTCTGAGATCCCCATGATTTGGGTAATATATGAGATTGTCAATTTCTTCTGGTGGTAGTATTAATCCATACCCAATCATGGCACACATTAATCTCAGCCAACGACAATCAGTTGACTCTTGCGACTGGTGATCAAGAGTATGCGTGACCGCAATCATAAACGGTTCCCAATCACTATGAGCTTTGTCAGTTTCTAACGCTTTTACCCATACTTCCTTAGCAGGAAGTTGATCAAGTAATAGAAGATGAGTTAATGCTTGTTTATGCTCTTGACGAAAAGTAATAATTGACAAAACATCATCTAATTGTTTAGATGGCAATTTTGCTATTCCTGTATGGGTAATATCACCAAATTTTTCATCTTCTGGCAGACCATCAATGTATTTAATAATTAGCCGGAACACATTTAGGGCCTGCTCTCGCGGCAGAAGTTTTACCAAAAGAATTGCCCAGAGCATATCTGGCAGTCGTTCGTTCATCCATGAACTTGGATGCAAATTAGGAATCTGTCTCAAAGTTGAGATTAATTTTTTGCCTTGGTGTTTGTGATCTTGAATCGTGGAATAATTTTTCTGTTGTGGTTTCTTTTTACGATTTCTTTTTTTCGCCATTTTTGCTCCAAATTATTAAGGATAAGTCGGGTTAGTCTGAGTTAATTGTACCGTATTTTTCAGAGGTATTCAATTGTAGAATTGTTTGAGCCGAGGATTATACAGATGACGCGGATTTTAAAAATTCTTTATCTGAAACCAGTTTGAGATATGGCGGTTTTCGCAGAGAATTGAAGGGCTTTGGTCCATAGGTGTTTTAGATTTGCCAAAAGTTGTTAAAAGGCGTTAGAATATTCAGAATATCGTCTTTAAATCGAAAATTATGCATTTTACAACTCGGAGAATGAAATGATAATTAAATCTGAGATGGATCAAGATCAATTTGATGATTTTGTATCTAAGATTGACACAAAACACGAAACTATTGGAATTGCTGACAAAGGATTAGCCCAAAGATTAGCAAAACTGTATTGCGATATTTATTGTGATACCAATGATGGGGCGTATACCTTTGGAATGTATAAAGGGCTTGTAAACTGCAACCGAACAAGCACAGACGAGGCTTTTGAATACTTCAGCGGTACGCAAATTTCATTTAATCGGCGCGTTATACATTCGGTATTTGTAAACACCCTTTGTTGTCTTAGAAGAATAACAGATAAGAATAACAAAACTCAATCTATAACGGGACTTAAAACCAAAGTGGAACGTGAGATACGCGACCAAATCCCTAATAATTGCAAAGTTTCAGGCTGGTTTACGTGCTTAGAAAAACAACACACAATCATCGTAAACGAAATGAAGCCTCTATTAACCTATATTGACAAAAGAATCTCTCACTTTGAGCGCAATTGGGAATCTAAGATGAAAACAAGCACCATTAGAGATATAGGTAATATTTACCACCGCATTGATCGATATACAAACACATTTAGGATGTTCTACGAGCCAATTCCGTCTCAATCAACTACCTTCATCTCAAATGGTGAAGCCGACGCAGCACGTTTCATTAGAACATTTCACAGTTCTGAACGCCTTGACAACCTAAGAACGGAAATTTTTGAGTTATTATGCACTTATGAATCTCAGCCAGAACAGGCTCGCCAAATTGATGATCTAAAAACGGAAATCCTTAAACTACTATAGGGAATTGTGATCCTATCACCCAATTTGGTATCATTCCATAACAACCGTTTCCTCTCCAAGCATATCATTGACATACTCTCCCCACTGAGGCGTAGGAGCGTATATCAATTCGTAAGTCAATCTCAGAGTTCACCAAGCAAGTTCTCATATTCCGCATGTGGACCGATCCAGAACCAAACGATTTCTTCATTCTCGACAACTCCAATGGTTCTATAGTTGATGTTGATACCAACAAAGTAAATTGGTTCAGTATCGTATGTTTTCTTGAATTGCAGACTTGGATGGTGTGAATTTTCCCTGAACGGTTTGTAGGCTCCTTTAGCTTGTTGTTGGATGTTGCTTGGTAATTTCGCCAGCATCTGACGGAAACGTTTTGTCGTTCTTGAATTCATAGTTGGTCTGGATTGAGTTCCTTGGTTTGACCGCTACGATGTTCAATAATTGCTTCAGAAGCCAATTTGAATAATACTTCTTGGGAACTGGCGAATAATTTATTCCATTTTTTTTTAGAGCGGAGTTCAGCAAGCACCCAATCTGCCAGGGCATCTTGTTCCTTTGGTGAGAGTTTGGATGCTTCTGTAAAAGCTTGTTCAAGTCGCGTTGTCATTGAGATACCTCCATAGAAAAAATGGTTAGCGATGCCAATGCTATGGTAAAGTGCAAGCATATTCTTCCTGTCGAAGTTCAGCAACAGCGCGTTCAACATCTTGATAGACTTCTTCTTCGCTGATACCTCTGTTTTGTTTGTGTACGGTGTTCATCACCTGCAGAAGTTTCTTCCAGTCTTCCGATGTGACCAGTTTTCTGGGCGTAATCACCACGCAATCGCCCTCAATCCGCGCATCCACGACATCGCCCTTCTTAAGCCCTAAGCTCTCTCGGATCTGTTTAGGAATAGTTATCTGTCCACGTTCGCGAATCTTAGCAACTGCCATATTTTTGCTCCTTTTTATCGACGGCATGTTTTGAATGGTGGGAATCTTTTAACGTGGCGAGAATGTCCAGGACTTTATCCAATTGCGGTGGGTGCTCGGTATTAAGCAGATAGGTGAGCGTCTTCGGACTGAGATTTGTCCACGTGACTAGCCCTTCAATTCCGCCTTGCGCTTCTGCAATATCTTTCATGGCAAGTAATAGTATCTCAATGTTGCCATCTTTATCAAAATCTTGGAGCGCAGTTTCAAGGTAACCTTTCGCAAATTCTGGTTGTGCCAGGTCTTTAAGGAGATAATCTTTAAAAAGGATTGTGCATTGTTGAAATTTAACATCTATAGTCATGTTGAAAGACCCCAAAATAGACGCGATATCCAGGTCCGTAGTGGATTCTCAATCGGATTGGGAAACTATAACTTGTGTTTATGTTCCTCATTTTGCACAAGGGAGAGTATAATCTTGCCCTGTTTCCGTGAATACACAAAAACGCCCATTTCATTGAAATTGGGACCTCCCACAATGATAAGAATACATTCGGGACAGTTTGTTTTTGTATCCATTGTAATATCCAGTTGATTTCGGTCATCTGTACCACTCGGAGTAGGAGTGCCGTCTGGATGACTGTGCCACTCACCTACATAATGTCTTTTACCGGAGAAGGTTTGACGCAATTTCGTAAAAAACCTACGTAAGCCAACTGTGCCCCTATAAAACGAAGTGCGCTGGCCTTTCGAGTCCGGACTTAAGGGGGCTAAGTCCAGTACAGAAGCCTCAAAACCATCATCAGAATAGCATCCAACCAATGGGGTTCCAACTTCGTTTGGGTAGTGCTCCTGTGCCATTTCTGCCATCTTAAAAAGGCAGGGCTCCGAGATATAAACTGTATATTTTTTGCATTCAGAGTGCCATTTTAGCGAAGATTTATTCATTAATATTCTTTCTTCCATGCTATCTTAACAAGTGGCCCTATTTGGACACCATTTTGTGGAACTGATTGTCTTTCGACAATTGCCGCAAGCCCTCTTTCGGATTTGGAACTAATAACGTGACTGATAATATCTATGGCGTGCGCTGCTAGAATTTGAATGTGTGCATTTTGGGCAGGAAAAGTTGGATGCCAGCATCCCGCTCCTTCCATGATTTCCTCTTCTTCTGAGGGCTCATGAGAATAGACATGAGGGTCAATTCGTGTCCGATTCTGTTGAACAGAACCTTTTAGATCCCAAAAAATGTCTCCACATGATATGGAATCGCCTGATATACAGATTGTAAGCAATTCAGCACGAAGATTGAAGAATAAAGAAATTAATCGTTTGCCGTTTGTTACTGCATATTCATTCAACCAATCAAACGCAGTCTCACTAGTGGTGCAGTCAACAAACACATCTGCATTTGTAAGTACTTGATGAAGTGCCTCATCTGAGTGTGAGTTTAGGGGTATTCCTAAAGCATGTCCTTGTATTGTAGAAAGGGGATTCGCTCGTGAGAGTCTTTCTGCCAACTCTTTGGCTTTGTTTAAACTAACTGATGAACCGTCAAGGGTATGACGACAGAGATTACCAAATGTTATTAAATCTGGGTCGAATAGATTAAGTTGTTTTACCCCACCGCGTGCAAGTAATTCTGCAACGGAACTTCCCAATGCCCCGCAACCGAAAAGAGCAATGGGTGTTGATTGTACCACTGGTGAATGAGAGCCTCTTACATACAATCTTTCGCGAGTGATGTTTTCGACACGTCCCCATGGTAACTGTTGGTCTGGAGCAAAGTATCCATTTTCTTTCAACCTTTGCCAAATTTGTTTCGATTTACGTGCAGGACCTTTTAAACGCGGCTTCGGTTTTTGATCTCTAAATCCCCTGAGGTTTTGAAAAAGAAGTGGTTGCCAGTGGATTTCGGTGAATGGTGATCCTACTTTTTTAGGAATAGGAAAACCAATGAGAAGAATTCCAAACCTATGAGAGTTTTTAAGATTCCAAGTTTCCTTGAGAAGTTCATAAAAGTTTAAACCATTACTTGAACACAACTTTTCCATTTCCTCATAAGTTTGAGGCGGGCGATGTTTTTCATAACGGATGTCGGGTACAATAACCCATTTTCCATCGACTCTACTATCCTTTTTCAGGACATTCGGAGCAAATTCTGATTCTCGGATCAATGAGCCGCCTTGGTCGCAAAATCTGACAGCAAATATTGCCTGAAGCCCGGATGCCCAAAGACACTCAACGTGCCCAAATTCACCACTGCGAAACAGCCAGGTTTCGTAGGAATTTGGTGATTCATTGACGATTAAAGTAAGTCCTGTTAGAAGTGGTGAATCTAGAACTTTACGACTGAAGTCGGGTAATTCATAGGGATCGCCCGGTTTAAGAAGCATTCCATTTGCTGCGTCTTCAAGCCATTTGATTGCCCATTTGATATAACAAACCAGCCGCGAAGTGTCTCGAGGAGCTGAATCTTCTTCGTGCAAACATAATTTGCCCGACTCGGCATCTTGATGAGGAAAACCATCTACTTCCCTACACACAGTGTAGAGGTCTATTGGCTCGTACGGGAATTCTTCAGGAATCAAGACCCGTAAAGGAACTTCACGAGGGATGTTTTCCTTATTCGGATAGGGCACTTCAGCAACGCACTCAAATACCCAACCCGTGCCATCTTCTGCTAGATTTTCCTTAATAGTCTCAGTAATTGTAACAATGCGGTGTTGGATCAGTAGGTTGTACGCCTCCATTACATCATCGCGAATTTGGTTCTGACTTGGCATTCTATCCATATCTACGAACCCTTGAATCCCCCATCGGGCTCTTGGTAGTGAAGGGGCCTTGCGAACTATTTCCCGCACTCCCATTATCATCAGAATCATCGGAATTTGGAAACTTGCTATCGAACAATTCTTGCCACTTCTCAATGGACTTTTCTTTCGTATCAGCATCAAGGGCTGCACGTGCGATTTCAGCAGCCTCTTTCGCGTGTTCGTAGAATTCAGCAAATTCTTCGCCATCCACTCTACCGAGAACATTGTGATTAGGAACACCGTGGTCAGAAAGAAAGGGAGTTCGTTTACATGAAGCGTATGTCTCGTAATTTGTGACGATAGTTTCCAATGTTAGCGTAACCCCTTCTGCAACAGACGTTATACCATCAGGGCAACAGACTCCGACAAGATGTTCAAGCGGATAACCTTTTGGTCGATCATCCTCGTGATGAACTCTCTGCCACCATTTTATCGCCTTGACAACATTAACGTAATGCTTATTACAACTCGCGTTCTTTTTCCATGTCCATTTGATTTGTTCTAATGGGTGCGTTTCTTCCCAATCGCCAGCATCGCGATTCGGGATCCATAGTGGTTCGGTCTGCCATTCTTGCCCACGGATACTTTCCAAAAAAGCAGTTTGATTTATCCTTTCATTGGGCGGGATCCATGGCTTCATCAGTAACCAATCAGGCGCATCCTCAAGCGTCAAATCTGTTCTGACTGCCTTACTTTCATAAACCTCTATTTCAGCCTCGGATGGTGCGGAAGTAATGACCAAGTCGAGGTTCACGTATGAAAGTTCAATACCGAAAGAACGTCCTTGGCGTTTGTATTTGCCTTTATAGTGTTTTTTCAAAAAAGGCACGAATTTATCCATGGCTTTGTTTGGGTCGGGGTAATCATGTCGGTTTAGTCGGGTTACAACGATGATGTCTACATCTAAATTATCTTCCCCTTTTGGCCGAACGGCAGTGGCACGTCGGTAACTTCCTTGTAGAAATGTGCCTACCAGAATCGGTTTTAAATTCGTATCCTCATCTAATCTGTCGCGCAGAGTCTGATGCCCTGTTTTGCCCTTCTCTCTTTGCTTTTTTGTTGGACGGATCTCTTTTAGAAATTCTGTAAAATAGGTTGGTAATTCCATAATGTAATTCTCCTTATGGTTGATAAGGGATCTGCAGACTTGGATAATATCTATCCTTATATCGCAGTCCCTCAAAATCGTGTTCATACAGTTGAATGACTGGTACAATATGACGGAGCATGTGTCCAAGAATGTATCCTAAAGCCACAGGGACAGCAAAGAAGAGGTGTATCTTACGACACGTATTAGGAAGGATCTCACGAAGTTGTTTGGCAAGTTGATACCCCAGTTGCCAAGCATGATTTCCATCTGATATGGCATGGTGACCTAATCCTCCAGTTGGGGAAGCTACAATTTGAGACAAATTATTGAGAGCATTAGCTTGTCGGTAGGGTTCCATGTGCTTTTGTATTTCATGTGTCACAGAAATTGCTACAACTAATTCCTCACCTATTTTCCCAGCAGTTTGGATATTCCAAAGTGAAATGTCAGCATTGGTAGAATCTGGTTTCCAAAGTGTGTAATCGTTCCCCTTCTTTTGTGTTGGTATAATTTCGATGCTATGTTTGAGACTGATCATTGAACCCGCTAAGAATGCAATACCCAAATGACAATCAAAGAAGAAATGAATGGGTTGAGGCAATTCAATCAGCTTTTCATTCAACATGAATGCTGATATCTGTTCAGGGATATCCTTTTTCCAATATGATTCGTCTTTTGGAAAGCGTCCATCAAAAAACTGGCGTAAATCAAGGTGTGCTGCTTGAAGATCGCGAGGTCGTCGTGCGAACTGCGAAAAACTTTGAATGGAGATTTCGCTATGTTCTGTGGACGGTGGAGCCTTCAGTTTTTCGTCATTTATTACGCGGTCAAAAGCCTCTTTATCGAACGAGTGTTGACCTTGCCCGAAAAGTTTCCAAGGCAGATCATCGTAAACGATATGAGTCACTGCCGGGTCAATTGGCTGTAGTCCAGCCAATTTAAGGAGTAGTCTCATCTCCCTTTCTAAATCCGTGAGATTCTTCCCAAGCATAAACCTAACAGTGCTTAAGAATGCGCGGAGTTCTTCTTCTGATATCGGTTCTGATTCTGATAAATGTCCTAGTAGTTCTAAGCGTACTTTACCCTCTTCAGTTCTTGATCCTCTTTCATAAAAAGTTGAGGTAAGCATTTCCTCATGACAATGCTTGGCAAGCACATCTTCTGGATTCCAAGACCAACTGGAGACGATGTACAATCGAAACGTATCTGCATCTAGTTTCTCTGAAATTCTTAAATACGCCTGATATAAACGTTTCAGCATTGAAGTCTTACTGTAGATGAAATCAGGATCAATCAGGTTTTTGTAGGTGAATGCCTTGCCAGGTTTCATATGGTACTTACATTGAAAGAAGTCTTGAACTACTTGCTCACCTGTTAGTCGGTCTTTTGTTGGTTCACTGTAGGAAACAACAACGTCATCAACAAAGGGGGCTTCGTCACTTTCAAAAGTAACAGATTCAATATGATCATCGGTTCTCAATTCAAGCAATTTCAGCCAGAAGAATCTAGCTTGGTATTCATCTCCTTTTCTCCGCGCGATGATGGCTTTTGCCATAAAAAAGTGCCCTCCCACTCGTAAACATTATGTAAGATTGTTACTATCCGATATATCCCAAAGATGCCAAAAAGGCAGACTAACTTATGCCAAATTGGCATGAAATTCCAATAATAACTGTCAAATTCACTATCTATAGAATATAGTAGCAATTTCCGTGCCAACCTTCCTGGAACTGGTTAACGCACAGTGGGCAAAATCATATAGTGGTTCCCTTTAGAACGACGTGTCCACAATGTTTTTTTACTAACACCATCCGGGAAAAATGGTTATCAGAAGTTGCTGGGAGTGGGCTGCATCTACAGATGCGACATTCGTAACGTTCATCAAGAATAGTGTCGTTTTGGAGATGAATATTATTGCTTGTATGCTGTGAATATCGGCACCGAGTTGGACAGAGTGTCTGATGATCTCCGGTGGATGACCTTGTTATATTTAAGCATAATTTGTGGGTGATTGCCCAGGAAAACACGGATATCAGAGTCATTTAATTTTCAGTCTTCTTTTGCGTTGATCGGATAAGTCGGTATTCGGAGATCACTCCTACAAGAAAGGGGAGTCGAGGTCCGGCTCTTGAAAAATAGGGGAGAGATAAGTGGGATCAGCAGGATCTCGGAAGAGGATATGCCACGCTTCAAATTCTGGTCTATCCATACCTTCTCTGCGACGGAGAGTAGGAAAATCAGTTTTTGAGATAATGAACGAATCCATTTGCACGTGTTCGCCGCGGAAGCGTTCGTAAGAAAGAGTATGCAGTCTTTTGAAAAGAGTGATTTTCTCGTTGTGCTCGTTGATGGTCTCATGCACCATACCGTGCGGTTCAATAAAGACAATACGCTGCTTGGGTCCTTCAGTTATCCAGAGAATGAAGTCGGGATAGAACCCTTCGTTCTGATAGAAGCCAATACCTTTGCCTCGGCTCTGGTTGCGTAAGAGAAATACCTCCTTTTCCGCCAGATGTCCTTCGCGTTGCTGGCGAGCGTAACGGCGTAGGTCTTCTACAAAAAGTTTTTCGCTTTCTTCTAAGGCTGGCGGTGTAGTTCGCCACGAATCGTTAGCGTTGGTAATCGCGAGAAGTGGTTGATAAAGATGGCGATCGTTATAGGCGTTGGGCAGATCAGTCACATTAGGACCATACATTTCACCACTCTCTATCAGGCTTTGGATCTGTGATCCAAGTTCTTGTGCTTCATCTCGGGGAATGTAGACACTCCAATCTGTGAAATTAGCATTGTCTTCGTCTAATGTTTTCAACCTCACCCTGTTACTACTCCACTGCTGCTGAGTGATGCGATAGAATTTGGCAATATATTTGCGGAGGAGTGTAACCACTAATTCCTCTAAGCGGGCGACCTCTTCCAGCGATGTTGGCTTAACTTCCGATTCTTCCATGACGGTGAGACCGTACAGTTCTTGCTCTGGCTCCATGATCGTCTGGAGAATGTGGACATCAAAGATGAGATTATGAAACTGCTTTTCCAGTTTGTATTCAATCAGATGCAGATAGATTTTTTCCCAATCTACTAATTTCAGACTTTCTTCTGGAATTTTACGTTCCAGGGATGCCATTGATCTACTTCCTCGGATGCCTTGTTGTGTACTGCTACCGATAACCTCAACGATTTGCGTTGTGTGAGTAATGTAAGCGTTGATATTAACTGAGAGTGAAACACACTGTCCTTTGGCAGCTTCGTCGTATGGAAGAACGCTTGGAACGAAAAGCCGACGCTCGAGGAAGCTGTCGTTAGAGAGGATTGGAATCTCCATTTGAATAGGTTCATCGAGTTCTATACCTTCGCGCATGAGATAATCTCGGAATTGTGCCATGAAGTTGGCACGGACAGCAAAAATATTCAAAGTTTCTAAGAGAGATATATTGGCTGGATGCTCGCCATCAAGCGCAGCACTGCGTTTGAGACTCATGTCTTTGCCACGTAGGCGAACACCTCTGCCGAACAGTTGGATAATCTGCGAACCTTCTTGTCTACCGATATTGAGCAGTCCCATCGCAGTAACACGCCAACTGTCCCATCCTTCAATGAACTTTTTCGCGCCAATTAAGATATTAATTGGACTGTCGAAAGTGTTGATGTCGTTAAAAAGACTTTCTGTGAGGACATCTTCAGAATCCAGATTGATGTCAGCCTCGTCATTTTCGACGAGTTTTTTGAATGCCCGGGCATCGCCGATATAGATGAGTCCAAATTCATTTCTACCATGTGTAGTTTTCAATGCGATTTCACCTTGGGCATTTCGGACATCCTGCAGGTGCAACGCGCCGCTTGTGTCGGTATGAAATACTTCGTTAAGAATGCTTGTGTAAATTTGCTCTGGCCTTTCGTCAAATCCATTGAGATAGTTGAGTCGGTTTTGAAAGACATCGTTGCCGTTATCATCTGTTAAGCCGGAGGCACCGCTAAGAATTTTCTCAATAGATTGGATTGCCCAGTTTTCATCGTTTTTTAGGAATCGATGCAGGAAACGAATAACATTAAGAACATCAGAACCCTTTTCAGCATTAACACTGCTGCCTACAAATGCCCATAAAGGTGAGTCTAAGCCGTAATCACGCACCGCTTCGCGTTCTTGCTTAAAATAGCGTCGCTGTTCATAGAAACTAAGGAGATTGGCTAAAAACAGCGTTGCGGTTTGGGGCTCTTCATCTTGTTTGACGTTGAGGATGCGGAAGTTCTTCCCATATCCATCGCCGTAGAAATATCGGTAGGAGTAATCAAAGGCAATAGCTTTTCCGTATTCTTCAACAAGATCAGCATTTTTTGCAGCAGCAAGTGCCTGACCAAAGGTAGCACTATATTCAAAGGTGAAACCGGTTTTGGCAAGATCGTCACGATATTTCCGCCAGACTTGTGTATTACTACTTGCTCCTTTATGACCCTCGTCCACAAGGACGAGGTTGTTTCCCTCAAACGCTTCAACGGGCACACTCACACCACCCCCTCTCTTTTCCTCGACCAATTTTCTGATTTCAATGACTTGGACAGTATTTTTTGTATATGGTGATTTACTTCCTTCTACATTAAACCGCTCATGCCGGATGTCGGAAGCTGCCATTTCGCGCATGTGTTGCTCGCTCAATCCCTCGTCGGGTGTGATAAGGATGATATGATCCAGTGTCTCTTTGTCTTTACAATAATGTAGGAATTGGTGATAGTTGATGTGCATGATAAGGGTTTTGCCAGCACCGGTTGCCATCCAGAAAGCGATTTTTTCAATATCTGTTTCTAAGAAAGGAGTATCCATCGCGTCACCGGGTGCTCTTGCATCATTACGAGTTTGGACGAAATCATTAAGTTGGCGTAGAAATTCCTCCGGTCTGTTGAATTTCCAATCCAAGAAAATTTCCGTGTAAAGCAGTGCAAGGTATTGAAAATAGCGGAGGACGATTGGTTGTGTGCGATTGCTGTTTATGGCAGACAGATGCCGTTTTATGTTGGCATCATAGGTTGGAAGTGCTTCTGTAATCGTTGATTCTGATGCTGCACGGGAGATAAGAAATTCGCAAATTGGGGAGTGTCCATTTGAGTTAAATCCTTCGTCTTCGTTTTTTACATCATTGAAGAGGTCGCGCGTGGTTTTATAATCGAATTGGTCGTTTAGCCATCCGTGTAGAGTGAGATGATTGTTTAATATTTTTGTTTTTTTTCTGGGCATGACAATTCTCTTTAGCAGATTTGATTATGTGAACATCAACTTCTTGAAAAGTGGATCTAAGGGTTTGGCATCGGGAACAATAGAGTTGGTGTTAACATATACTTCGTCTGCACCTTCTGTAAGTTTGTGCTCCTCAATGAAGCGACAGTCTTGTTCCCAATCTTGTTCATTCCACCCTTCGGTGGCACGCCAAATAATGACAAAAGTTTTTTGTTCAACCATACCACGGTAGACGAGGTAACGCCTATTGTCATCGTTCAGACATTGACGGGTTTGGACCGAAATACCAAGGAGATAATTAAAAGTTTCGGGTAGGTCTACGCTCTGTGTTTGTCTCTGCATATCTTCGATGATGTTGAGTTGATAACTGAACGGATTTTGGAGCTCGGATATGTTAAGGAACGTTGGGCTTTCCCTTGTATCACTTTCCAACATATAACTCAATTGATGTTCGTCAAATAACAGATTCTTATGTTCGGTTTCGTTAAGTTCAATATTATTGAGGGCATCTTCGTAGGATTCAATACGTTGGTATTTGATAATGTGAGAGAGGCCACTCTCACGAGAGACAGGTTTGGCATCCTTCCATTTTTCAGCGTAAACAGCTTTCTTGATACGCGGTATAAGAGCGGTGTCAAAATGGTGTCCCATCTCAACGAGGATGTATTTGCGATTGCCCTCATCTTCACGATTTAGATTGATGGTGGCGTGTGCAGTGGTCCCTGAACCCCCGAAATAGTCAAGCACAGTATCACTTTTACCAATAGAGGAAACGCGTAGACAATCTTGAACAAGGTGGATGGATTTAGGGAATAGAAATGTAAGGGCATTACCAAGCATATTTGTCAGGAAACGTGTACCGTGGGCAGTTGCAGAGTATTCTTTATGACTCCACCACGTTGTAGGTAGCGTTCCATCTTTATTTAAATATCTTTTAAAGCGAATTCTGACACTACCGTCTGCATCGGTTGTAGCCGATAATTCAGATAACAGTAATTTTTTTTCTAAGGTTTCAACCCCAAATCCCCAAGTCATGTCCTCACCGTTTGAATTAATAGGCCAAACATCTTTTTCACCTTGATTTGGAGATTCTGATAATTGCCATTCTCGAGAAATGTCGTCCCATTTCATTTTTGGGATTCGGATCTGGTTATCTTTGAACTCATAGCGAGTACGCGCTATGAATGGTTGAAAGTTATACGAAAGTTAATCATTGAATATGCGAGATGACGAAACCCCAGACGGGTCTCTTTGAGTTTATCATAGCTCAGGGCAAGTCTTCGGTAAGTGTCTTGCCACCCGAAAGTTCGCTCAACTTTATATCGGTCTTTGTATATCCTTTTGTCAAACCAACGGAACTTACGCGCAATGACAATAGGTTCTTTAGCATTGCGACGGTTAGGATAAATCACGGGTCTCAACCCGTGTCCTCTAATAAGTTTATGATTCACCTTAGAATCAAAGGCAGAATCAAGTGTCAGAGCCGAACCGCAAAGATCCATGCCAATACGTTTGCTAAAAGCGATTATATCACTCAGGGCTTCGGGCAAAATCGTTGTATCATGTGCGTTGACGGGTTTCAGCGTTATCGGTCCTATGATGAACCCATGATTATCGGTGAGCGTCAACTCTTTTTCGCCTTTCTGATGTTTGTGTCCTGAGTAGCTGATACCGTCGCCCCTTTTTTCACGACGGTGTTTGAACCATCACCGTGAAGGTGTGTCGTATCAAGTTGATCCGTATCAAGCAAGTGTATAACCGACGCTTCAAAGAGGTTCTGATACGAGCCATCTTTTGACCAGCGATGATGCCATTTATAGACATTAGACCAATGGAGTTCATTCCGCCGTGTTCGGAGTTGCTCCCATTGAATACCCGTATGCAAAACATAGAGAATGTAGTTGAATATCTTGTAGAAAGAGAGTTTCGGCTTTGGACCTTTAACACGTTTCTTCAGATGTGGCAAGATATAACGATTAAAATCCTTACGCGAAACCTGCTTCGGAATACCGTTGTATCTCGGAGACTTTTCGGACTCGGAGACCGTCATAAGAGCACCTCTCATAAAGTAAGTGACTATCAAAAGTGGAAATAAAGGGACATAAAGGATCGCCTTTTATTCCACTATTTTACTACATTTTTATGTTT
>PYJC01000060.1 GCA_003635255.1 Candidatus Poribacteria bacterium | reverse complement strand
GAACTCATAGCGAGTACGCGCTATGAATGGTTGAAAGTTATACGAAAGTTAATCATTGAATATGCGAGATGACGAAACCCCAGACGGGTCTCTTTGAGTTTATCATAGCTCAGGGCAAGTCTTCGGTAAGTGTCTTGCCACCCGAAAGTTCGCTCAACTTTATATCGGTCTTTGTATATCCTTTTGTCAAACCAACGGAACTTACGCGCAATGACAATAGGTTCTTTAGCATTGCGACGGTTAGGATAAATCACGGGTCTCAACCCGTGTCCTCTAATAAGTTTATGATTCACCTTAGAATCAAAGGCAGAATCAAGTGTCAGAGCCGAACCGCAAAGATCCATGCCAATACGTTTGCTAAAAGCGATTATATCACTCAGGGCTTCGGGCAAAATCGTTGTATCATGTGCGTTGACGGGTTTCAGCGTTATCGGTCCTATGATGAACCCATGATTATCGGTGAGCGTCAACTCTTTTTCGCCTTTCTGATGTTTGTGTCCTGAGTAGCTGATACCGTCGCCCCTTTTTTCACGACGGTGTTTGAACCATCACCGTGAAGGTGTGTCGTATCAAGTTGATCCGTATCAAGCAAGTGTATAACCGACGCTTCAAAGAGGTTCTGATACGAGCCATCTTTTGACCAGCGATGATGCCATTTATAGACATTAGACCAATGGAGTTCATTCCGCCGTGTTCGGAGTTGCTCCCATTGAATACCCGTATGCAAAACATAGAGAATGTAGTTGAATATCTTGTAGAAAGAGAGTTTCGGCTTTGGACCTTTAACACGTTTCTTCAGATGTGGCAAGATATAACGATTAAAATCCTTACGCGAAACCTGCTTCGGAATACCGTTGTATCTCGGAGACTTTTCGGACTCGGAGACCGTCATAAGAGCACCTCTCATAAAGTAAGTGACTATCAAAAGTGGAAATAAAGGGACATAAAGGATCGCCTTTTATTCCACTATTTTACTACATTTTTATGTTTTACTCAATATGACTTCAACATTACCACTTCAGTCCTAGCTCTTTCGCTACTTCCTCTATTGAAATCAATTCTGCTGTTCCGGCTTCAACCTCTGCTACGCTGCGTTCCAACCTTTCAGCCACCTCCGGACGCAATTCTAACCCCTCATCTGGGTCATAATAGTAATCTTCAAGAAACTGCTCCAACTCCAAATAGCACACAAAAAATTCAAGGAATGCCGATTTCAGCTGCTCTGTTCCGTCAACCGATGGTACCGCCTTCTGTAGTTTGACAACCTGTGCACGCGCTGCGAAAAGTTCCCAATTCACAAGCGTCTCCATTAACGCGCGGAATTCGTCATCCGATAAGGCTAGGACCTTTATCTCTGGTTGCGGATCGGTGATAAGCGGTCTGTCACTCATCCGTCGTGCTATCCGTCCTTCAGGCGAGGTTTTTCGCACAACTTCCACAGCTGCAACGCGCTTCTGCAGGGGCGCGAATATGTCGGATGCACGCAATATTGAAAGCAGTGATTCCTCATGTTCTTCTAACTCGAACGCCAAACCACAGTAGCCTTCATAAAACTCTTGGAGCTCAGTTTCCAATGCGTCTCTATTGGCATTCTCGGCAAGCAAGGCGACAAGTCGTTCACGGGACTCAAAAAGCGGACAGTTTACAGTCGGTGTAAGCCAATCACTAAATTGTGCATGCGTCATGTCTGTTATATTGTGTTTCATTGGTTTCTCCTTTAACTATAACTAACCAACAGATGCGATTTCCAAATTACCGCGCCAATGTTTCTGCAACATCAACTTCAGCAATTGATGTGCCGGTGCGTTCAATCCGGGATCGGCTTTGACCAATAGTTCCGCCTCTTGCTTTGCGGCTTCCAGAAGTGAGGTGTCATGGATAATGTCTGCAATCTTGAAATTCGGAACACCTGATTGGCGTGTCCCGAAAAACTCCCCGGGTCCGCGGATATTCAGATCTGCCTCCGCAATCTGAAATCCATTATTCGTCCGAATCATCGCTAAAATCCGTTGATAAGAATCGTCGCCTTTCGGCGTAGCGACGAGGTAACACGCCGATTTGTGTTCGCCACGTCCGACACGTCCACGCAACTGGTGTAGCTGAGACAACCCAAAGCGTTCTGCGTTCTCAATCACCATCAGCGTTGCATTCGGAACATCAATGCCTACCTCAATTACCGTTGTTGAAACAAGGATATCAATCTGCTTATCGTTGAACTTTGCCATGACCTCTTGTTTTTCAACGGATTTCATCTGTCCATGCAATAACCCGACGCGTAGGTCTGGAAACACCGCGTTTTGAAGATGTTCAGCCATCTCTGTGGCGGCTTTAAGTTCTTCCAGTTTTTCGGACTCTTCAACGAGGGGATAAACAACATACGCCTGTCTACCGCGCTGAATCTCCTTCCGAAGGTCAGCGTATAATTTTTCCCTGTCTTTCTCCTTTATCCAAGTGGTCTTAATCGTCTGTCTACCGGGCGGCATCTCATCAATAACAGAAACGTTCAGATCGCCGTAGAGGGTCAAAGCGAGTGTTCTTGGAATAGGCGTTGCTGTCATGACGAGGACATCCGGTGCGGGTGCGGCAGTAGTAGACTTTTTTAGGTCGCCGTTTCCGGATTGCGCTTTGTTGCGGAGTGTCGCGCGTTGCATCACACCGAACCGATGCTGTTCGTCGATGATCACGAGTCCGAGTTTATGAAAATCTACGCCCTCCTGTATCAATGCCTGTGTCCCAACAATAAGATCTGCACTGCCATCGGCGATTGCTGCCAGTGCTTCATCACGTTCCGCCTTCGGGAGATCGCTTTTCAGGAGCACAACGTTTATTTTCCTATCATCTTCTTGAGGTGTGTCCTTGCGCAAATGCGCAAGCATTTCGGAGAGATTATAGTAGTGCTGTTCAGCAAGGATCTCAGTCGGTACCATCAGCGCACCTTGGTACCCGTTTTCGATAGCACGGAGCAACGCCATCGCTGCAACGACAGTCTTCCCGGAACCGACATCGCCTTGAATAAGCCGATTCATGACGCTTTTCTGTTGCATATCGTTTTGGATTTCAGCGAAAACCCGTTTTTGGGCACCAGTGAGTTCATAAGGCAGCGAAGCGACGAAATTTCGTAGCAGGGAGGGCGCGTTCTCTTGTAGTTCGGTTTCAATCTGGAAAGCGATACCTTCCTGTGAGATTTTGCGATCTTTTTTCATCTCCATGCCGATGGTGAGCAGAAAAAACTCCTCGAAAGCGAGTCGTTTCTGAGCGGCTTTGCGATGTGCTTCCGAGGTAGGAAAATGAATCTCGTTAATAGCTGACTGTCTGTCAATTAAGTTTTGTCGTTGGCGGAGTTCAAGTGGTAAGATTTCAGGGATTTGGTGTCCATATTCGTCGAGCGCAGTCCGCATCCACATCCGCAGCATTTTCGCCGTAAGTTTTGCTGTAAGCGGATATTTCGGAACGATCCGTTTTGTGTGAATCAAGTTGTCTTCTTCAAACAGTTCAAACTCATAGTCGGTTGCTTGGATTTCATTGTAACGGCGCGAGAACTTAGCACTGACAACCACCTCAGTATCAACGGGGAGCAGCGACTTCATGATACCGATGCGTCTCCCGAAATTAACCAACATCGCGATACCGGTGCCATCATAAATTGAGATTTTACCGATACGTTTTCCTTTTGCAGTCGGCGATGAAGTGTGGTTGATGACTTTTCCTTGGATTGTCTCCGGCTCATCATCTTCTGTTCTACCTACCCTGTATATCTCCACCATTTTGGAACGGTCGATATAATCGCGAGGGTAGTATGCGAGCAATTCGCCAACCGTTTCGATGCTGAGTTCTGCCGCAAGCATCGCCGCACGTCGCGGACCGATCCCTTTGATATATTGCGGCGATTCAGAGAGAAAATCAAGCGAGGCGAGGTCAGTTGAGACGGGAATGTTAGAGATTGACACAGACGCTGCAGCTTCTTCCGTAGGCGGATTTTCTGATTGCTGTGAGGTGGTATCTACATTTCCAAAAAGAGATGGCGGCTCCGCTTGCGCTTTATGCGTTACAGGTGCCGCGATGGGTTCTCGCTTCGTCCGGACGCTTTCAGAACGGGTTTCTGTTTCCCCAAAAAGCGGCAACATCTCCGTTTGTGTATTCTTTTTGGAACGTGGACGTTGTGTTGTTGGCTGCTGGCGTGGCTGTGCGGGTTCTACGTTTGTAGCATCTGTATCTGTGGGGTTTTGCAGTTTGTGTCCGAGTGCAGCGTCAATTCGTTTTGTTGCTTCTTCAAGCGTCTGTCGGCGTTCGGTGGACGATGCGTTTGCATAATTTTCAAAGAGACTTGCCAATCCGTTTAGCACTTCTTTTTCAGTCGCCTCTTGTGTGAAGGCATCACCATTTTTTGCCCATAATTCGACATAACTGCCCAATCCATTGACGACGACATCGTCTTTACACCCCTTTCGGAGTTCTTGCCGAAAGGGACGGCGGATGGTGGTAAGAATTTTAGCAAAATTGTTCATATTTTTCTTTCTACTGTTTCTTGAGGCGTTCTTTAACTCATATACGATAGATCCACGTTGGTTGTAACGAATTAGACGAAAATTCACCGTAAACGTTGAGTTCTATTGGTAAAACAGACTTGACACAGCATCAAAAACCGTCTATAATCCTCTTAAATTAATATAACGGACTTTACTATATTCGAGTTACTACAAGGAGCAAGGTATGTTATCTCCATACTTGACGGATGTCCAACAAAAGGTGTGGCAGACAGAGGGGTATTTAATCATCAAGAACGTACTTTCGTCCGCTGAAATTGAGACGCTTTTGGAGGCTGTAGATTCAGCGATTGAGACGTATGTCCAAGAGACACCGAATCTACAAGGCAATAACCGGTTCGGAAAAGGTGCCTATACGATTATCCGAGCGATTGAGCGGACGGATGCCTTGGATCCGCTCACCGATCATCCGCGTACTTTTGGCACGATCCTTTCTCTGATGGGACCCTATCTCCAAATCATGGGCACGCAGATCTACGTCCGACACCCGGATGTTGAGGCTTTAATGGGATTTCATACGGATGCGGGTCCCTCGCTTCAACGCATCCATCCACATCCTGATAGTCTACCGCTTCAATTCAAAATCCAATTCTTTTTAACGGATTTGACCAAACCTAACCAAGGGAATTTTATGTGTGTGCCGAGAAGCCATAAGGTGGCTTTTCCTGAGAACGGGTTTAAAAAGGGGACGTATCCCGAAGGCGCGATTCAGGTGCTTGCAGAGGCTGGGGATGCTGTCATCTTTCCATGGGCATTGTGGCACGGTGTCGGTCCGAATCAGACGGAACGTATCCGCAAAAGCGTTACCTTCCGCTATGGACAGATGTGGTCCCGCCCTTACGACTACGATAAACTTCCCGCGGACGTTCTCGCACGCATGACCCCGCGCCGTCGTCGGTTGTTCGGTGATATGGGAGAGAACCATCATCCAACCGATTACTTCAAACCGCACGACCAACTTGAGGTTATTTGCGCTGACGAATGGAATATCCCACTTCCATAAGACTTCGTATTTTCGGTACGGCTAATCCGAGTGCGCTTGCAATTTCTCGAATAGATCCCGAAAAATAGCATCCCGATTGACACTTGACGCGACGCGCATGAGATGACGACTGTTATCAAAACTCCACGTCGCTGCCTCCGTCAAAATCGGAGAGTGGACAATCTCTGTCGGCACCCACGTAGGGTTGACAAGGTATGCCGTTGCGGAGAGATCCCATATCACCTTTGACCAAGCGAAATGATCGTCTGAATAATCTTTAAAGATCTGGACGAGATAATCACCAACTTTACCTCTACCCTGCACATAACGTTCCATCTCTGCGACCGTCGTATGTAAGTGTGAGACGACCCCGCGTGCTGGCAACCAAACAAACGGCACCCCACAATCTAAAACTACTTGTGCGCTCTGGAGGTCTTGCATAAGGTTGAACTCTCGCGTGTGTGGCCAGTACAACGGATTGCCACCAAGCCAGATAACCACAATGCGTTTGATGATTTCGGGTTCTATGAGGATAGCGGAGGCGACATTTGTGATAGCACCGACAGCAACGACATAGAGCGGCTTTTCAGGACTTGCTGTTAATGCCCGTTCAATCATATCAGTGGCAGCATCGCTCGGCACGGAGGTCTCTTTATCGGAAAGGAACGCTCTGGAACCGCGATAAGCGAAACCATCGGCGGGGACATTGAGGAAGTCCAATAGCCTTAGAATTTCGTCGTAACTTTTCTCCATCCCGTCTTCGGCGTTGTCTGAACGGTTGTTATGAAACGGAGCGGCGTAGAGTGCCTCAACGTTGAGGTGTTCGGGCGAGAGCAGTGCATGGACGACTGCAAACTGATCATCGATTTCGTTATAGGTGTCAGTGTCAAGCACCATTCGCACCTGCCCCGTTGGGGGTTGGAGCATCTCAAGGCGTTTCGATGCCGACAGCGTTGGAAAATTCATAAGCGGTTTGACCTTGTGAAATACGTATTTGCTTTAGTATATCACATCTGCAAAAAGATAGGAATTTATTATTAGGCTTCAAGGATGGGAACATTATACGCCTTCAACCTTTCTTTACTATTTGATCGGCTTGATTAATCATCCAATACTTCTACACTTTCGTCTTCAACAGGACGCTCAATTAAAACTCGTTGTGTGTAGGAATCGTCTTCGTCTGTCGTGAAGACGAGAAGCCCAGCGTCAAAGGCGATTTCAAGAATCTGTTCAAAGGCCTTATCCATCCGCTTATCTTTTGTACATTCATCAACTGTGGTCGTTCCAATATCGGTAGTCGATTTCATAGTAACCTCCGCTTAAGGTCAGATTAGTCAACTATTCTATAGACAATAAATTCACCAAATTTTTTAGGCGAAAGGAGTGTGATTAAAACGGGACGCATTTTGCCCACAGCAATGTTATTTGTAATGGACCTATGCTCTATTGCAGTGCTTATTTCATTCATTTTCTTGGGGTGAAACCTCATCTATTCTGTCAGGCGGAAACCACACAGGTAATTCTGCGAGATGTGACTGATTGACAGGTACTTGAAGGTCGTACCGATTAACTACCCTCTTGACCAGATCTAGTAACCAGTCAGGGGCGGAAGGATCGATAACGACTTCTTGGATTAACAGATTAAGGTCAACGTCATAATAAATGCCAGTATCACACATATCCGGCCATGTAGGGGTTTCATCGCCAAGAAAATTTGAGAGGTTCTCCGGACTGGCTTCGGGAGGTATGTGCTGGACGATGGCTCTTAATTCTCGCTCGTGTTCAAAACTTTTTCGTTTATGTAGATAGGGAGATAGCAAATCATCTTCGGAGATCTTTTCACTATCATAGTCAATATACTTAACGTTTCCTATATGTATTTTTTCATCAGTTATGAAACTTTCTACAAAAGAAGTGAAATTAGTTTTGATAGCGATACCGCTGTTTGCACTGGCATAAACTTTCCACATCGCTTCTGACTCGTGCCCACTTTCATGCCAACAACTAATCAACGTAAAGCGGCGCAGTTCTACCCTCAGGTGCTCATGTATAAATATTTCTTTATCGGAGAGTCTCGGTTTTAAACTTGTATAACGTGCCTCTATGTTGCTTATAGGGATGGCACCCTCAAAAGGATCGCCTAACTTGTCTGCTCGAGCAAAAAACAAGGCACGCCTTTCCAAAAGTGAGACGAATTTCGTGAAGTCCATATACCTCCACAAAATCGCGTCTGCTGGAGGTGGATTGTAAAATTGTCGAGCATCAGAAGAATTTAAATCGGACATAGAGTCTCATCTACAGCGTTTCTAAATCTTAGGTGGATGGGCGGAAGAAGGATATTAACGCGGAGGGTGCGACCATTTGGCGTGTCCGCTGTAGACCATGATTGCATTAACAAATACATGATCCGGATATCGCCATACATCGGCGACTACGCGATCGTAAGAAATACCTGCCGGTTTAAACGTTACGTGTTTTCCTTCTAAAAGTTGTTTAAGATAACGGATAGCCTTTTCACCTTGAGGTGTACCGATTCCCGGAGCATCTATATTCTTTAAGCGAATCTTGCAAAACATATTTGGGTGGCTCAACCGTTCCGTCGGAGTTTCAGTGCGAAGGGGGGCTCCTATCAACCGTTCCATCGGAGTCTGTAGTGCGGCCCGTCGAGAAATTTCAGGGCTAATCTCAAGCGTATCGCCATCAATGACTCTTGTCACAACATGAGTTTGCATCTTTTTTCCTCCTTTTCTTGGAAACTCGGTAAGCAGAGTTATAGACCAACAATCATATATTAAATCATACCATATTTTTGCGCATGAAACAAGTAGAAATCACTTATGCTAACGTGAGTTTGAAAATAAAAATTGAAGCGGCCCGTAGGTGTTTTATTCTCCAACCTACGTCTAAGTATCAAACTCAAGTTATAGTTAGTTATACCTCCAGCAGCAGAACAGTACGATCCAATAGCGGATTTATTCTTTCTCCCCATGGAAACCCTCCATAAAAGATTCGGGATCTTTCGCTTTCCCGAAATCAACAATCGTCTTATCAGGTTTGCCAAGCCTCAACCATGTAGTCTCCCAGTTATGGTAGGCTGCAACGAAGTCAGGTGCCGTGGTGGGGAATACTATGCCTCCGCACCAATATCCAATCCCGACAGTTTCTCAATAATCCGCACCGTTTCCAAACTCACACTAATAACCCTCCGAATCAAATCCACAATATATGTCTCATCATCCGCGCGGTTCGGGTCGTTCACGATGCCGCTCCGTTTATCTGTTTTGACACGATACTGATCCACCACCCACTCCAACGCCGAGCGGTTTCCTAACCGATACTGAAATACCTCCACAGGAATCCCCGCCAACGTCAGAAAATCGTTATATCGAATCTGTGTTTTGTCTTTAGAAAATTTCATCTGTTCTACACGCCAATCCAGTGGCATATCGGGTGCTTCAATCAGATCTAACTTATACTGGGGTTGGTCTTCATAGTGGACGTGGATATCTGCCAATAGCTTTCCCGCCTCGGCAAATTCCCAAAACTTAGATGCGTACGGAATATGGGGCAAATCTCTTTTGAGGTTCGCCTGATACCGTTCCCGATATGCCGGATGATGCAGGAGCGCGTACGTATAATGAAAAATATCCCACTTGGTGATATTCGCGTCTTTGTAATGCTCCCTGAAGTGCGTTAGTGCCCAATCCGTAATGTTTTCTTGTTGATTTGAACCATCTTCAGCATAGATGTAGAAAGGAAAACATTGCCCAGCTGAGCCAAAGCCGCCTGTCATAATATGTTCAGAGAGGCAATTAGTCATGAGGGAAGTAAATGGTTTTTCTCGTGATCTATTGACACAGATTACCCGATTCTCCGCTTCAGTTTCAGGTGTGGGGAAGATTGATGGAAACACATATACGACATCATTGAGAATTCTGTCAAAGAAAATATTACTTTTCGCGAAAGGACGATGGAGACAGGTTCTTACTTTGTGTTCGTCGTATTCAGCAATTCTACCTGTCCGCAACTTCGCTTTTAAATCGCGACTCCAACTAATTTTCGCATCGTCATACTCTGCAAAATCGTCAATGTTTATGCTTGATTTGTCCGTTATTCCTTGCCACTTAAACACCTGCGTATTATAGAATTCTATCATTCGCTGAACGTTCGTCGTGAGTGTGTCACGATCAAAGTTGATAGTCCATGCATCTCGATTCGTCTTCACCCCGCTACTGAATTGGTGGAAAATCACATCTGAAATTTCACCCTTTGCTGCTTTTGCTTGCTTACTTCCGATCGGCAGAAATGTCTCAAAGTCCTCGCGCAGTCCTTCGGTGAGCCAGGTATGGCGGGCATCGGGTTGAATGGAATCCCAGTTGACATTGCCGATGTGTTCGCACGCGTCCAAAAATTTAAACGTAGCCTCTTTCGGCATCTCCGCCGTCTCACTGTTGTAAAAAATATCGGCAGATGCTCTCACTTCGCTGGCGAGGTTTGCAACCTCGCCGCTATGCTGACGCTTTTTCACGAACAGGTTAATGCTCACCCCGACCTGAATATCGAAGACATTGGCATCCCCGGCGTGACCTTTACGGACATTACCGCCTAAATCTAACAAATAAATCTTATCACACGCCTCGGACAGATGTTTCCGCATCCCATCGAACGCTTGACCCGTGATAAAGTTGTGGTTCGTCACAAAGGCGACGATCCCATCTGTTTCAACTCTATTTAATGCCCAGTGGATTGCTTTGACGTACGGATCGTAGAGCGCGGTTTTGTTCGTCGCAGTGGAGGCTTGGGCGTACGTTTCCTGAATCTGTCTATCCAGCTCAGGATACTTACGGTTCTTATTGGCATCGTTTTCATCCATCTGCCGTGCATTATAGGGTGGATTCCCAATAACGACAAACATCTCTGTCTCCTTCTGCCGCTCAACCCGCCGCGTGTTCTCTGGCGCGAACATAGATAACTGACGCTCCGCTGTCAAATCGAATGTATCCACGAGGCAGAGGTTATCGAAAGGCTGGTACTGGTTTGTGGCAACGTAGAACTCATGTTCAATGTTCATGCTCGCGATGTAATAAGGCATCAGTAACACCTCATTGCAGTGGAGTTCATCGCTGTATTTCGCCTTGAGCGCGGTTTTATCAATTGCTTGTATGAGCCGCACGATGAAGTTACCGGTGCCAACGAACGGATCGATGATGTGAACCCCTGTATCCGAGAGTGAACGTCCAAACTCGGTTGCGAGTAGATGTGAGACGCTTTTCACCATAAAATTAACGATCGGCTGTGGTGTATAGACGATGCCGTGTGTATCAGCGACCTTGACGGAGAAGCCTTGAAAAAACTGCTCGTACACAGTGTTGAGGAAATGTTGCTTCTGCGAGAAGTCGATAAAGGTTGCAGCAGCACGTTCAATCGCCCCATAGAACGGATTGAGTTCTCGGAGAAACTCAGAACGGTTATAAGCCTGCCATGTGAGTGCGTCAATCACATTTTCAATTTCACGTGCGATGATATTTCGGCGAGTGAAATCGGGATTGTCAAAGACAGTGCGGAAAATCCGTTCCGTCAAGAGATGTTGGATGAGCATCTCCTCAACAGCAGACTTTGAGAGATTGGGATTAATCGCTTCTTGACAGTGGCGATAGAAGTCCGCAAACGCCTCCTGAAACCGAGCGTTGGTTGCCTCTTCGTTTTGGATTAACGTCGCGGCACGTTCACCGAGTGCTGGCACTTTTTCTTTAAATTCAACAGCGGCGCGTTCCCAGTTCGCAACGTCCGCTTGTTCGTAACTGAAGAAGGCGTGAAGCACCCGAATAAACGCCTCCACGTCAGCGATACCGACATCCATGCCCTCTTGTCCATCTTGGTAGAGGATGGCGCGTTCTTGGGTTGTGAAGAGTATATTATCCTGCGGATAGCCTACGTCGAATTTCTGTCTAACCGCTGTAGCCAGATTGTCGTGGAGATCTTTCGCTTCCCAGTAGCCACGCGGCAAGCCGAAATCGTTATCGGTAAGCATGCCATCGACGTAAATTGTGGTGTTTTGCGGTGTCCGGAGCGATTTTTCACAGATAAGCGTTAGATTGTTTTGTTTGGCGTAGTGTTGGAAGAGTGTTGCAAAGGCGAGTCGGACTTCGGTTTCGTTTGTCGCACCGAGCTTTTCATACTGTTTCAGTTCTGCATAAAAGGTTTTTACGGGTTTGTGCGTCGGTTTGATGTTTCGCATCCTTGTGTGAGCTCCCTAATTCGTCAATTTATGTGAAGTATTATACATAGACTTGCAATGGATTGCAAGTGAAAATTGGGGATCTTCACAGATAATCGTTTGACAGAAAATCGCTTCTATAGTATACTAATTAAAAAATATGAAAATATGTTTGCTGCTACCGGCTTACAATGAATCTAAAACGATTGGACGGATAATTCAGGAAACATCTGAATTCATCCGTGAGATTGTTGTCATTGACGACGGTTCATCAGATGAGACAGCGGAGATTGCGTCGGCATCCGGTGTGGTTTGTCTGGCAAACGCTACAAATTGTGGCAAAGGGAGTGCCTTAAGAAAAGGCTTTGCTTACGCGCTGAAGCACGGGTATCAATTAGTTTTCACGATGGACAGTGATGGACAGCACGACCCAGCGGATATACCACGCTTTTTGGAGCATTTCGACAACACACAGCCAGATATACTCATTGGGGCAAGGGAGACAAAAAACTCGCAAACATCAATGCCGTTTCATCGACGGATCAATAACCGTTTAATTTCTTATGTCGGTTCCAAATTGTGTGGACAACGGGTGCTGGATTTTCAATCGGGATATCGACTCATTCGAGCAGATGTTTTGCGACAGGTCCATTTGGAGACAGCGCGTTATGAGACGGAATCTGAACTGCTGATAAAGGCAGGACGGCTCGGATTCCGTATCGAGAGTTTACCGATTCAGACGCGTTACGGCGATGAAGTCAGCCATATTAAACCGCTTCGGGAGATGTGGCTCTTTACAAAATTATTGTTTCGTAGTTTATGAGGTGTCGGAGGAGGGTTATCAGGGACTTTGAGAGGGAAGGCATAAGTCCTAAACCATATTTTAACCCCCTAAATCCCCCTTATCAGGGGACTTTGAGAGGGAAGACATAAGTCCTAAACTATAAAAATATGAATTCACTCCGGCTCCTTGTTAACGGCTTTCTAATAGGCATTGCTAATATTATCCCCGGTATGAGTGGCGGGACCCTTGCACTCGTTTTAGGTATCTATGAACGGCTCATCGGCGCGTTACGACGTATCGGGCTTTCAACGGTTAAAAAAGTACTTGGTGTCCTTCGACTCAAAAAGGATGCCTTCGCGGAAGCAGGTGCCGAACTTCGCCGTATTGATTTCGGTTTTCTTGCGCTATTAGCAGTCGGCGCAATCGCTGCCCTATTGCTTACGTCAAAGTTAATTGTCTATCTGCTGAACAACCAGCATGATGCAACTTATGGCTTCTTTAGCGGGTTGATCTTGGTATCTATTCTCATACCGCTGCGAATGCTAAAAGGGTTCGGTTGGAAGGAATCGGTGGTGCTGTTGATTGCCGTTGCCTTGATATTAAGCCTCTCTGTCGGTATGGGTGAAAAGCAGTTAGAGCGGGTTGCCTACAAAGCCGGTAATACGGCGATGATGGATGACAATGCTGGACGCACAACTATATTTCCGACGTATTGGCAGCTTGGACTCTTTTTTGGAAGCGGTGCGTTAGCGGTTTCGGCGATGATCCTGCCTGGCATCAGCGGTTCGTTCCTGATGCTTGCACTCGGGGTCTATTTTCCGCTTCTAACAGCAATAAATACCTTGATAGAGGGTGTTCCCGGATTGCTCAAAGGGGCTTTAACTGAACCGATGTTAGGAAGTCTACTGATACTCGCTTTCGCTGCACTCGGGTGCGTATTCGGGCTTCTCGCATTCACGCGGTTGCTTAACTATCTGCTGGAACGCTACCGCAATCTGACAATCGCCTTTCTCATCGGATTGATGGTCGGTTCACTTTACGGATTATGGCCATTTCGTGAGTTCTCAATGGTTGACGGAGAACGGATAGATACCGCTCACATCTTACCGCAACTTGATATGAATCTGCTCATCACTGTCGGTGCTTTTCTTATCGGCGGTGGTGTCATTATTTTATTCACGCGTCTGGAGAATTAGAGGGCTGCAGGAACCTATAAGTAACGTCTTTCACGTAACCAAATGAGAGAAATAAAAAACATCGGTTTTTTTGTCAATACGACCAAAGCGAACGCAGCAGGCATCGTTGAAGGTGTGTCTGCGTGGCTCGAAGAGCGAGGTATTGTCCCGCTGCTACCAGAGGAGCAAGCAGTTGAATTGGGGCACTCCAAAACCGGTATTTCTAAAACGGAGATGGTAGAACAAGCAGATGTGCTTCTTGTTCTTGGTGGAGACGGAACGCTACTCAGTGCAGCCCATACACCACAGATTGAAAATGTGCCTATCTTGGCGATTAATATTGGGACGCTTGGGTTTTTGACGGACGCATCACTTGATGAACTCTATCCGACTTTGAAGGCGACCTTGGCAGGCGACTATCGGATAGAGCATCGGATGATGTTAGAGGTTGTTGTGGACAGGCAAGGGTTCCCGCAACCTTTTCGAGCCTTTGCACTCAATGATGTTGTGATTCGGCACTATACACGTCTCATTGAATTAGATGCCTATATTGATGGCGAACTCTTTATACCGTATAACGCCGATGGATTGATCATCGCAACGCCAAGCGGTTCAACTGGATATTCGCTCTCTTGTGCTGGTACGATTGTCGCACCACAATTGGAGGCGATTTTGTTAACACCCATCGCACCGCATAGTTTGACGGTCCGTCCGTTTATTGCCGATGGTGATGCGGAGATAACAGTCAAGATGCATGCTGCGTATCAAAGCGTAGATGTTTTTGTGGATGGGCAGCGCGAAACACACAGTCTCACCGCGGGTGCGGTCATAAAAGTAGAAAAAGCAGAACGGACAATTCAGCTGATCCGTTCACAACATCATAGTTACTACAGAACCTTGCGTGAAAAACTAATGTTAGGTGAAGGCATCAAACGCGCCTGATGGGATTCTCCATCAGCCAAAGTTTGTAAGCCCAACCGGGGTCCCCACCCAGGGTTCCCGCCCGTTACTGGGAAGGGATTACTGGGAAGGGGCGGGCGGGCTGGATATACGGATAGGATTATTTTTGCCACATACTTCCTGAACGAACCGCAAGGAACAGTAAAAAAATGATAGAAACATTCTCTATCCGCAACGTCGCTCTCATAGACGAACTCGAACTCGAACTGGCACCGGGATTGAATATCTTCACCGGTGAGACAGGTGCTGGTAAATCGGTTATCCTTAAGTCGATTGGATTGGTGTTGGGCGAAAGGTCCACCGCCGATATTGTCCGGGAAGGCACCGATTTTGCAAAGGTCGAAGCAAGCGTCGCACCTGATGAGGCGCATCCGATGTGGCATACCGACTTTGCTTTCAGCGATGTGTTGGATGCATCTGATGTGACCATTCTTTCGAGGCAAATCAGCGCGAACGGTAGAAGCCGCTGCCATATCAATGGACGTGTGGTGAATTTGAAGCAGTTGCAAGAACTCGGTACTTTGCTTGTTGACATCCACGGTCAACATGAGCATCAATCGTTATTTCGGACCGAAACACATCTCAGGCTTTTAGATGATTTTGGCGCGAACAGCGAGGCACGGCAGCAAATTGGTAAAGTATATACGCAACTAAGAGTCTTGCAACAAGAGGCAGCATCCCTCGCGGACACTTTGGCTGCATCAGAACGGGAAAAAGAACTCCTTGAATTTGAAATTAAAGAACTTACTGCGGCGAATTTAGAGGAAGGCGAAGACGAAGCGTTAGCAGATGAAGCCCGCCTACTCAAGAATGCAGAGGCGTTGCGTGAATCGGCGACGCTTGTATATCAACAATTGGATGGCGACGGGGCTGGCGGTTTTGGGAGTCCCGTTGAACGCTTAAAGGGGGCGGTGAAAGAACTTACAAAATTGTCGGAACTTGATGACAGTCTCTCGGAATTGCGAGATCGGGTGGAATCATCGCTTTACGAATTGGAGGATGTTGCCTTGCAGGTCCGCCACTATGCAGAAACGGTGGAGTCCAACGCAATGCGGTTGGACGAGGTTACCGATCGATTGGCGTTGATTTCAAAATTGAAGCGGCGTTATGGCAACACTATTTCCGAAATATTAGCTTACCACGCTGAAGCGGAACAGAAAATGGAGACATTACAACTCGGTTCAGAAAAACAGGAGTCGCTCCAAGCAGAGATCCAGGAAACCGTCGAGGCAGCACAACATCTCTGCACTGCGCTCTCTGCGAAACGGATACACGTCGCTAAGCATCTTTCGGAACGGATTGAGAAGGAACTGCGTACGCTCGGTATGGATAAAGCGGAGTTTCAGGCATCCGTGCAGCATATACCAGACGAAGGGGGGCCCTTTCGGATAGATGACAAACCTTATGCATTCCGTTCTGATGGCATGGACGATGTTGAATTCTTAATTGCGCCGAATGTTGGTTCTGAAGCGCGCCCAATTGCCAGAATTGCCTCAGGTGGCGAAATCTCGCGTATCATGCTCGCTTTAAAGACTGTATTGGTTCAAGTTGACGAGATTCCAACGCTGCTTTTCGATGAAATTGACAGCGGTATCGGCGGTAAAGTTGCGGATGTCGTTGGCAAAAAATTGAAAGAGTTGTCGGCCTTTTCACAAGTTATCTGTATTACGCATCTCCCTCAGATTGCCCGTTTTGCTGACAAGCATTTTCGGGTAGAGAAAAAGGTGGTTGATGCCCGTACCCTGATTACAGCGAAACCTTTAACAGCAGAAGAACAAATTAATGAAATCGCCCGAATGCACGGTGGCAAAGAAACCGAAATAGGACTTGCGCATGCGCGAGAGTTATTGTCCGAAAAATAGCTTTTTAAATATTAGGTTTCTGCTCCGATTTGTCCGATGTCCAAATCGGGTTTCTGATGAAGGAAGCAAAAACGATAATCCGTAATGAAATGGAGGATGGATGAAAAGGTGATTGAAGCAACCAACCTGCTTGACCGAACCGCAAGGAAAGTTAAAAATTCTGCTCCGATTTGTCCGATGTCCAAATCGGGTTTCTGAACCGCAAGGAAAGTTAAAAATATGGACGACAGGTTTACACAAGCCAGCGGAACACATGTCTATACGGGGTGCGAGTTATTAGTCAAGGGTGCCTTAGAAAGTGGGGTGAGTCTGCTCACAGGTTATCCGGGGTCACCGCTTGCCGAGGTCTTTGATGTAATCCAACGTAATGCCGAGTTGTTGAAAAATAATGGTATCGTGGCACAGATCGCCAACAATGAAGCGTTAAGTATCGCACGCCTGAATGGCTCGCAGATGGCGGATGTCCGCGCGATTACGTTCATGAAAAGCGTTGGCTTGCATGTAGCCTCCGATGCGTTGGCGATTAGTAACCTTGCAGGCACGACTGGTGGTGCTGTCGTTGTCGTGGGCGATGATACTTGGTCGCATAGCACGCAGGTGCCTGCGGATTCCCGATTTTTGGCACGACACGTCTATACGCCACTTCTCGAACCGGGTACATTTCAGGAACTCAAGGACTGGGTTAACGCCGCTTTTCAGATTTCTGCTGCTGCGGACCTCTATGTTTGCTATCTAACCACTGAAAATCAGGCGAGTGGCGGTGGTAACGTTGAACTCCATCCCAATATCTATCCTGACATTACCGGTTTGAAGCGAGTTAACTTGGATACCCAACTCATAGATGCCGATAAACGGGTTATCTTACCGCCGCATACTGCCCAAATTGAGACAGAAACGTTGCGAGAAAGACTGCCTACTGCAATTGAGACCGCGAGAGATCTTGGACTCAACAAAATCCAGTTTATGGCGGGAATCTCACGTAAAAAGCGGTACCCGCTCGGATTTGTCAGTGCAGGCTTGGCACACAGTTACCTACTCCACGCACTCGAAGAATTGAACTTACACGGCGATATCCCGATTCTCAAACTTGGTATGACCCATCCAATTGATGCAGACATCGTCAGAGAGTTTGCTGAACAGGTTGGCGAAATCTATGTCATTGAGGAGAAGCGTCCACTTTTAGAAAACGAAATCAAAGCACTGCTTACCCATGCCTACCAGAACGGAGATATTGAGACGTACGTAAACGTGTGGGGAAAACAATTCCCCGATGATCTCGTTGGGATTCCAACAGTCTCCGGTTTAGATGCCTCTCTTCTCATTCAAAAGCTGATTCCACTTCTTAAACACCGCCTTGGTACTTCTGATACGTTTGTTGATTTGGAACACTTCGCGCGTGAAAAAGCACTCCAAGAAGAGGTCTCCGAACAGCAGATTGACATCCCACAACGTACACCGACTTTTTGCCCAGGCTGTCCGCATCGCGATTCCTCGAGCGTCTTCCTTGAGATCACACAGCAATTTATGGATGCCGACTACATGGAGAAGCACCACAATTCAGAACCGGTGGATCTCGTCTTTCACGGGGATATCGGTTGCTATTCGATGCTCAAGTATGAACCGTTTCCGCGTCTGATGCACAACCTCTCCGCGATGGCGTTAGGCGGCGGTTCGGGCGCAGGCATTGATCCGTTTATCAAAAATAAGCAGATCGTTTTTATGGGGGATTCAACCTTTTTTCACGGTGGAATGTCAGCCATTTCAGATTCAATCAAAAACAACCAAGACATCGCCTATATCATTTTAGACAACCAAACCACAGCAATGACGGGACATCAACCCACTCCTGCTGACGCGCTTGACCTCCTCGGCAATCCGACATTTGCTCAGGATATTGAAAAAGTCGCCCAAGGGCTTGTTGGCGATTCCGAAATAGACATTGTGCGCACCAACCCGGAAGATCGCGTAAACTACAAAAAATATCTCGAAAAAACCATTCTTAAACCGGGTGTCAAAATTGTTATTGCTGATAAGGAGTGCGCCATTACGCACCATCGCCGTCTCCGTCGTGAACAACGCAAAACTATAGCCAGAGACGGTTTCTTGAAATACGAAAAGCATATTAATATCACACCTGAAGTTTGTGAATTTTGTCGAGAGTGCACCGCAGTTACCGGATGTCCCGGTCTAAAAATTGTGAATACCGACTATGGCGAGAAGATTGCTATCGACCAATCAAATTGCGTCTCTGATGGTGCGTGTGCGCGAATTAAATACGCGTGTCCAGCATTTGAAGAGGTCATCGTCACACGCAAACGTCCACCTCAGCAGCAAGCAATGGCATCCGGTTACCGAGATCTCTTGAGCGATGATCCGTTGCCACCACCGCCACCGTTGACGTTTGAACGGAATTGGAATGTGTACGCTGCAGGTGTCGGCGGCATGGGAATCGGAACTATTTCCAAGGTGCTTGTCGTTGGCGGGTACCTCCAAGGCTACGGTGTGACGTTCTGTGATAGGAAGGGATTGGCGATTCGCAATGGCGGTGTTTATACACATATCGCATACACACAGCCCGGCGTTCACGCTTCCCCTGTGATTCCGTATGGCAAGGCAGACTTACTGTTAGGACTTGACATTTTGGAAGCGGCACGCGGCATCACAGCACAATCGCTCTTCCGTATCGCATCACCCACACGTACCACTGCTGTTGTGAACACCGCAAAGACTGAAACAATATCCACTCTCATTGGCAAAGACAATTTTGACCCCGACACACTTGAAGAGACACTTCAAACACATACCAATGCGGATACGTATTTCGGTGTCGATCTGTTTGCGGTCTCTGAGCAGTTGTTCGGCAATAAGTTGTATGCCAACATGATGCTTCTGGGTACTGCCTTCCAACGCCAATTATTACCGCTTGAACTCGAACCGCTCCAATTAGCACTGAAGCAGATGGTGCCACATGCCGATTTAGATACCAACATGAAAGCATTCAACGTTGGACGGCGGCTCGCGCTTGACGTTCAACAAATAGAGAATGAAACTCCGCACCAACTAAACTACGCCGAGATGCTCTCTGCAAAACGACAAATATTGGAGAAAAAACGCGGCGGAAAGCGTTTAGCACAGAAATATATAGCACTCGTCGAAAGCACCGTGGAGACGCTAAACATGGGTTCGGACAACATGCATCGACTGCTGGCACTTTATGTCTACGATCTTGTTCAATTTGAGGACCTGAACTACGCACAGGTGTATGTTGAAAAGGTGAAACAGGTTCATGCTCGCGATTCGGAAGTCTACGACTATCGTGCCACAAAAGCCGCTATCCGATACCTTCATAAAGTGATGCTGATTAAGGACGAAGTCTATGTCGCACACCTACTGACAAGCACCGAAAAATTGGAACGTGACAAGGAATTGTATCGGGTTGATACGGAAAACGGCGATAAGATTAAATATGTTCATCTGAATCGACCGCATTTCACTGTCATGGGACTTGACCTGGAGACGGATATTGACACGCGTAACTGGCAATTAAACCTAATGAAGCGGATGAAGTTTCTCAGACGGTGGCTCTCAAAATGGCATGCCAGAGAGAAGGCATTCCGAGAGTGGTATGTTACCCGTGTGATTGACACTTTTGCACCGACAGATACGGAGGCATACGAGAAGCATCTCCGTGCCTTAGAATGTGTGGAGGAAGTCCGTGGCTATCGGGAGATTCGCTACCCGAAGATGGAGGCGGCGAGGCAGATAGTTGAAAGTCTACTTGAGGAATAGTGCTTAGCAGTTAGCAAGGTTGCAACTAAATACCGTGGATACTTCCTGCTCAAAAGCAGGTTATTGTTGATAGCCGAGAACAACAGAACAATGCACACACGACACATACTGACAGGACATACCCAGATCGTTGGTGTTATTGGTGATCCTGTTGAACACAGTCGTTCACCGCAAATGCACAACGCCGCTTTTGCGAAAGCAGGACTTGATTACGTCTATGTTCCTTTTCATGTGCGTCCGAAGGATTTAGCGGACGCAATCGCGGGTTTTAAAGCGATTAACGTCGTTGGCATTAATGTAACACTTCCGCATAAACAAACAGTCATCCCGTATCTCACGTCGGTTTCGCGAGAAGCGGAACTCATCGGTGCAGTGAACACGCTCACCTTTGTTGGAGATGAGATACACGGCGATAATACAGATGCCCCGGGGGTTTTGAGAGCACTGGCGGAAAACGGTGATATGTCTGTCCCTGTAGGTGAAGCCGTTGTCGTCTTAGGCGCAGGAGGTGCTGCAAGAGCCGTGGTTGTTGCGTTGGCACTCGCAGGTGTAGCCTCCATCACAATCGCTAATCGTACAGTAGAGAAGGCTGTCTCTTTAGCTGAAGAGATGCATCAAAAAACAGATGTTGCTATACACGGAATGGGATTGACGGATACCCGCTTGCCTGTTGCTGTCCGCCAGAGCGCACTCCTCATCAATACTGCGACAGCGAGCATGGATGCAACACATCCTTTGTTAATTTCTACGGACTGGCTTCAACCGAATGCTATCGTTTACGACATTGTGTATACACCGCCGGTGACACCTTTGATGCAAGCTGCTGCTGAGCGTGGCTGCCGAACCCTCGGTGGCATCGGGATGTTAGTTCATCAAGGGGCTATCGCTTTTGAAAAATGGACAGGTATCACGCCGTGTACAGAGACAATGCGCCAAGCACTCTCTATATAGGCATTATCGGATAATTTTATAATTTCATCTGTTCTCTTAAGAAATACGAAAGGGGTCAATAACAATATAA
Organism: Candidatus Poribacteria bacterium; assembly: GCA_003635255.1. Lineage (GTDB taxonomy): Bacteria > Poribacteria > WGA-4E > WGA-4E > WGA-3G > WGA-3G. The sequence continues at coordinate 38,246 of PYJC01000060.1, read as the reverse complement.
TGGAACAACAAGAAATGGAACAGCAAGAACAAGAACTTAAGCCGATCCGATTCGTTATCCTCGGTACACCTTATACTATCAAACCGACTGAGGAATTAACGGCGGAAGCCATTACTGAATTGATCGATTATGTCAAAAGTTTAGTTGAATCCTATCTGAGAAGAGGTTTTGACGAAGCAAGGGTTCCGTTGCTCGTCGCATTTCATATCGCTGATGAAAAACGTCGGCTTCAAGAAGAGTTTGAATTGCCACTACACCGGATGGTAGAGCGATTACAATTTGCGATTGAAGAGGATATGGAACCGGGGTCCCTACCCGTCCCTGAGGATACTGAAGCGGAACAAACGCCTGATTAAGGCGTTTATAGCAGGCACATTTTTCGCAGAATTGAAGCATCTCGTATGCTATCGGAACAGCATCAATGCGAGAATGCCAAATATCGGAAGCAGTACGATTAAAATTTTGACTTCGAGCAGATATTTTTTATATCGCTGGATTGTGGCGCGCCGTTCTATCCACTGATTGATAAAATCAATCCGTCGATGGATAGACGGATGTGTGTTGAATATCTCAAAAAACCGTCGAATTGATTTCGGAACTGAATTCAGCACTGCGAGTTTCAGCAACGCTGTTTTGAACGCTTCGGGTTTCGCTGTGAGTGCAGCCGCATATAGATCCGCTTGATGTTCACAACGCCTTGACAAATACCGAAAGATGAACACGAAATAGACGATTAAAAAAGTTAACCAGCATAACGTCGGCAGAATTTGCGAGCCTTCAAAGTATGCTACCAACGGTTCTTCAACAAGGATATAGAAAAACGGATAACTCAATAGATAGAAGAGCGCGAAAAGCATATATGTCGGGATGTGTCTGTAGCGAATATGTCCAAGTTCATGGGCAACGACAGTTTCGATTTCTTCATCTGTAAAGTATTCGAGAAGTGCATCTGTCAAAAAAATTCTCCGGTTCCATGGGAAGGTCCCCGCCACGGCTGCGTTTGCTATCGACAATGAACCCGTTTGCCACACTACAATATCCCGATATTTTATACCACTCTGTTTCGTCAACTGATCCAACTTTCCCTTCAATGCTGACCCCACCGCCAGCGGCTCCGTTTTCCATAGAAACTGCATGAGTAATGGTGCAAGGATATAAGCGGAGGCAATCACAGGCAAAATCAACCCTATTAGCACATAGGGACGCTCGAAAATGAACGCTTTTGCTGAATATGGAAGCCATTGCACAGCGTCTATTGCGGCGAAGTAAACAAACATCGGCAGCAGTGGAAAAAGTAGGAACTTGAATTGAAGTGTGGTAACCTCTCGGTAATGTCCGGGTTGAGGTCGGTTCACTTGGTAGAACGCAAGGCGGATACAGATAAGCCCAATCAGAAGCGGAATTAACGCGAGTGTTTGCCGTAAGTTCTCCATTCGGAAGAATGCGAAATGTTTATTAATGAGGGCAGGTAAATTCAGGAGATACAGATTGCACAAATATGTCGCTAAACTCATACATTCAAAAACAATCATGAAACGTCGCAGGCGATAGAGTTTTGGTAGGTTCTCTTCTTTGTTTGCGGGAAAAGTTCGCGCGACGTACGATGTCACAAAGCACGCGATGAGCACAGGGACACCCGTTAATACAACTGTCCATAGCACCACCTGCATATCGCTGATGTTTATGTTGGTTTGCGGTGGTTCAAAGGAGAAAAGAAAGAGTAAACCTGCGATGAGGATGATACTTATCTGTCCCATGCTGTTCGTAGTTCCTGATCTGTAATAAGCGGTTTTAACGCGCTACAAAGTACGCTGACTATCGTCGGTTTTTGAGAGAAGTAGATACTGAATTTTACCTTATTTCGCATCAAAAATCAAGGGTATTTTAAAGTTTGAACCTCACATTCTAACAAACCTGAAAAAAACTTTTGACTTTTTTGGGAGAAAAGTGATATAATTCATAGTAAAAGTACCTGTGAGAATAAATTACTTGCAGGTTTCTGGTATTTTGCAAGTTCGCGATGCAGTTTCGGGCATTGAAAACTGTTGTCTGCACGCAAGCAGGTAATTATTCCGTTTGCATCCATACGTTCAAAACGGGATTTGAGAAGAATTCCAAGGAAAATAGAATCTATTAATTTTTTTCGCGTAACTTGAAAACCGACGCTTTAACACCGGTTCGCAAGCGACGCCCTAAATTGTCGTAAAGAATTAGGAGGAATCCATGCTAAGTAGAACCGCTTTCACAATTATCGCTCTTCTCGGAGTCGCGCTTGTTGTTAGTAGCTGCGGCAAGTTGAACCAGGAAGAGTTTGAAATGTGGAAGAATGAACACGTCTCGCAAATGGAGCAGACCAACTCTGACATGTCAAACAAGATCACGATGTTAGAGGGCAAAGTCGATCAGAATAGCAAAGATACGGCAGAAGCAATCTCCAAAGCGAAGGATGAAGCAATTGCCGCATCCCAGCAAGGTGATGCTGACTCGATCACTGCTGCAGAGCAAAAAGCCAAAGAAGGAGACGCACAACTCCGTGCCGATCTAACGAAGGCTATTGACATGCAAGGCAAAGAGGCGATGGACGCTGCGAAAAGCGGAGATGCCAGCTTGCAAAAACAGATTGATGCTGTAGGCGCAGCCGGTAAAACTAACGATGCAGCGATAAAACAGATTCAGTCTGATATTATGGCTTTGAAGGACCAGGTCGCCATGGTGGATATGAAGGCTTCCGCAAAGCCGACACTCGTGGCTACTGTTAACTTCGGCAGCGGACAGACCGGTCTCTCCAGCAAAGCGAAAGAGATGCTTGACGGTGCTGTCGATAAACTCATGGCATCGGACGCAAACATCAGGATTGTTGGGCATGCTGACGGTACCCCCGTACTCCGCGGAAGTTATAGAAGCAACTGGGACCTCTCACAAGCACGCGCCAACTCGGCAGCAAAATACTTGAAATCCAAAGGGATTGATGCAGCCAGAATAGAAGCAGTTGGCGTGGCACACACCAAACCTATCGCCCCGCAAAACACTGCCGCAGGCAGAACTATGAATCGCAGGGTTGAAGTCATTCTGCTCCCCGCAGGCGCAATGATGTAGCCTCACTGTATTCCAACGTCGGGGCGGGTCCCTTGCCCGCCCACCGTTGTTCCATGACACTCTTAAGCACCCGTCGGATAAGGACCCGCTCTATGCGCCTTATTTTTGCATCTTTCATGTCTCTTCTGCTCCTGATTCCTTGTCTAACAGTAGCGGAGGCTGTTGAGACCCCACCCTTGCGACCGTCACCTGTCCGAGATTTTTTGAAAGAACATTTTCGCTTTCCCTCGCTTCAACTCTCCTTGTTTTCATACAAACCCGAATTAGGCGACTTGACTGATATTCTCCAGAGCGTCGGTGTATCGCGTGTTCCGAGTGCGCTGTTACCTACGTTTGCGGCTGTATTTGAACATACACCGGAGTTGGATTCACGTTTTGAGATCGGCTATTGGCAGATGGAACTTGATATTCCACCACCTACCTCGGCGAACCTCTCTGCTACACTTATTCCGATTTCGTATCAGCTGATCTACCGACCGGTTCTGCTGTCCGAATTTCTCCCGATCTATTTGGGGGGTGGTATCGGTTTTTTGGGAACAGATTTTAGCGGCAGCGCGGTGGATCTGATCGAACAGCAAGGTATCAGTTTCGACGACAGTTCGTCGGGGCCAACCGGATATGTCCTCATCGGTACAGAACTGATTCAGTGGGAACATAACCTCGCACTCAATCTTGAGTTGAAGCGGATACTCAAAACAGTGGAGACAACAGGCACGATACCGCTTAATCTGATTTTAGATGGCACGGCAATCGGACTCGGTGTCAAAATGCGATTTTAGTTTCCAGTTTTCAGTTATCGGTTATCAGTTAAAGGGGTTTCTGAGATGTATGATAGCCACTGCTGCGAAAGGCGAGGTTTTAGTCTCGGAAACTTGGTAAGTTCTTAAACCACTGAAATTTGAAATTTGGTAAGCGAATCCTCCCCTTTTTCATCTGTCTTGTGGTCGGTGGTGTTATCGGCGGTTACTCAGATACGCCGTTTCCACTCTTCAGTCTACTGGTTGTAACCGGTGCTTTTGTCTTCCTCGGCATGGAACTTGCCGTTTACCTGCTATTAATTGCCCTGCCATTTTCATTCCGTTATATCCTCCCCGGTCGTTTTGAAATTCAGACACCCACAGAACCGCTATTAGGCATGCTTGTCGCGGTTTACTGCGTGCAAAAAATAGTTGATCGCGTGCTCCAAAAAGAGAAGCCAGAAGATACTTTCCCTTTCTTCGCCCCGCTCTGCTTCTATATTCTCATCACTTTCCTTTCAGCAATCAATACCCCCGATCTTTTGGGGACACTCAAAGGCGCGTTTCGTGCGACAGTATACATGCTGTTTAGCGTAATCGTGCATGCCGTTATCCAAAATAGAACTGCTCTGAAGCGGTTGTTTATCACCATCTATCCTTCCGCCGTTGTTGCTGTTATCTGGACGATTATTGTCCTGATTTACCATATTGACGCTTGGCAGTGGACGAGTGCTTATCGGAGTGCCCCGTTTACGAATTACTCCGTTTACGGTGCCTTCACTGCTATCTTCTTTCTGGTTTGTCTGAGTCGTCTGCTGTTTGATAACGGTCGGTACGATCGTGTGTTATGGGCGGCATGGTTCATCTGTTTCAGTGTGGGGCTTCTGATGTGCTTTTCACGTGGGGTCTGGCTCTCCGTAATTGTTGCAGTCGGCTTTATGCTACTGCAACTTGGAAGAGGCGTTACGCAGAAAAAAATCCTGTTTATCGGTGCCGCGTGCCTCATCTTGTTGGCGTGTTTGAGTCTACCGAGTATCTATAACATATTTATTGAACGGATTGCGTCTACAGTGGATTTGGGTTATGCTTCAAACCGGGCGCGCCTCCTACGGTGGGGACAAGCGTTTGTGATGTTCCTTGAAAGTCCGATTTTGGGGAAAGGTTATGGTGCGTTCGCGATGCTTTATGAGGAAGATGTCGCACTCGTTGGGAGTTACACGGCACAGTATCAACTCGGTGCACACAGCGAATATCTTCAAGTGATGGCGGAATTGGGGATCGTTGGATTAGGCGTATGGGTATGGCTGAATCTCGCATTCTTACGTTACGGCTTTCGGGCACTCAAAACGATAGACGACGGCTTTTACCGTGCTATCGTCATCGGATTGATGGCAGCAGAGATTTCATTGATGGTGCACTTCACGGTGAACAACCTCTTGAACGGCGATGCCGTTGGCGTGCCTTTCTGGGGCATTTACGGATTGCTACCGGCTGTGGTGCAGATGGCTGCCCGTGAAAAAACTTCATCAGAAACCGAAGAGGGTGTATAATAGGATTAGTCATCAGCAGTCAGCGAAATAGCCATCAGCAATCAGCAAGAAAACCTCTTGGCTGAAACCCGATAGCCGACAGCCATTTTCTTCTTAGATTTGAAAACAATATGGAGACATCAATATGAACATTATCCACATTATTTCAGATACATTTCGACGCGATAACCTCGCGATTTATGGTGGAAAGGGATACACACCGTCCCTAAACGCCTTTGCGGAGAAATGTGTTGTTTTTGACAAAGCCTACGTCTGTAGTTATCCGACTGTACCGATCCGAGGGGATTTGGTGACAGGGCAAGTCGGTATCTGCCGACGCGGATGGGAACCCCTCAAACGAGATGTACCCGTCATCGCGACGGATTTAACAGAGGCTGGTGTCGTCAGCATGATGATCGCGGATACACCGCACCATATCAACAACGGCTTTTTTTACAATCGTGGTTTCACCGGATGGAAGTGGATTCGCGGGCAGGAGGGCGACTGCTTAGAGACGCATCCGTACGATTATGAATCACGAGACGCATTACGCTATCGCGAATATACACGGACACATCCCAATAAATTACCTGCCGGTCTCGGGAACCATATTAGAAATACGGATTTTCGGCAGACCGAAGAAGATACTTTCGTCGCACAGACTGTACAAACGGCTTGCGATTGGTTGGAGCGGAACTACCAGCACGAAAACTTCTACCTGATGGTGGATACCTTCGATCCCCACGAACCGTGGGATGCCCCTGAGTGGTACCTGAAACGTTTCGATGCGAGCGATTACGACGGACCTGAACCGATTTATCCGCCTTACGGTCCGAATCCGATGAATGAACGTGAGACGGAACGGCTCAACGCGCTCTACCGTGCGGAAGCGTCGCTTGTTGACAATTGGATCGGGCAGCTGCTACGGAAAATTGACTATATGGGGTTGATGGAAAACACGATGGTGATTTTTATGGCGGATCACGGCTTTCTATTGGGTGAACACGGGCTGCTTGCCAAGAACCTAAGCATGTATGAGGAAATTATCCATATCCCGTTGCTGGTTTATCATCCGGATGCAACACCACGCCATACGGACGCACTTGCGAGCATCGTCGATATCCCTCCCACTGTTATTGATGTGTTCGGTGCAGAACGCGGGGCACAGGTAGAGGGCAACAGTCTCCTCCCTGCTATCATGGGAGACACCGACACTGGACGTGAATATGCGGTTACGCACGGTGCGTGGGTCGGTGGCTGGAGTCCTGACGGTGGAAGTCCGCATGGAAATATCACCGATGGCACCTGGTCCCTCTTGTTAGAAAACCGAGGTGCTCCAAAGTCTTTGTTCCACTTGCCCTCCGATCCAGAGCAGCTGAACAATCGATTTGAATCGGATACGACAGAGGCGCGTCGACTCTACCAAGCGTTTTTGGAATTCTTAGCACAACACGGTGCGCCTGAAGCCATGGTCAATCAATTCCAAGATCGGTGGCCGGTTTAGTTTTTTATAATAAAATTTGACATATATTAACATTTCAAGATAAGTTTCTGTCCCGATTTCGCTGGTGGGGTGTCCAACCCCACCCTTGTATCCTTAATTATAGACTCTACTATAAACTGACAGAACTTGGAGGAATTCTGTTGATATATTACGTCCAGTCCATAATTACACCTAAGTATTCATCTTTCCGATCTGTCAGCCCGTCGTAGGCGGATTGGGCATCTTCTGGGTCAATGACGTGCGTCAGTAATTCTTCTACTTTGAACTTACCTTCACACATAAGCGAATACACCAAACGCGAGTTGCGTTCAAGCGAGTGCTTCGATTCGCCGGAGTGCATCGTCGGATAGACCCATTCGTGCGCGCTTCTAAGCGTAATTGCTCCCAAACCGATGCTATGGCTATAGTTCAGGATCTCCGTTGCATTGGTGACATATTCGCCACGCGGCGAACCGAGTAAGATAACTTCACCCTTTCTGCCGGTCAATTGGTACGCAGTCTCTACGAGCCGTGGATTTCCGATCGCTTCAACGGTGACCGCCGCCTTCTCGCCGTCTGTTAATGCAATAACGCGTTCCAACACATCTTCTTCGTCAGGATTAATCAGATGCTGGATACCGCACTGCCGTGCGATTTCAATACGGCGCGGCACTCGCTCGATGCTGATGACCTTCATACCCGCCAGATTGAAAAGTTGAGATGCGGAGTTGCCGACCAATCCTAAACCGATAATAGCAACGGTATCACCGAATTCAGCAGACGATACCCGTAGAGATGTCATTGCGACCGTTGCCATTCGGACAAAAGGCACCAACTTCTCGTCTATATCTACAGGTGCTTTGAACGCCAAAAGCACTGCTTCCGTCTTAGCGATGGAGGCGTGCGGACTATAACAGAAGGCGAGGTCCCCGACAGCACATTTCGTTACGTTCTCACCGACTTTGAGCACCTCACCGATGGCTGTATAGCCAGAACCGTGCGGAAATCGCGTACCGCTTTCAAGTCCAGTATATCCCGCGCCTTCAGTCCCCGGACTAATCAAACTGTAGTGCGTTTTGAGCAAAATTTGGTTTGGAGTGAGTGTCTCGTCAAGTTCAAAATCTTCCAGCGTTGCTGAACGCTTCGCTGGCATCACAATCTGTTTGCCTTTCATTTTATCGTGCTCCTTGTTGGATTTTCCTTCTTATGCTATCATATATGCACAACTTTTTATATTTTTAATTTTTCCTTGCGGTTCGGTAAAATGGGCTGTATGCTTTGACGTTTCTCGGCGTAGAGCCAGCCCGGCACGTTGTTTGGGCTTACGTTTCCTTTATAACTTTCGGATACAGAACCGCATCCCTTAAGAGGGAGGGATTTCCTTATGAGACTCACGCAAGAACAGTGCGAAACCTTTCGGAAACAAGGCGTGTTGATCGTTAAAGATGCCTTGACCCACGAAGACCTACAGCCCGTAATTGACGAGATTTCGGATTGGATTTCGGCGCGCGCCCTCGCTTTAAAACAGGAAGGTAAAATCGAAGACCTGCATGAAGATGAACCCTTCGATAAGCGATTTGGAAAATTGCTGGCACAGTCCGGTGAGATGTCAGGTGGATTGGATATTATGCACTATCGCGGTAAAGCCATCTTTGAATTCCTGAAGAACGATAACCTTTTGGATGTTGTTGAGGGTATCGTTGGACCGGAAATTACTTGCAACCCGATTCAGCATTTGCGTGCGAAACCGCCGGTTATAGATGGAAACGCAAGTTGGGCAGGTGGCGTGCCGTGGCATCAAGATGCTGGTGTCATGATGCCGGAGGCAGAAGGCTCCGAGATCATTACATGTTGGCTACCTTTAGGCGATAGCACGATAGAGATGGGATGCCTTCAGGCATTGCCGGGTGTTACCGAGGAAGACGGTTATCTGATCCATCAGAAAGAGGGTGGCACGATGATCAAACCGGAGTTAATGCCAGAGGTCGAACCGCTCATGCTGGAATGTTATCGCGGCGATGTCATCATATTGAGCCGATTCACGCCGCACCGTTCGGAACCGAATACATCTGGCCGGTGTCGTTGGTCGTTGGATTTGCGTTATCAGACCACGGGACACCATACGGGACGGACAGCGCATCCCGATTTCATTGTGCGTAGTCGCAAAAATCCTGAGACTGTCTTGTCCGAACACCAAGCGTGGTGTGATTTATGGGTCGATGCTTTTGAAAATCCGCGCGGCTTCGCAGGACATAGGTCGGTATGAATTAGTTGTCAGTTAACAGATACTAAAGCCACAAACTCCAGTGGGGTGAAAGGCGTGTAGAAAAAAAATGCAAGCGATTATTCTGTGTGGCGGTCTTGCGACTCGGCTCGGCGCGGCAGCGAAAACAGTTCCTAAAGTCTTACTGGAGATCGCTGGAAAAACGGTGCTGGCGTGGCAGGTCCAATTGTTGAAGGATGCAGGTGTTACTGGGGTTATCCTCGCGTCGGGACACCTTCACGATGTGCTTTATGAGCAGGTGGGTGACAATTACGCCGGGATGCATGTCTGTTATGCCAAAGAAGAGAAGCGACTCGGCACCGGCGGCGCGATTCTGAACGCGATGCAGCAGATTGATACGTCCCCCTTTTTTGTGATGAACGGCGATATCCTGCTTGCGGATTTTTCGCTTCAGGAAATGTTAGATCGCTTTCGTCAAGGAATGGCGGGAATGCTACTGAGTGTGCATGTGCCAGACATCCGTCCTTACGGTGAAATTGTATCAGATAGTGATGGGAAGATTCAGGCGTTTCGTGAGAAACAATCTATCCACCGTGCCGGATATGTCAACGGCGGGATGTATCTTTTCGATCAAAGCATCGCTGATGCGTTCCCGGATGGACAAGAAACCTTTTCTATGGAACGCGACGTTTTTCCGTCCGTTTCCAATCTTTATGCGTTGCAAACGGATGCCGGTTGGATCGATATCGGAGTGCCAGAGCGGTTGGCATACGCACGTGAACATTTCCCACGTCTTTGAAGTCAAAGTGCTGTCGCTTCTTCTGTTCGCAACACGACATAACTCCGATAGCGTTCTGCATGTATCTCACCGGTTTCAACAGCATCTTGGACAGCGCAATCGGGTTCGGCGACATGGGCACAATCGTTGTATTTGCAAGTGCCGAGGTAAGGTTCCATTTCTGGGAAATAGTATTCAAGGTTTTCCGTATCAATCCCCCACAATCCAACTTCTCGGATACCCGGTGTATCCGCGACCTCGCCCCCGATATCCAGCGCAAAAAGCTCAACGAGTGTCGTTGTGTGCCGTCCCTTTTGGGTCTTGATGCCGACTTCAGCGGTTCGCAAACCTAAATTCGGTTGGATCGCGTTCAGCAGACTGGATTTTCCTACCCCAGACGCACCGATGATAACACTGAATTTATCCCTTAGTGCCTCCCGAAATGCGTCAAGGCTTTCAGGCGTATAGATACTGGTATAGAGGACTGGATAGCCTAACTTCTCATAATTGGTAAAAGTCGCGGTGTGTTCTTCGGATTGGGTTGCGTCCACTAAGTCCATCTTATTCAGACATATCACTGCGTCCATGTCCCCCGCCTCAGCCAAGATTAAGAATCTGTCGAGTGTCCGAAAGTTAAGGGGTGGCATGAATGTAGATGCGACGGCTACGATTTGATCTGCATTGGCGACGATAACCTGTTCGATGTCGCCCTGTTTTCCTGCGTATTGCCGCGAGAATTTCGTCTTGCGAGGCAGAATGTCCTCTATCACTCCCTCTTCAGCGTCAAGTTGCGTGAAGATAACTTGGTCGCCGACAGCGACCGGATCTGCATATATTCTGCGTCCAGTTTCGGAGCGGTGTCTCCGTTTCAGGGTGCCACGGAGTGTACATCTGAGAATAATCTCGCCGTGCTGAACGTCATAAAACCCTGTTCGCGCCCGAATGACTCTGCCTTGTTCACGTGTGAGGATAAACGCCACCTCCAAAGAATCTGTCAAATATAAGCCTTCATCGTTTTCAAAGCCACCTCAATATTATCGTCAAAGTTGTCAAATTTGCACTCACAAGAAACGCGACCGTCGTAGCCTGCCTTCTGAAGTGCGGTAAAGAAGTCAGTAAAGTCGAAATCGTCGTTTCCGGGGTAAGAACGTTTAACGGGTTCCGCGATGTGGACATGCGCGAGCCACTCGGCGGCATCAATAATATTTTGCATCGGCTCTTCTTCCTGCCAGATATGATAAAGGTCCGCCAATGCCTTGATGCCTTTCCGATTCACCCGTTTTGCCATCGCGACACCATCTGCGACGGTGCGGAGGATATTCCCTTCTCGTAAGCAGATCGGTTCAATTACGATAGTCATGTTATGATTTTCTGCATGATCTGCTGCCATATCGAGGAATTCAGCGATCTGTGATAGTGCTCGTTCCCGCGAATAGCCTTCCTCTATGTTTCGAGAACCGCTACTCCCATAAACGATCACTGCGCCGCCGATTTCATTGGCTCTACGACAGGCAGTCTCCACGTAGCGAGATAGACGTGGGAAGTCAACTGTGTCACCTACCACGCGTAGATCACCGGGAATAAATCCTGCGTAGGCCTCCGGTTTTAAAGGGGCTTTCGCCACCTGTTCGCGGATTTTCTGGAATTCGGCTTCGTCCGACTCAGGTATTAACGCCGAGCGTACCCCTAATTCAATATAATCATATCCGGCTTCCGCGAGCCGATTCACATTTTCCAAACCCGTACAGATCCCAAATCGCATGCGTTCACTCCTTTATCCGTATATCTAAGGAATTAAAACAAAAATGTAATAAATTTTCAAGGGTCGTGATTCGTAGTGCTACGAAGAATGTTTATTGTCTTCTATTGTTTTATTTCCCAAATCGTCGTTTTCGTTGGCTATAAGCACGTAAGGCACGGAGAAAGTCGATTTTCCGAAACGAGGGCCAATATGTATCGCAAAAATAAAATTCCGAGTAGACACTCTGCCAGAGTAAAAATCCTGATAATCGGACCTCCCCGCTGGTACGAATGATGAGTTCGGGGTCTGGGAGATCTGAGGTGTATAGGTAGGGTGTAATTTTATCCACAGTGAGTTCGTCTGCAATTTGGTGGACCGGTTTCCCATTTTCACTTTCGGCTTTTAGATGCCCCCGAAAAGCCTCAATGATTTCTTCTCGTCCTCCGTAAGCAACAGCCACGTTTAAGATAAATTTATCATAATTTCGTGTCGCTTCTTCCGCCTCCCGAATCGCTTCTTGCAGACTCGGTGGTAGTAGTTCTATTTGTCCCATTGCGCGCACCTTAATCTGGTTGGCATGAAGCCCCTCGATTGTGACGAGTTCCCGCATCTTTCCTTCAATGAGTCCGAGAATTCCTTCGACTTCGTGCGCTGCACGTTTGAAATTGTCAAGCGAGAAAATCCAGATCGAGAAAATTTCAACGCCGAGTTCGTCGCACCAATGAAGGACTTCTTCTAATTTGTTCGCCCCTTCGTGGTGTCCTTTAATAACGTTGTCAAGTCCGCTGGCTTTAGCGTAACGGCGGTTTCCATCAAGGATTACGCCGATATGACGCGGTATGTTCCACGTGTTTGCTTCGGATTCCAAACGCCGTTGGTAAGCCCTATAAAAAAATTTTTCAATTTGTCTTTTAATATAACGGAATGGCTTCATTTTTCCATCCTAATTTGTTTTCCCAAGTTGCAATTAGCCAGCAACTTACACGCACATATAGCAAGTTTTATTATAACATGAAAAAGTTATAAAAATAAAGTCTATTTTCTTGGATTGTCTTGGTTGACTAACAGCTTTGAACCTACTGGCCAATTAAAGTTTTAAAGAGTTGACATGTTGTAGGGATTGTGATAAATTTGTCTAAAAATATTTGTTGGTGCACTGTAAGGCGTAAATTTAAAAGTATCACTCACCGCTTGGTTCGCCTCCGAAATAGACAGAAATCATTTCGCGTTCATTGGAGTCAGATTTTATATGGAAGTTTCAACTTCCGCATCGTTAGCATCATCACAAACTCCCGCCCACGGTGTCACACTCAAATCTATTCTTATTGCCGTTGTTCTCATACCGATTAACTGTTATTGGGTTATTGAGATGGAGGTTATTCGGTATTCCGGGCACCCTGTGACGATTTCCCTCTTTTTCAACGTAATTTTCAGTCTGTTCGTGGTTATCGGTGCGAACCAATTGTTACGCCGTTTTGTGCCGAGTCTGGCATTGGTACAGAGCGAGTTGGTGATTGTTTACCTGATGCTCTCCATCGCTTCGGGGATTACTGGACACGATATGCTTGAGATTTTGGTGCCGATGTTAGGGCATGCGTTCCGCTTTGCGACCCCAGAAAACGAGTGGCAACAATTGTTCGTACAGTTTCTTCCAGAGTGGCTCACTGTCAGCGATCCATCGCTTTTAAGTGGTTATTATGAAGGTGAATTACCGCTCTATACGGCTAAGACACTGCTCGGATGGGCAACGCCTGTACTTTGGTGGACAGCTTTTATTACTGTGTTGATTTTCGGGATGCTTTGCATCAATATAATCGTCCGAAAACAGTGGATCGAACACGAAAAATTAAGTTACCCAATCATTCAACTCCCGCTCCAGCTGACAGAGACCCCACAGACTCGGCTGTTTCAGAGCAAGTTGATGTGGGTCGGCTTTGGGATTGCTGGCGGGCTCGCCTTCTGGAATGGTATTAACTTTTTGTTTCCAATCTTACCCGAATTCAGAACCCGTATACGGAGTTTTCAAGTCTTTACGGAGAGCCCGTGGAATGCTATGGGCAGAATTCCATTTTCACTGTATCCATTTGCAATCGGGCTTGGCTTCTTTATTCCCTTAGACCTTTCGTTTTCATGCTGGTTTTTCTTCTGGTATTGGCGGTTTATGCGTGTCCTCGGTGCTGCACTGGGTCTACGCACCCTACCTCGCTTTCCATACATGAACGAGCAAGCGGCTGGGGGTTACCTCGCGCTGTGCGTTTTGGCAATTTGGGCGAGTCGCCGACATCTATTGCACGTTGCCAAAACCGTTATAGGGATCAGTACCCGACAGGACAATACCGTCGTCAGTGCTTCGGGGCGCGAAACACAGGAAGCGATGTCCTATCGCGGGGCGATGATCGGTCTTATTGTTGTAATGGTATTCCTTGTACTTTTCTGCTACTATGGCGGTGCCGGGCTTTGGGTGATGTTCGCGTTCTTTGTTATCTATTATATGATTTCGATCGCTATAACTCGGATGCGTGCTGAACTTGGTACACCTGTACATGATCTACACTATTCTGGTCCCGACGAGATTTTGACACGGGCTGTTGGTACACGCCGATTGGGAAGAGACAACCTCATCATGTTCTCCATGTTTTGGTTTATTAACCGTGCACATCGGAGTCATCCTATGCCGCATCAGTTGGAAGGCTTTAAAATCATGGAACGAACGAACATGACGATGCATCGCATTATCTTTGCCTTAACGCTGGCGACCGTTTTAGGCTCATTGGCAGGGTTTTGGGCATTAATTGATCGAGGTTACCGATTGGGGATGGAGGTGCGTGCCTATTGGCCCTCTTTGAGTGCTTTTGGCATAGAGCCGTATCGCCGCCTTGCAGGATGGTTACAAGCCCCACAAGAGACACTTATTGCTGAAAGTGGGTTTATGGGTATCGGTTTCCTACTGACGACAGTGTTGATGTTCTTTCGGATGCGATTTGTGTGGTGGCCCTTTCATCCCGCGGGCTTTGCGATCTCTACGAGTTGGGGCATGCATGTCACGTGGAGCTGCCTTTTCATGAGTTGGTTAATCAAGTGGCTAATTCTCCAATATGGTGGTGTTGTGCGGCATCGGAAGGTAGCCCCCTTCTTTTTAGGGCTAATCTTGGGGGAATTTACGATCGGGAGTCTCTGGACAATCTTCGGGATTATCGCTGGAATTCCTACCTATGGATTTTGGGTGTAATCGTCTAATATCCTATCTTAATCATCGTCTGGATGCGAGCTGATTGCCAGATTTAGTGGTAGTAGGAATAAGGTCAAACTAAACAGGAGCGTCCATTGCCATTCCCATTTAAGGGGTGCCATTCCTAACGATTGCGCGACAGGTTCAACATAGAGCGTTGTCAAGTGGAGTGCGATAACGATGATGGAGATAATGATAAACCGAGAGTTCGCAAACATTCTTTGAAAGAGTGATTCCCATGGATAGCGTAGCGTTTGCCAGCACGTAGATAGTTGTGTGAAGATGAGTGTCGTACATACGACTGTGCGTGCGATCGCGATATCGAGGGAATTTAGAGTTCCAACATCTCCGCTTGAAAACACCTCTCTCATTAGGGTCGAAACGCCGAGTGTATCTGACAAAGCAGGGGAACGCCACAGCATAAAGAAGAACGGAATGGTTGTCATTAGACTGATGGTCACGGAACGGCAAATAATGTCTACGCCTGTCATTTTAGAGAAAAAGCGCGCCCTTGAAAAGAGGGTCGGTCGATGGTGCTTTTCATCAGCGAATATGTGTTCTACGCCTATACCGAATGATGGGAGTAAGGTTGAGAGAAATTGCACCCAAATTATCTGCGTTAATGTTAACGGCATCGGCATTTTATAAAGATAGTGTAGCACTGTCCCGATGGTGAGGGTGAGAAGTAGTGAGAGTGTACAGGAGAAATTCCAACGGAGAAAACCGGCTGCATTATGGTATGCCTCGCGGGCATGAAGCAGCGCATCCCTTACCGCTTGGAAACCTTTATTGCTAATCAGCCCATCGGCAGCAGCTTGCACGACGTGTGATGCATGCGTGCTGTTCGCAAGGGTGATATCCGAAACAGTCATCGCGCGTAGGTCAGTTCTATTTTGCCCCAAAAACCCTACGGCATGTCCTTGACGTTTCAGACTCAGTACAATATTCCGACGCTGTTCCCAAGTCGGCTGCGAATAAGCGAGCCATTTCGCTGTCTCATTGTCAATTTCTTCACGCTGGACTGCTTCGAGTTCTTCTCTTGATGCCACTGCTTTTCGGTTGTGAATAAGACCGAGATCTTTTGCCATATCAACAGTTTCTTGCTCTTTGCTCTCGGAGATGAGGATAATTTTAAGACCCGTGTCAAGACTGGATTTCAAAATTGTCTTCGTCTCTTCGTCATTGCTGACAGAGAAAGCCATAAACCCTAAAAAGATGGGATTATTTTCCATCTCCTGTGGCTTCAGAATAACATCAGAGGAGTGAAATGCAACGCCATAGACTTGAGCTTTGGTATTGAGCAGATAGTCTATGATTTCATGGTACATTTCGTGTTTGTCGTCAAGCAGCGGGCTAATTTCTCCGTTAATGAGTACTGAATCGCAGGTATTAAGTATGATTCGAGCGTCTCCAAAAATGATGTTGAGATAGTCTTCGGGTGCCGACTCAAACACCTGCATCTGGTATCCGTAGGTCCGCGTCGAAGGATATGCATCCACCAAAGGGAGTTTAGTTTTGACACTATCGAGTTCATAGCCGAGGCTTTCCATATTCTTTTGGATGGTAACTTGGAGTGAAGGCATTACCTCGCTGCCTGCGGCTTCTGAAGTTGTTTCGATATTGGAAGTAACCGTCTCACCTATACCTTGACCACCAGAGGTGCCGAGCCCCGCAGTAAATATCAAATGCGGAGCGCCTTTCGGAATTTTTCCACCAGGCGATAGCGCTTCAACGGCTTTTTGTCGTTCTGTAGGCGTAAGCTCCTTCAGGGTATCCAACCATGTTTGCCACGTATTACCATCGACGAGTTGTTCATCAACGAAAAGGTTAGAGATCGTTAATGCCCGTGTAGTCGCAAGCCCATCCTCATTTGCGCAAAAGGTCGTGATACGACTCAGTTTCTCAAGACTGCGTGAATTACGTAATGTAACCCCTTTTTCCATCAATTTTTGGGCATGTTTAGAAAATGACAATCGGAGCAATCTAATCACATCGTGTGGTGCGGCAGCAACAGCGAAGAGCATCCCCAGGTGGATTAAGGACTGCCAATCGGTAACCTGATTCTGGTATTCAAACCACCACGAGATTGCTACGGCTACAGCCGCGACGATCATACCCGTTATCTTTATAATCGTCTGTAAGTCCCTTATCTCGTTTTCAGCGAAGGTATTCGCTATCGGCATCGGACGTGCATCTTGACGCTGTTTCCATATTTCTATCTGTTTTCCTGTCTTTACAACAATTGCGATGCCATGTCCGGCTATAACGTATGTCCCACCGAACGCCATATTTTTCTGTTTTTCTGGAGGTAAAGCAGGGTCTGGAATATCCATGCTTGTTTTTTCTACAGGTCCCTCCGTTCCAAAGAGCACAGATTCATCAATCGTAAGCCCTTCCGATTCAATAATTCTGGCATCAGCAGGCACGTAGTCTCCTGCTGTGAACGAGAGTAAATCGCCGGGTACAATGTCTTCCGGCGCACATTTTTCAAGTTTCCCTTGTCGAATGACCTTGATACTATGCACCATGCGTCTGTTGATGCTCATATCACGATCGCGAATACGATACTCCGTTGTGCAGGCATAAACGATATGAATCCCCAAAACGGCTCCGACAATACCTGCTGTATGAAGGCTAATGCTGCTTGCACCATTAAAAAAAGAGACAACCAAGATGACCGTCGTGAGTGCTAAAACGATAATGCGCCAGGTCAGCAGTGGCTCCAGAAATACCTTAATCGGAAAGGCGTTTTTTGCTGAACCAAACTCATTCTTACCGTACCGCGCTCTTGCTTTCTCAAAAGCCTCCGCGCTCAACCCTTGGTCCATATTAGAGTCGAATTTGTTCAGTATTGATGCAATGTTTTCTGTATGAAAATTTGCCATCTTTTTATCGGTTTTTTAGTGTTCAGTAACAAAAACCCCAAGCAAAAACGGTATTTCTGCGGATTTCCGCCCGCCTACAAGAGGTATTTGATAAAATGTATAAGTCCTATTGTTGATTGTCAGGTATTCTCAATGTGAACGCTCGCGCCGTCGGCATCCGGCTTGAGAATTTTAATATCAGACACAATTTGATGTTTTTTGAAGGCAGCCTGCATCTGTTCAGCCACCTGATCTGTATGATCTAAGCAGTAAGCTGCGACCGTCGGTCCCGCACCACTCAAAGCGACACTGAGTGCGCCAGCAGTGGTAGCGGCTTTTGCGACATCGTCAAATCCTGGAATCAGCGAAGTGCGGTATGGCTGATGCAACCTATCTTTCATAGCGACGCGCAACATCTCGAATTGACCAGTGGCAATACTTGCAATTAATAGAGTACTTCGACTCGTATTATATATTGCATCCGAGAAACCTACTGATGTGGGCAGTACCCCGCGGGCTTGTTCCGTTGATAGTGGGAAATCCGGAATTGCAAGCACCACCGAAAGCACAGGTGGACATTCCAACCGAATGGTATGTACGTGTGCATTCTCCTGCGCCGATACAACGATGCCACCATACAACGAGGCAGCAACATTGTCCGGATGTCCCTCTAATTCTGTTGCAAAGTTGAGGAGTTCTGTGTCAGAAAATGGAGAGCTGCACAGCACATTTGCCGTGAGCAATCCGCCGAGAATCGCCGTACCACTACCACCCAATCCGCGAATCGCAGGTATTCCGTTTTCTATCTGCAATTTGAAGCCTTTTGGACGTTTGGTGCCACTTCGGTCGAAGACGAGTTCTACCGCTTGAAATGCGATATGCTCTGGTGTACTCGGTATTTTATCCGCGTCTACGCCGCTAACAACAACTTGCGTGTCGGTTTCAATGGTTTCCAACGTGACTTTGCTGTAGAGCTGGAGGGCAAGCCCCAGCACATCAAACCCGGGTCCGAGGTTTGTTGTACTTGCTGGAATACGTGCGGTAACTTTTTGGTTAAAAATGCGAGGCATACAAGAAATTCCCGTGATTGCTTGTCAGTGGGAATAGTCTTCGGTTCGGTCTTCGGTTAAAGAGATGTCTTGTGGCAGTAACAATAAATGTTCCCGACACAAGTTGTTAACCGATAACTCTCACTGCGAGGCAAACTGATAACCGATAACCATTCATAAGCGCTACAATTTTGAAATAGCAGTTTCGATTCTGTCCAATGCCTCTTGGATATTTTCTAACGAATTGGCGTACGAAAGCCGTAGGTAACCATCACCGTACTTACCGAAAGCAGTTCCTGGTAAAAGTGCGACTTCTGCCGCTTCCATGATGTAATCGGCAAGTGCCTCACACGAAAGCGGCAATTGTGTTACATTCGGAAACACATAAAATGAACCGAGGGGCTTAATACAGCTGATCCCGTCAATGGCATTCAGGCCATCTACAATTGCATCACGCCGTTTCTGAAATTCTGCGACCATTTCCGTCACAAAGATTTGGGGGCCTGTGAGTGCCTCTATTCCAGCGAGTTGTGTAAAGGTAGCCGTACAGGAGTTTGAGTTGATGGTTAGCTGCGTAATTTTATCAGCAATTGATTGCGGAGCGATACCATAACCCAATCGCCATCCAGTCATTGCGTAGGTTTTGGAATGTCCTTCGATTAGAATTGTCCGTTCCTTCATACCGGGGAGGCTGAGAACGCTGTGGTGTTTGCCCTCGTAGAGGATACGAGAATAAACTTCGTCTGTCAGGACATAAAAATTGTGTTTCTGTGCGAGTTCAGCAATAGCATCAAGGTCTTCAGAAGTGAGGGTGCCCCCTGTCGGATTCTGCGGTGAGTTAAGAATCAGGAGTTTTGTCCGGTCAGAAATCGCATCTGCGAGATCGCTGAGCCGGAATCGGAAATCAACCTCCTCTCGAAGGGGTAACGGCACTGCCTTTCCGCCGATGAAGTCAATAACGGATTCATAAACTGGGAAGCCTGGTTCAGGATAAATCACTTCATCGCCGTCGTCTATTAGAGCGAGGATGGTGAAGAAGATGATCGGCTTCGCCCCGGGGGTTACCGTAACCTCGTCCGGGTGTATTGTAATGCCTCGCGTTTCTGTTATATGCGCTGCGACGACCTCTCGAAACGCTGGTACACCTGCGGATGGACAATAGCCGGTATGCCCTTCCTTCATCGCTTTGTAAGCTGCCTCAATAATATTAATCGGTGTTGGAAAATCAGGTTGTCCAATTTCTAAGTGGATGATGTCTTTGCCTTGCGCCTCAAGTTGTTTGGCTTTGGCAAGCACCTCAAATGCGGATTCTGTTCCTAACCGATTCATCCGCGTTGCGAATGTGGATGTTTCCAAAATTATACCTCCGTCCTTTAACCATTTCGCTGATGACTGAATATGCGTTGCTCGGTTTTTGCTGGCGGGGTGCTATCAGTATAAAAGCAATTTATTTTGCTTGCAAGATTACACCATTTCCGCCTGCTAACCAGACCTGTTTTCCGAAAATAAAGACACTATTCATTTGAAATTTGCTGACCATGTCATTACCTGGATCCTGAATTTCCCAATTTTTACCGCCGTCATTGGTATGTACAATCACGCCGACACCGAGATCTCCGCCGACCGCCCAGCCCATATGTTTATCAGCGAACCGAATGCTTCGTAATGTTTCTTCGGTGCCGCTCACCTGTGTTGACCATCTTCCGCCACCGTTACTGGTGTGAAGAATAAGACCGTTCTCACCGACCGCCCAGCCGTGTTTGTCATCTAAGAAAAAGATGTTTTGAAGCACATCTTCTGCTCCAGTCTCTTGTGCCTCCCAGGTCTGTCCACCGTCCACTGTCTTCTGAATCACGCTCTTTTGACTGACTTGAGGGACAACGTGTACGCCGGCAACCCAACCTGTGGATTCGTCAAGGAACTGGATGGCACTGTACATTGTTGCTTCGTCATCACCAACAGCACCGATGACCCCACCTTGAAGCACCTTCCAAGTCCGCCCCGCTGTTTTTGTTGAGAGAATGGTATCGTTGGCACCGACAGCGAATCCTACATCTTTATTGACGAAATAGATACCTTTAAGCGAATTGTCAACCTTGCTCGTTTGTATTTCCCAATCTCTACCATTAGTCGTGGCAACAATCATTCCTTTTTCGCCAATTGCCCAGCCGTGCTTGTCATCTAAGAAGTAGAGGCTGTTGAGATGGGCAGCGATATCAATCTCAACTTTATTCCATGTGGTGCCACCATCTGCTGTATATCCGACAAAACCGGGATAGTCTAATTCAAACGGAGAAACACCGACTACCCATCCGTTTTTCTCGCTTGTAAAAACGATAGACATGTAATCCCGAACCTCTGGGTCGCGTTCCTGTAGAATATTCCAATTTCCTGCCGCCGGTAAAACGATTGCCAAAATGCCGGCGATTGCGAGTAGGGTTATCCGCCATGATGGGCGTGAGTCAAACCTGTTCATTGTTGTTATATCTCCTCTTTGATGTTGAATTAACAGCAGATGTCTTTTGATAGCGTTTGTAGATTTCTAAAAACTTGCTGTTATAAAAATTTAATGCGGCTTAACAAGCCAGAAATTTGTCATAAGTAATTAAAAGTATAATATAACCTTGAATTGAGAATTAAGTCAACAGTTTTTTGAGTTAGCAAAGTGGTCGTGTGTTTTAGGCAGCAGCACACGTCTAAAAAAATAATTGAGTTCTGCCTATGCGATAATAATTCTTTACGTCCCCGCGTTATTTAGCAACGATTACCGTTCCCGTTTTAAAATTTTCCGCTATCTGAAGTTGGTAGACATAAACGCCACTTTCCACAATCTCGCCGGCTTCATCGCGCCCGTCCCATGTTAATTTCGTTTCACCGGGCAGTGCCGTTAAGGTCTTAACAAGCATTCCATCAATGTCATAGATGTGCACTGTGAATTCGCCCGAAGCATCCTCAATCGCGCGCGCGGGGAATACAACCTGATTGAAATCTTCGTCTGAAGAGAGTGGCGTAAACGGATTTGGATACGGTTTATCAAAGATACGCAGCTTTTTCTGTATCGGTGCGGATTTATTATCTGCTTCGTCAATTGCGATGACCGCATAAGTAAAACTGCCTATAGACAATGTTTGGCTATCAATAAACGTATATCCTGTAAGTTCGTCTTCGGGTGTTGCCCCTATCTCGCCATCAGGAAGCGGTTGGAGTCCACCGGTTCCTGATGCACTGAACTGAACTTGATACGTTATCACATCACGACTGGCACTCGGTTTCCACGTAATTTCCACGCCGTCGCTTGAGGTGGTAATGCTGAGCATCATTGGTGGTTCAGGCGCGGCGGTATCCTCTGATACGGTCACAATCTGTATCGCGGAATGCTCTGATTGCAAGAAAAGTGTCTTGTAAGCGGTAATCTGATATGTATGATCGCCTGGGAAAACGTTCACCTCACGAAATGTAGTCGAGGAACGGTCTTTGACATTAATAGGATTTTCCTTGTCTCTGTAGATGAGGTAACCATTGACATCCGGGTCATCTGATTTCTGCCAGCGGAGCGTCACATCATTTTCACCGGTCGTATCGGCTTCAGCCGTAAAACCTATAACTGGGTCAGGCGGCACATTCGGAATTACCTGTAATGTAAAGTCGTCGTTGTTGAGTTTTCCGTCTGCTTGTTGGGGGCGGATAAATTCACCGATAGGCGCGTCATCACGGTTGCGCAAGCGCACTCTGAAGGTTGCCTCTAATATGACAGTGTTCGGTGTCTGGCAATCAAAGGTAATTTCGTAGATTGAATTCTGGAAATCGTTGATGATGTCTGCGAGTTCAACGCGTAGGACATTTCCACCGGAGACGACTGCTCGCGCTACAATTGGGTTACGGTCCCGCAAGATACCTTTGAAGTAAGACGATTGTGTCAGGAATCCGGATGGCATTGTGATTTCAATGACCTTAATTTCTTCCCCGGGTTCTGCAAGTGACCTGTCTATTACAAGCGTCACAATTAGTGGCACCGTCGAACTGGCAGGCACAATGCCTTTGGTTTCACCAACGACGTTTATTTCACCAACAGAGGTGACGGCACCGTAACCGTTTATGGCAATCAATAGATTAAGAATAAGTAGCAAAACAATTGCTGTATTTTTCATTTGGAAAAGTCTCTCTTTAGAATAGTAGATTGACGGAGAATCGTTGTGTTATATTGTCCTGAAAATCCCCGCTGAGCAGCTGAAACCCGTAATCAAGTTGGAGGGAGGTGCTGCTGATCGGAAGTTTGGCACTTCCACCGAAACTGAGAGTTGTTGCGGAATCGCTGCCATTTTTTAACCCGTAACCCCCACGGACAGCGATGGATTTATTCAACCAGACTTCTATGCCTGTACGTATATAAATCGCATCGTTACGAGATGCGACCTCGAAAGTTCCTAAACTACCTTTCAACAAATTGCTGACCGCTGCACCTTGTGTGCTCATCTCTGCGATGGTTTCAAGTCTGTATGCCAAGCCTGCGCGGATGTTCATCGGTATCGGGGCTATGGATGTGTCATCAACGGTTGCCTCAGAGATGCTCATATCTGCGGGAAGTAAATTTTCTACGGACGCGCCAAGGCTTAGACTCTTGAAGGGTTTCACAATCACCCCCAGGTCAAACGAAACGGCTGAGCTGGATGTTTGAGCAAAATAAGGGTTCTCAATAACGAATTCATTCGTTTCGTTAAAAGCAGTACGGAAGAGTTTCAGGTTCGCACCGATTGCGAATTGTTTGAAAAGCGCATTTCCATAGGAGATGCGTACTATCTGTTCATGGTAAATGTCGGAATCTTCCGCCAAGTCCCCGAAACTCGCCCCAATCGAACCTATTTTCCCCAAGGGAATAATGCCACTAATCGCGTTATAAGTAATAAGTCCATTAAAACGCTGCGCGTGTGTTCCGCCGATCTGGATTGTATCGATATAGCCTAAACCTGCGGCGTTGTAGTTCGCGGCGTTGCTATCATCGGCAAGTGCGACGAATGCGCCACCTAAACCGAGGGGTCTCGCGCCAACACCGATGTCGTTAAATGCTGCGAAAGTAACAACTGGAGAAAGTAGAACGATGGATAGCGTTAGTTGAAGTATCTGTTTCAAACTATTGTTTCCTTTACAGTGGATCATGGAGTTTTATTTTATTTTTCAACCGACATCAACTCAATCGTGATTGGTGATAAGGTTTTGATAGCAGATTCACTTTGTTCTGCCTGTCATTGGTACAAAACGAACAGGGATGACCTCAGTCGTTTCAAGTGCTGGGATTGCATTCTCCACACTTTGAAGCCCCTTCCGAATTAGAAGGAGATTTTGTTCGGAATCGCCGACGGGTATCACCATCCTACCGCCTGCAGCAAGTTGGTCAATGAGTTGTTTCGGCACGTTTTTAGGTGCCGCTGCGACGAGCACTGCATCGTAAGGGGCATATTCTTGCCAGCCATGATGACCATTCCCTTTTTTGAGATGGACGTTTTGATAGTTGAGTTCCTCCAACCGTACTTTCGCATTCTTGGCAAGCAACGGTATAATCTCAATAGAATAAACTTCGCTTGCCAACTCTGCGAGGACCGCCGTCTGATAGCCACACCCGGTGCCGATCTCAAGTACTTTTGAAGTAGGTGTGAGTTCCAACAAGTCTGTCATCAGTGCGACAATATACGGTTGTGAGATTGTTTGGTCGCAGCCGATTGGTAGTGGCCCATCTTTATATGCCACATTGAGGTATTGAGGTTTTACAAATAGATGTCGTTCTACCTTTCGCATGACAGCGAGCACCCGCGGGTTACGGATACCGCGCGCTTCAATTTGGTTTTGAACCATTTTTTGGCGCAGTGTTGAATGGTTTCTGGCGAACAACATCTTTAACGCCTCTCCAAATCAGTTTTTAAGACTTTAGTTGACCATATTATATTTTTAATTATATTTTTAATTCCCGAGGCTTATGTGATAAGGCATGAGAAGAAAAAACCGCTGTTTTCTAATTATATTTAGTAACCTCAGAGTCGTGTTTAATTCTCCGTATTGCCGAATAAACTGTAGCGGGGATTCGGTTTCTTCTACGACATTCTTCAGGTCGCTGTTTTCATGTTCAGTGATAAATGGCAACTGAAGCGTGCCAAATATTTGCGACAACCACGTTTTTTTAGGAAATTGGACTATCTCAAATGACTTTTCTCCGAGTCCTGCGCGTTCGCGTGCGATTGCAAGTGCGAGACTTAAACCTCCCAACTGATCCACAAGTCCGTTTTCCTGTGCTTGTCTACCTGACCAGATGCGCCCTTGTCCGAGTTTATCTACATCTTCTATCGTCAACTCGGTTCGTCCGAGTGCTACCTTTTTGATAAAGTCGTCGTAAATTTCCTGTACCTGTTTCTGCAAGATTTCTTGTTCTGACGGTGGATAGTCCCCGTAGTCTGTGTAAAAATCGGCGTGTTCCCCGCGCTTGAGAATCTCTTTATGGACCCCGAGTTTTTCATAGAGTCCTTTGAAACTATACTTGCCGCTGATAACGCCGATGGAGCCGGTAATCGTTCCAGGTTCGGCGACGATGGTATCCGCGGGTGCTGCTATGTAATACCCGCCTGATGCTGCAACATCACCCATTGACACCACAAGCGGTTTGACCTGTGTAAGCCGCACCAATTCACGCCATATCCTATCGGCTGCAGTAACGAGTCCGCCCCCGCTGTCAATTCGCAACACAACTGCCTTGATGTCGCTGTTATCTTTTACATCTCTAATGACCCGTGTAATTGTATCCGCGCCCATCACTTGTGTGCCGAGAAATGGATCAACGAAACTATCGCCGGTTAACATCAAACCCTTCGCCTCAATAATCGCAACCTTCGGGTGTGGTACCTGCCAATCTTGCGTGTCCAATCCGCGTCCTGCGTAGTCTCTTAATGTTACCAAATCGGTGCGGTCGTTTGTGAGTTCTATTACAACATCCGGTAGTTCATCTTCATAGACGGCTCGGTCTACGAGTTCAGTGGCGAGTGCTTGACGTGCTGTATAGGGTCCCGCATTGATCCGTTTTTTTACATCTTCGTGTGTCCAGCCGCGTCCTTCTGCGATGGCATCTACAAGTTGTTCATAGAGGTCGTCAAGAATAATATTCTGAATCTCGCGATGTGCTTCAGACATCTCTTGACTTGTGAATGCCTCGGATGCCGATTTGTATTTGCCGATATGTTCAATATCCGCCCTGACACCAAGCATATCTAATGCCCCTTTGTAGAAAGAACGTTCTGTCCGCAAACCGATCAACCGTACTTCAGCGGAGGGGTGAATCAGAATGCCATCACACGTGGCTGCGACGATATAGTCCCCGGTAGAGCAACTTGAGAGATAGCAGAGCACAACGCGCCCGGACTCCCTGAAATCCAAAATCGCATCTGACATCTCTTGGAGTTGTGCCATTCCGTAACTACCGCCGTTGATACGAATGAGGACCCCCGCAACATCTTCATCCCATTTTGCTATGGGGAGGACCTCTTTAAGAAACCGCATCGAAAGATCGAGAAACATACGGCGGCGAGGAATTGGTTTCGTTTTGGGGATGTTGGAGAAACGGAAATAGCCGACTCCGGTTTGTGCTTCTCGGTTTTTGTCGAAGGCATTACCTGTCCCGAATCCCCAATTCCCGATATTGATACCAAAACGCACATCGAAACTCAGATCACTATTCAAGGTGCCGCGAAGCATCAGTTCGCGAATAGGTCGTACTTCTAAGGCATATCGGAATTCTAAGTCCTCTACACCTTGGGTTTTCTGCATATCAATCGAGAGTGTGGTTCGCCATGTTCCGGGACGGAGTGCTAATCCTAAGTCATAGGTACGACCGAGTTTTTCGCCAAAGAGTTTAGGTCGATTGAGGTCGCGTGCCATCGCTCCGATTGAGAAGTAGCGTCGTCGGTACATCAAGCCAATGGAGAGAGAACGAAATCCATCGTAGCCTTTATCATCTGAATTCATCCAGCTGTAACTCGTGCCCCAATAGAGTGAGTTACCCAAATGCCGTCCACCGGAGAACGTGTAGCGTGTGAAGTCTGTGTCAGCATCAGCGGTGACAAATTCCATGCCGAAACCTGCGCCGGGAAGCGCGAGGAAGAAAGCGTCGTCGCCTGCCCAATCACTTTGATATGTTCGCAGGTAGTATAAGTTTAAACCGCGCCCTGCAGCGAGACCTGACGGATTAAAAAAGGTAGCTAAAGCGTCGTCACTCGTGGCGATGGAGTTTGAAGGTAAGTGGGTACGTGCCTTCGGGGGTGCGGCAGCAGCACACAGCGTACTCACCCCATAGATGAATGCTGCTGAGATAACAGCCTTCCTGATGTATCCTAAGTACCTATCAAATGCGGGTGTAACAATAGATATACTTCTCATCTAATGTGGATTTGCAGGCGGGCGGATTATGCCAACTCACAGTTTAGACTATACTATAGGATACCATAAAACAGCAAGAATTGCAACAAAAACCCTACAACTTACGCAATTTCCCCTATCTCCGACACATTAGGTGCCGCCGGTGAGGCTGGAAACTTCACCAACAAAAGGATTTTGGGCAAGTCTTGAACAATATATGCTAAGCGCGTCGAGCATACTGTGGGAACATTTCATCATGGATGTCACTACATTGCTGGAGGTGAATTCTCCTGTTTTCATCTGCGGTATCAACCATCGTTGGGAAGAACATACCTGCCCCTGTCTCAATTTGATATCCGCCTGCTGAATGGACGCTCAGATATTGATGCAAGGTCTCTAAATCGGGTTCGGTTGTGCAATGTCGTGTGCAGTTCATCGTGAACATCCGCCGTCGGGTACCCCCGCCAAACGATGCGTGATAGGTATCGTGATTAAAAATCACAATATCACCAGGGGCAGTCTCCAAAGCGATGCTGGTTGGAAAGTCTTTTGGCGGAATGCCGTAGAGTGCCTCTGATTGATTCGGATCAATCTTTTGGGCTCTAACAAAATGTGTGGGATTTTGGCTGCCGGGGATAACCCGCAGGCATCCGGTGTCTTTTGTTAGATTATCAAGGTAGAAAGTTACCTTACACGCGAAGAGTTGTCCCCAACCTCCGTCAGGGTGCCAACCCGTGTCGCCACTGTAATAATTTCCATCACCGCCAGCGTAGTTGAAGTCTTCACCGATTACGCCACCGATAAGTCCCTTGACCCGTTCATCATCAAGTAAGGTACAGAGTCGTGGACGATGCTCTATAGGACCGCCGAACATTGTCCGACTTGTTCCATCATGGTTCTTACCGCCCCCGAATTCCTGAATCGAAATCTCAAATTCTTCCGTAATCCATTCCATCTCGCTTGGTGAAAACATACCGGGTATTGCGAGATAGCCAAACGTATTGAAAAAATTGACCTGATGTTCTGTCAGTTTCATTTTTTTAAGTTTCCTTGCGGTTCGGTTAGGTGCGTTTAGATTAAGCAGTCCGTTCCCGTATATCCTGCTTTGCAGTGAGAAACATTTCATTACGGACTACGTTCTTGATCTTTTCATCGGAACCCCGATTTTTTGACCATCAACTCGACTCCGAACATAATATAGAAAGGCACGAGTTGATGATCAAATCGGAAAAATCGTAGCAGAAACCCAATATTTAAAAAACCTTGCGGTTCGGTTAGATGCGTTTCCGTTACGAGTTGTTTATACTACTCCCATCGCGCCCAAGTGTTTGGTGTGACGTACCCTTCATCAATATACGGATCTTCGCCGGCGACAGTGATAACCCCGCGGTAATTCCGCTGTCCTTTCCAGCCTAACCACGATGCTGTTGAGCAGTAGTGGCTCACAAGAATGCGTCGGTATGCGTTGCTACGGTTCTTTTTCGAGCGGTGTAAGAGATAACCATTGAAAAAGAGGACACTGCCAGCTGACATCTCAATCGGAATTTCGTCAGTGTCATCAAAACCTGCGGCTTCGTGACAACTATCGAATTCGTGACGTTTGTTGTGTGGGAAACGGTCATAGATTACACCGGAACGATGGCTATTTGGTAGCACCCAGAGACAGCCGTTTTCAATCGTTGCATCATCCAATGTAATCCACGCGCCAACAAGCGATCTATCCCGTGTCGGAATTGGGTGCTCATCTTGGTGCCACGGGTTACCGGTATGTCCCGGTACTTTACTCAACATCATCGACTGCATACATTTTACACCGCCGTCCCAAAACGGGATGTGTGCCCCAACAATCACTCGAAGGACTTCACAAATTTTCGGATGCTCAATGTAATGGCGAACGAGTGGACTATAGACGTGCGGTTCACCGACGCACATGATTCTGTCTAATACTTCCATTTCACTGACCGGCTCCGGTATCGGTGGGATCGCTTCGCATGCGTAATCACCGCGAAAGATTTTCAACATTTCCGCTTTCAACGCGTCGCATTCTTCCGATGTAATGAGATCTGGAAGCATCAAGTATCCGTCGTTGATATATGATTTTGCCCAAAGATTAGACTGTTCCTGTACCATTTCAAATCCTTTGTAGGTGGGCTTGAAACCGCCCATTATTCTGCGCGGATGATCCGCCATGTCTCCGCTTCGTTGGCGAAGACCAGTGTCACTTTGCCCGACGTTTGTTTAACCTGTCCATCCGCTTTCGTGACATATTGCAAAGTATACCCTCCCGTTACGACTGCCGTATCATCGACAATGTTCGGATGGATATTGATATCGGTCAGTGTCATGTCAATCTGATGATGCGCTTCAAAAAAGTGCGCTGCCTTAATCTCAACGTCTTGATATGTACGACCATTTGAGAGATACGTCTCTGAGAAACAGGACATAACCTGTGCTAGATCCGCCATGTCGTATCCGAGTTCATATCGGTTTAAAACGCTCTGAATTGTCTCCTTGATCGTCGGTTCAGTTTGGTCGTTATCGGTTTGTGTTTCTGTCAGCACGGCATGTCCGACTGATTCAGGTGAGATGCCCTGCACAATCTGTTTTAGCGTATATACCTCCGGCGCGGCATACCCCCAAACTTCTAATTCCATTACGCGAGCGATGCCTTCCACTTCGTAAACAGGTCGTTTACCCGCCATGTGTTGGTAATTCCGCACCGTATCGTTTGAGGATACCGGAACCAGCCTTATTTTCTTGGCAATTAGACGTTGTTGGACTTCATGGACGCGCTTCCCCTTCGTATTATTTCGCGCAGTATACTGTTTATCTTTCGTATCACCCGACGGAATCAGCCCCCAACCTGTGCCGTGCCAATATTCGATCCGGTAGTCCTTCAACCCAAATTGTGGTGCTGGATATTTCTCAGAGTCGATCGTCCACATAACAATCTTACGAATGTCGACAGGTTTAGTGAGCGTCACTACCACATACGGACGTTTGTTGAGGTCCGAGGTACGGAGATGTTCTAAATTGCTGCCCCAACCGCTGCCTTCATCCCATGTCTCAGAGGTGGTATCGCCATCAATGACCTCTTCAGCACGGTGATTTGGAACGGACTGTGATGCATCCGCGGTTGCGCCGTTTCGGCTCAGTGCGAAATTGATAAGAGGCGGTGGTGGTTCTAAAAGATGTTCCTGCAAAGTTTGCGATTTACAACTGATTATCCCCAGTAAAAGCGTCAGATATACAATATACACACGAAGCATTGTGGGCCTCCTTTTTCGTTTCAACGTAACACTGCCAAACGTCCGAGCAGCTGCGCGGTCTGTTCTCCAACGACAGCTCGTATCTTGTAAAAATAGACACCGTTGGCCAGCAACATGCCGTCATCATTTCGGGCATCCCATGTACACTCGTTGTAGCCTTCATCTCCAGAAGCCTTTTTCAAGACTTTTACTTTTCTGCCGGATGCTGTGTAAATTGTGATAGAGACTTCATCAGCATCCAGCGATAACTTATAGGTAAATGTTGTTTCTCGCTTCACAGGATTCGGGTAGTTATGCGGATCCCAAATTCGGAAAGGTGTCTCCTCTGGCGAGAAATCTGCGTCGTGCTTCTGAAGCGTCTGATAATCGAAACTTGTTAACCAAGCGATCTCTGCATTCAGGGTGCTCAGCAATTCCGCTTCAATCGTCTGATGTGAATATCCGAAAAGCGGAATAAATTCCTTAATTCCTCTGATGTGTGGTTGTATGGACTTTGAAAACTCTGTTGCACTTGTGAGTTTAGCACGGATTCCCTCTTCTGTTCCGGGTTCATAGCCGAGTGCTATCGCTTCTACTAATTTGGATCGGCTTTCAAACAACAATACCCATAACTCCATCAAGTGAACGGCATCGTTTAAATCTTCGGTTGCCTCAAGGTCAAAGGATTCTGCGGTCTCCCTTGCTGCCCTTATCTCATTTGCGGCTTGCTGTTGCGGTGCCAAGAGCGCGGTGAACCGGTTTTCAGCAAATTTAGCGATTTCCAATTCGGGGATGGCGAGCGTGTCTTCCACTGCGCGCGGTCCAATTAGCGTCCAGAATCGTGTTGCAAGTCCAGCGGAGCCACTTCCATAAGTGCCACCTACGGTTAGAGAGCCAGCATAATCTGAAAAATAGCTCGTCATGTTCCAACCATTTACCCGCAAGGCGTTCAGAATGTGTGGTGCTGCTTCAGTGCCGTATCGGGCAATCAATTCATTGAGGAGTAGTTGAAAATAGTCGAGTTCGATGTCCCAATTGAGTCGTGCGCTAACGAGCCGGTCAAGATATCCCAATCCCTGTGTTGCACCTTGAACGGTAAACCCACCTAAACCGATGACTTCAGGATCGTTGGCGAGTTGTCGGACACCTTGCACGAACGTATCACTTTCCAGCATCCAGAACGGCATTACTTCCTCTACTTCGTGCGATAGTACGATGAAGCGATGCCCGATCTCACCGAGTGCTTTGATTTGCGGGATAGGCACGCCAGCATCTGCGACCGGTTCGCCGTCGGCACCCCACTTTCGTGAGAAAATAGTCCCTTTTGGTAACTGCCGGGCATAGACCCCCGCAGCATCTTTCAGCCAACTGCTGTCATATCCAGAGATGTAGAATTTGAAATCTGGACGCACCTCCCGTGCTGCATTGATAATCGTAAAATAGACCTGCCAGAGTTTTGCCTGCCCCTGTTCTGTTCTATCTCCACAATCCGGGCAATTGCATGCGCGCGTCTCATGTCCCCACGACCTGAGATGGAAACCCGCAAGTGTCGGATAGGTCCGCACGATCGCCTGAACCAGTTCCCTTGCGAGCGTATGAAATTCGGGTTTAGACCAGCAGAAGGGTCGATAGGAGACTTCGTTTCGGGATGCTCCGTAAAGTACTGCCGGTCCCAAAATATCGGGTCGCTGCCGAATCAATGCTTCAGTCGGTTCACCGGTCACATACATAAAAAGGTAGGCATCAATCCCGCGCTGTTTGAGCGCATTAAACCGACTTTGTAGTGTTGCGATACGTTTCCGCCGCTGTGCTATCGGTTCATCTTGTAGTGCGTCAAATACCGGTGTATCTACATATTTGAAGGCGGTTCCGAATCCATCTTCGATACCCGTGCCGGTCCAAACGCCTTCACCGCCACTCATATTGATGCGATGCCGTGCGAGCCAATCTGGATCTTCTATCTCTAACACGGCACGTATCGGGTAAAACGGAGCCGATGTCTCGTTTATGAATGGCACAAGCAGTGCCTTCGCTTTGGCAACTGGTACTTCCGAGTGCACGGGTGTTAAACCCGTTAACGCCGTAATACATTTCTCGATGAAGGCATACGCGCCATAGATAACGCCTCTCTCGGTGTGTGCTGTTACAACGATGACAATTTCGGTGCCGACCTCTACTGTTTTAATACGATAGCCTTCGTCTCCAAGTTCTTCTGCGAGTATAAGTTCTACATTGGCTTGTAGCCCCGCAATCGTCGGATTTGATTTGGGGGTGCCTAACACAATCGCTATTGGGGTTTCTGTCTGTTGTCTGTTGGTTCGGATGTCGAGCTTAGCACCTGTAAATTGCTCGATAAAAGTTTGGATCTCCTCGGCAGCGAACTGTTCCTGTTCTGAGGCGTTTGCCCCGATTTGAAGTGTTGCCCTCGGTTCGCCGGAGACCGCAATCGGAATTTCATTACTCTTTGCGGGTGCAACGCATATCACGATGCAAAATGCCACAATAATAAGTGTAAGAACACGTTTCTTAGGGTGTGTTGTGTTTAGAGACATCAGGCATCGTGTTTTAATGGGCATGTTTATCTTCAAATCCCTGAAGAAAATAGATAGCGCAAAAGGTTAGCACGAATCCGATGACAAACAGCACTTTCGCGAAGCGACTCAAACCCATCCCTTCGGCGGTATACTTGCCACGAAACCCATCCAGCACGACGTGCAAAAGTGTGCCTACGGCGAATGCTGTTAGATAATCTGTCAATTCTGCGAAACCCCCACGGAGCAGCTGTTCCCCTAATACTGCCCCTACCACGGGTCCAATTATCAGTGGTGTTAGCAGCACCAGTGCTTTAACAAATTTCTGATCACGCAGGAGCGCGACTGTAATAAGTGTCCCGACTGGCAAGCGGTGGATCAATATACCGAATGCAAGTGCACTGCCCAGCGCCTCATCTCTCGCTGCGATAACCAAATTGAGTCCATCTGTAAGCGAGTGAAGCGATAAACCGAACACTGTTAAGTTAACACCCCAATCACTCTCTCGCCTATCAGTGCGCTCCTCGTTTTCTTCCCGCTGACGTGTTGTGAGGCGTTCTGCTACTGAAATTAGGAGGAATCCACCCCACATTACGAAGATTGTGACATACCCTACTTCGGTGTAAAGGTGTATCATCATTACCAAAACGATCCCAAGGACTGCTCCAGCGGTCAATCCGAAAATGTTTCCAAAATGTTTTTGTTGTACTTGGGATATAAAAGCAATGCCTGCGCCGAGTGGAACCGTCACCACCGCAATTGCCAGATAAAATATAAGCATGATATAATATAACAAAATTCAGATTGCATTGCAATCTAAATTCAGGGGGCACATTTACCCCAATTTTTGAATTGACGTGTTTGTGCATTAATGTTATAATTGGTTCTTATAGTCATGAAAATTGACACGAATTGTGCCCGAGTCGGGTGTTATATTTATACTTTAGTATTTGATAAAGGACGAACGAAATGTTAGACAAAATTTTTGATCTGATCATCGGGTTTATGCTCAATAGAGATTTGGAAAGGGAGATGGGAGTTCGGCATAAGTTTCTGAAAGGACGTATCGCTGAGATCCCTGCAAAAGCCTTTGATAGAGTGGTTGATTTTATAGTCGGAACCCGCTACTCCTACTACTTGGAGATGCGACGTAATATGCTTGAGGGCGGTGTTATTGAGATCCCTTCAAATATTTTTGATTGGAAGGCACTTGAACGCACGAGCGGTTATTTGCGCCTCTATATGGACGACTTTCACAATAAGTTTAAGGAAAGTTATGACGGAAATTTTCCGGTTGAAGATTTCAAAGACTGGTTCCGCTATTTTCATGTCGAACGTCCTGAACAGGAGTCAACGAAAAAATCTGTTTCTGAAGCCTTGCTCGCTGACGATTTACCGAGAATTTAAGGGGCACACAGCAAAATGCCGGATTTGATAAGTATTTATTCCGGCATCTCGTCGTAAGTTCTGCCCTCCAACACCCGACCTGTTTTAGATTTCCGTTTGCCTCCCCATTGCTTGAAGAAAAATGCAACGTCGGCATCCGCACACTGTTCGCGGATGTCAATAACCCATCTTTTCTCCATTTCGCGTGCGCCGGGACCGGACTCACCTCCGACGATAACCCAATCTATTCCATCCAGTTTTAAATTTGGCAGTGCTCCGAGTAGCGGTTCGAGTGATAAAAACTTGATATGCGCGTCGGTCTGGCGGAGCGCATCAATCCGATCTATCACGCGTTTATCCTCGACGCTAACACCCATCCAGATATTTGGAGACCACGACAACTGAGCGTTGAATTTTAGCAGCTGTTCTGCTCGTTTCGTCAAGACTTGGAATTGATGCCAATCTGCTTTTCTCATCACAGAAAAAACATCTTGGATGTAGGACAATTCAACTTTTTCATGGAATAAATCGCTCATAGAATTAACAAAGATTCGGCGAGACTTTTTCCATTTGAGTGGTTCATTAAGCAATTCTGGGACGGTGTGAACTTCTTGTGTCCACCTCGGTCCTGCTTGAGTATTCTTAGCTAAGCCTTCGTAAGCCATACCTTTACCTGAAAATCGTGCGGCTATCCGTTCAGCGTAACAGAACCGACAGCCTTCTGAGACGCGGGTGCAGCCGCGTACTGGATTCCATGTAGATTCTGTCCATTCGATTTTTGAGGATTGGGATGCCATGGGTTCACCTCTTAACCTAAGAGCGTTAGTTGCGAAGGGTTTTACATTCCTTCCCTCATTTTTTTCTCAAAAAGTAGACAAAACCGACAAGACCGCTCACAACCGTGAAAGAATAAAAACCGTAATAAACCCATATATTCAGCAGATACGTCAAAAATTGGATGCCTACGAGGACTACAACAGCAAGTGCGCTACATAGGAAGGGAATCCACGCGCCAGTAGCCATCCGTTTTTGGACGAATTCTTCAGCGAGTGGCAAGTTAGACAGCGGTTTCGGATAAAAGATGATGTAATAGAGTAAAACGGTGAATCCCGGCAGAACGTAAAATATACCAGAAGCACCCCAAATAACGGTAGCGAGGCAAAGCGTCAGGAGCGTAACTGGGACAACAATGTAGAGGAAGGCAGTCGCTTGCACACCTCGCCATAGGTCCCGCGGTGCTGCGAGCGGTGCAAGCACTAACATCCACGACGCTTTCCAATGTTCTGAGTATCTGACCGGTAAAACTAAACAATTGATAAAACCTGTACCAACAAAGTAGAACATCATGGAAAAGCCTGGACTGAATCCAATGGCATAAGCGTCTTGAATCCAGTTGAGAGAAAACACTTCGTCCTGCGCAAATACCACCACGATTATAATGATAGCCCCAAACATGCCGAAAAGCTGCCGCAACATGTGCTTATCGCGGCGCATATATGTTGCGCTGAGGCAAAGTCCGGCACGGATAGCGTGGTTTCGGAACATTCTCGCAAACAGCGGTATTTTCACACGCAACTCGGATTTCTGACGATCACCGGATTCCAACAAGTAAGACAGGTATTCCGAATAACTTCTCGCGATACTCCGCAGCGGGACGAACACCAAAAAGAGCGTTGAAACGACAGCCAATCCTGTTAAAATCATAAACTGTTGTTCTATTTCTCCTACCCCGAGCGAGACTGCTCCCGCGAACCAGCCGTTCGGAAGTGCATAGAACCATTTCAGAACCGAGATTGCTTTATCTATTGTGCCATCTGATACTGATCGAGAAAATAAGCGAGGGAGGAGAATCCATAGCATCGGAAAAAGCGTGGGGAATATAAACTGGGCGTATTGCGCGATATTGCGGAGCATCTTTTTGGTGTATAGTTTCGTCAAGTACCCTGCGAAGATCGTCATCACACCAATCGTAAAGAACCCAGACATGAAAGCGATAAGTAGATACACAAACGGAAAAAGGTATAGAAGTTGGGAAGATTCCCTTTCATAAATCCAGATACCAGCGATTGCAGGTGGCAGATTCAAGCTGCCTAACAATAGCAGGGCGTAAGTGAGGATCTGTGTCAGTTTCACCAGAAAATAGGTGCGTGATGACACAGGGGTGTGTGCCACGATGGGATAATTTATCGGGCTAAGAAGGATGTCAAAGTACGGGATCATCCAAATACCTATCATTGCCATAGACATGGTTATCCCGATAAGGGCGTAGGTGAACACGTCCAGAGAGAGGAATAGCGTGGTGCAGGTCGAAAGTCCTATAAAAAAGAAAAGTGCACAAGCCAAACCCAGGGACAGGTTGACAGAGCGATTCCCTTTAAGTGCCCGTTTCTCTACCAATTTCTCTGTATTCAGGAGATACCTGTACTGTGTTGAAGAGGCACCGAGCATTTCCACGATTTTCTCAAGCATTTATGATCTCCTCCACTCGTCTGTTTTTTTGTAGAAAATGAATAAAACTGATAAGACCCCCCACAACCATAACGCAATAAAAACCGTAATAAACCCATATATTAAGTAGATACGTCACAAATTGGATACCTACAAAGATTCCAATGCTGAACAGACTCGCTAAGAAAGGGATCAAAGTCTCACCAGCTATTTGGCTTTGGACGAATTCTTCGGCAAGTGGCAAGCCGGAGAGTGGTTTCGGGAAAAGAATGACGTAATTGAGTAAAATAATTAATCCCGGTAGGACGTAAAGTATACCTAAAGTGCCCCAATTGATAGTAGCAATACAAAACATAAGGAGCGTGCAGGGAACAACAAAGTAGAGAAAGGCAGCTGCCTGCACGCCTCGCCACAAGTCATGCGTTGTTGAAAGCGGTGCGAGCCTTAACATCCAAGACGCTTTATAGTGTTCTGAGTACCTGATCGGTAAAATGAAACTGCTAACAATGCTGATTCCTACGAAATAGAATATCATAGAAAAACCTGGGCTGAGTCCAATAGCGAAGGCATGAAGGACCCACGCTTGGTCTTGGTTAAGTATAACTACGAGCATGATAACGCTTCCAAGCGAAGCAAAAAACTGTCGTAATAGATGCTTATCGCGACGTATATACGTAAAACTGAGGCAAAGTCCAGCGCGGATCGTACGGTTTCGGAACAGTTTCGCAAGCAGTGGCGTTTTCACTCGAATTTTAGATTTTTGACGACTTCCGGATTCTAACAGATAGGAGAGATATTCAGCATAACTTTTCGCGATATTCCGAAGTGGCACCAACACCAAAATGAACGTTGAAACGATAGCCAGTCCTGCTAAAATCAAGAAATGCCATTCTATTTCTCCGAGTGCAAGTGAGACTGTCCCAGCAAACCAACCGTTCGGAAGTGCATAGAACCATTTCAGAGACGAGAGCAGTTTATCTTTTGATATATCCGGTAATAAGCGAAAAAGGAGGATTAATGTCACGGGGAAGAACGCGGGAAATATAAACTGCGCGTACTGCGCGATATTTCGGAGTGTTCTTTTGCTGTAGAGTTTTGTCAAATACCCGGCGAACATCGTCATCACGCCAATTGTGAAAAAACCCGACATAAAGACGATAGGCAAGTAGGCTATAGGAAAAAGGAGTCGAAACAGAGAAAATTCCCCTTTATGAACCCAGATACCACCGATAGCAGGCATCAGATTTAAACTGCCTAACAACAGAGCGGTGTAAGTGAGGATCTGGGTTAACTTCACGAGAAAATAGGTTCGCGATGATACCGGCGTATGTGCAATAACAGGATAGTTTACAGGTATGAGAAGGATATCAAAGTATGGGATCATCCAGATACCTATCATCATCATAGACATCGTTATGCCGATGAGCGAGAAGGTGAACGTGTCCATCGGAAGAAGGAACGGCATAAATGTGAATAAGACACTCATTATAAAACCGACAACACAGGTCACAG
>PYJC01000059.1 GCA_003635255.1 Candidatus Poribacteria bacterium | reverse complement strand
GATGCCAAACCCAAGCATCACGAAGAATAGGGTTAAGAACAGGAGAAGCAGTTTTGATTTTTCCATCTAAGCTGAACGCGAAAATCCGCGACAATGAATCCATACCTTTTCCGCTCCAGTGGATTGTATGCTGTTAGTGAGATCCGGGAGCAATTTTATAAATGTAATAGGGCTAAGAACCCCCTAAATCCCCCTTATCAGGGGGACTTTTCGGAACCGTTAGAGGAAAACTGAATGACCCTATAAATGTAATATTATAACAGGTTTGAGGAAAGTCATCAATACAAAAACGGGATGGACGATGAGACCTGTCGCTGCTGAGGTTCGCAATTTCACGGCATTATAATGACAAAATTCCGCCATGAAAATTGCAATTGAAGGCACATTAATTGGAAAATATATAGTAGAAATTTTCGTAAATTTTTGGTATTATAAAAATGGTTTCATAATGCTTTATACATTTAACATACTTAAATATTGGAGGAAAGATGGCAACCGAATTTGTTCATCTACATAATCATAGCGAGTACAGCATGCTTGACGGTGCATGCCGCATTGAGGATATGGTCAATTGGGCAGTCGAAAACAGTGTACCCGCTGTCGCACTGACTGACCACGGCAATATGTTCGGTGCTTGGGAACTCTACGACAAAGCGACAAAAGCAGGTGTCGACCCAATCGTCGGTTGTGAGGTATATGTCGCGCCCGGAGACCGAAAAAAGCGGGGAAAAGAACAAGGCGGTCCGTATCATCTCACGCTGCTTGCCGAAGATGCAACCGGTTACCAGAATCTCCTAAAATTGGTATCGCTCGGATACACAGAGGGTTTTTACAGCAGACCTCGGATTGATATGGAAATTCTGCGCGAGTACCGTGATGGAATTATTGCCCTCACAGGGTGTATCCAAGGTCAAGTGCCACAACTCCTCTGCTCAAGTCGCCGAGAAGAAGGCATCCAACACTTCAAAACGCTGATGGAGATAATGGGAGCACGGAACCTATACGTTGAGGTTCAGAACCATTATATCGACAAGGAGCAAGAGGCGTACCCCATAATGGTACAATTGGCGAAAGAGTTCAATCTCCCAATCGTCGGCACAAACGATTGCCATTACCTCCGAAAATCGGATCACGAGATGCACGATGTTCTCCTCTGTATTCAGACGAAGAAGACTGTCAAAGACGAACAACGCCTGCGGTTCGACAATCACTTCTACTTTAAAAGCGTTGACGAAATGCGGGAGGCACTTAAGGATTATCCACCGGAAGCCATCAGCAATACGCTTGAAATCGCGAATCGTTGTAAAGACCTCAAACTCGATTATGGCGAGAGCGTGATGCCGAAATATGAGGTTCCCGAAGGCCACACAAACGATAGTTATCTCAAGGCGTTATGCTACGAAGGCTTACGCGAAAAGTATGGACAAATCTCCGAAGAAGTTCAGCAGCGACTTGATTACGAACTGGATATTATTAGCAAAACCGGCTATCCTGGTTACTTCCTCATCGTATGGGATTACGTTAAATACGCCCACAAACAGGGGTACCCGCTCTGTGCCCGTGGTTCTGCAGCCAGCAGTCTCGTGTTGTATGCGCTCGATGTGATTACGTTCAACCCTATGGATTACGATTGCCTTTTTGAACGGTTCCTAAACCTTGAACGTATCAGTCCTCCCGATATCGACATAGATTTCGCCGACCGAGCCCGTGAACATGTGATCGATTATCTTGTCGAAAAATATGGTGTAGATTCTGTCGGTAAAGTCGCTACCTTTTCCACATTAGGCGCGAAAGCTGCTATCAAGGATGTCGGCCGCTCGCTGGAGGTGCCGCTTGATGATGTCGAAAAGCTGACTGAACTTATTCCGCCTATTCCTGGCATAACGCTCGATGAAGTTTTGGAACAGATACCGGAATTTCAGGCACTCGCTGACCGACCTGAAAATAAGGAGTTGATGGATCTCAGCAAAGAGGTAGAAGGCACGAAACGGCACGTTTCTTGTCACGCCTCTGCGATTGTCGTCTCAAACGGTCCACTGACAAATTATGTCCCACTCTTCAAGGATAAACACGACCAAGTTGCGTCGCAGTTTGAAGGTAAAACTGTTGAAGGTGTTGGTATTGTCAAGTTCGATTTCCTCGGCGTACGCAGCCTCACTGAGACGTACGACTGCTTACAGATGATTAAGACAAACCACGGAAAGGACATGAAGATTGAAGATATCCCCTTTGATGACAAAAAAACCTACTCGCTTATCAGTGAAGGACTGATTGCAGGTTTATTCCAGTTGGATGCTTCCGGGGGTATGTATCGGGTTGTCACCCAACTCAAACCCGATAATTTTGAGGAGTTTTCGGCAATTCCTGCGCTCTATCGTCCGGGACCGATAGAGAGCGGTATGATGCAGCAGTTTATAGACCGAAAGAACGGACTGCAAAAGGTGGAATATCTGCATCCATCGCTTGAGAACGCGCTCGAGAACACCTACGGTGTCTGTATCTATCAGGAGCAGGTGATGCAAATCGCGCGCGATATGGCAGGCTTTACGCTCGGTGAGGCGGACATCCTCCGCGCCGCAATGGGAAAGAAGGACGAAGCACTCATCAAAGCACAACGCGATAAATTTATTGAAGGCGCGACCAAAAAAGACATCTCTGCCGAAGAGGCAGAAGAGGTCTACGACTTACTTGAACCTTTCGGGGGCTACGCTTTCAACAAGTCGCATACTGTTGCGTATTCGATGTTAGCTTTCCAGATGGCATACCTGAAAACACACTATCCACACGAATTTATGGCAGCACTGATGACTGGCGAGGCTGGCGAATCATCAAAGATTACCCGTTATCGTGCCGAATGCAAAAAACTTTCTGATTTTTTGGATGTGGAGATTAACCTTTTACCACCGGACATCAATAGCAGTCGGCGAGAATTCACGGTAGATGGCAACGATGTCTGCTTCGGGCTTGTCGCTGTGAAAGGTGTCGGTGATGCCGCGATAGACGCAATCGTGGAAACACGGGAGGAAAGCGGTTCGTTTACATCGCTACAAGACTTCTGCGAACGCGTAGATATGAAGCAGGTCAACAAACGTGCTGTTGAGAGTCTGATTTTGAGCGGTGCATTTGATTCGCTTGAGGGACACCGCGCACAATACCTCGCGAGTTTAGAGAATATTATGAAAGCAGCGCAAAACGCGCAAGCCGAACGCGATCGCGGGCAGATGAGTCTTTTTGGGGACGGAGAGGAAGCACCGGCTGCGACCGTATCACTCGCAAAAGCACCTGAATTGGACCCGTTGGAACGACTGATGCGAGAAAAGGAACAACTCGGTTTCTATGTTTCTGGACATCCGCTTGAAGAATACAGCGATATTATCGAATACTACACGAGTGCAAGCACCGAAACTCTCGATGCACACCGTATCGACTCTGAGGTCGATGTCGCAGGCATGATAACCGATGTTAAAAGTATCACCACGAGGAAAGGTGATCCCATGGCGGTGATTGGACTCGAGGATTTGGAAGGTACGATAGAGGTTGTTATTTTTCCAGATGCCTACAAAACCGCTGGCGATCTTGTTGAAGGCAGAGTCGTTTGGATTCGCGGAAAAGTCAATATCAATCAGAATAGCAGAAATCGGAAATCTGAGAATGGCGAGATGGAAAAAGAAGAGCGTCAGATACAAGCAGATCGCGTGATAGATATTGAGTCTGTCCCGGAGCAACAGACATCTGCGCTTGAGGTAACGATTCCAGAATCCGATATTGAAAATGCCGAGAAACTGAAAGCACTCCAGCAAATAGCTACTGCAAACAAGGGGAATCTGGATCTTATTCTCCGTCTAATGAGTTCCCATTACGGTGAAGTTATTGCGCGGTGTGATCGGAAATACAATGTCGCGCATGAACCTCAGATTATTGAACAGGTTGAAAAATTATTTGGTGAAAATTCTGTCAAGCCAAGTAACCGCACAATACGCTCAAATAAGAAGAACGCCTCACGGATGGATTTTGTGTAACGTTCACCCAATTGCCCACAAGGAGATTCGCTTTTATGCAGTACCGGACACTCGGTAAAACAGGACTCAGCGTGTCAGAGATTGGTTACGGCGGCGGTAGAGTCCGTCCGGAGCACGATGAAACATCACTCGTCAATATGCTCCATCATGCGATGGATTCAGGACTTAATTATTTTGATACCGCACCAGATTACGGCGGCGGGTACAGCGAGACAATTATTGGCAAGGCAATCGCGGGACGGCGAGCATCTTGCATCGTCGCTACGAAGACGGAAGCATACGATCCCGATGGCATTGCCGCCGATGTGGAAGGTAGCCTGCAACGCCTCGGCACCGACTATATCGATGTGCTGCAATTCCACGGTGGATGGTTCTATGCAGAAGATACGGAACGCATCCTGAACGGTGGTGGACTGGCAGCATATTTGAAATTGAAGCAGGCGGGTAAGGTGCGATTCATCGGTTTCTCCGCTGACGGTCCCTCTGGTGGTATAGAGCAGTTTATCGCCACCGGCGAGTTTGATATGATGCAAATTCATTATAACCTGATGTATCAGAGTACCTGCGATGCGTTCGGCAGGCGCGGGGTCATCCCAGATGCTGTCGCACAAGAAATGGGGATTGTGCTGATGCGATCTACGACCAGTAACGCCTTCCAGAATCTTATGAAACACTGCTTTCCTAATGAGATGGCAGATGTTGATGTAGACAGTTTTCTGCTGAACTACTCTCTCTCAAACCCGATGGTGAACGTTGCCCTGATGAGCCTGCAGAGTGTTGACGATGTGAATTGGACAAACGCCGTCTCTGACAACGTTGATGCTCGGTTAGATTTGCGAGTGGTTCATGGACGGTAAGCGGTGTGCTAACCAAAGTGTGAAAGGGATAGCCTAATTTTTTCGCTTACATTGTAAACAGATTTCGTCTAAATTCCTATAGCAATTTAATTCTTTTATCAGGAGATAGCAGGATGACTATCCGAGTCGGTATTGTGGGTACAGGTGGCATTTCACGGGCACACCAACGGGCTTATATGCAAGTGGGTGGTTTTGAGATCGTTGCGGTGTGCGACATCATCAAAAGCAAGGCGAACGAAGCTGCGAATCAGTGGGGTGTCCCCAGAAAGCACGTTTTCACGAGTTACAACAAGATGCTGGAGCTGGACGAAATTGACACGGTCAGTGTTTGTACTTACAACCAAGGACACCGCCGTCCGACAGTGGCAGCGTTGAACGCTGGCAAGCACGTCTTCTGTGAGAAGCCGATGGCGGCGACACTCCCCGATGCAACTGCAATGGTGCGGGCGGCAAAAGCATCAGGCAAGATATTGCAAATCGGTATCCATAGCACTTTTAATCCGAGGCTCCAATTCGCTAAGAAAATCATTGATGCCGGACTACTCGGTGACATTTACTACTCCGAATCCAGCGGAGGCAGACGCCGCGGAAATCCTGCGCGTACATTTATCTACAAAAAGACAGCGGGGGCGGGAGCGATTGTAGACATCGGTGTCTATAACATGCACGATTCACTGTATGCGATGGGGTATCCGAAGCCGGTGCGCGTTTCTGCCATCACAGAGGATTACATCTCTCAGCAAGACCCACAATTTCGCGGTATTATGGATGTTGAGGAATTCGGTGTGGCATGGGTGCGGTTTGAAGATGGTGGTGTGATGGTGTTCAAGATCTCTTGGGCGGTGCATCAGGATTCGCTCGGTCCGAGTTTTTGTCTTGGTAAAGAAGCGGGAATCTCTCTAGGGGGTCCAACCGTGTATGCCGATGCATATACAGATGACCTTAAGAAGCTGGTCAAATCGGAAGGACTCACAGCGGAAGCGAACCCACCGGAGGGTATGACGACGATCCAGTTCTCTGGGTTTCCTGAGGTCAATGTCTGGCAGGCACAGATGACAGCATTCCGTGAAGCCGTTAAGGCGGATGCGCCGTCGCCGATACCCCCGGAAGGTGTTTTACTCACGAACGTGATTATGGACGGTATTTTCCGTTCACATGAAGCGGGGAAAGAGGTTGCGGTAAGGGTGCCGGAGATTTAATACATAGCCATCGGCTGTCAGCCATCAGCCATCGGAAGTTAGTTGGTAGGTGGGGTTTATAACCCCGCCTTTTTTTCGGTATCCTTGTCGTGCTATGTGAAGTGGATGACGTATATCCATGCCCGTTTTCCGCGGACATCCACTGTCAATTGTTTCCCTACTTTGAGAAAACGCAATTGCTGCAGTTCGTCATCGAGAAATGTGCGTTGTGAAGTGAGCAACACCATCCGTCCTCTCGGTTTCAGGACGCGAGCATATTCCTTGAGGCAACGCCGATATAGATTGGTAAGTTGCGGCACATTCCCGACGGTCTCACCGAATGGAAGGTTACAGACGATTTTATCAACAGTGTTCGGTTGCAGTGGTAAGTTGCGTGCATCCCAGTGAAAAAATTGGCGCGGCTGATGTTGCCTACCGAAATTTGTGACCGTAGCGTCCAATGCGTCTATAGAGACATCACCGCCGATTAGATAGCGATAGCGATTGATGAGTGCGCGTTCCAACAAAATCGTACCCGCACCACACATCGCGTCCAAAAAAACATCGTTCGGATGCGGTCGCGAGAGGCGTACCATGCTATAAGCCAACGTCGGTTTGACGG
The DNA here is from genome assembly GCA_003635255.1 of Candidatus Poribacteria bacterium. Classification (GTDB taxonomy): domain Bacteria; phylum Poribacteria; class WGA-4E; order WGA-4E; family WGA-3G; genus WGA-3G. The sequence goes on along the minus strand of PYJC01000059.1, from coordinate 54,526 downwards.
ATGCGGGGATATGTGCCTGTTTATAAGGACGTTGCGCCATATCGTTGCTCGAGAGTTTGACGCTGATATAACCGTCATCTCCATGGACTTCTGCCCAGAGATCGAGTGCTGAGCCGCCAGATGTCAGATACCATCCCCGTTTTGATAACACCTGTTCAATCACACGCTGCAGGTCCGTGCGTCGGAAGTTCCGTTTTCCTGAGAGTCGGCTCGTTACACGAAACGGCATCCGTTTTCGGACATTGATCCCCACCTGTCTGCAGCATTCAAATGTCTCTTTGAAATTGAAGCGCGTGAGCGAACTACTGAGTGCCGCTAAGGAACTACGTGAGCGCGTCATCTTCGGTATCCGCTTTAAAACGAGGAAGAGATGCTCTGCTGTTCGTAGTGATAGCAGTTCACGCGGGTTGCCTGTGTATTGGAAGAGGAGTCGCTGCGGCTTGCGTTCAAGGATCTTCAGATGTCCCGTGTCGTCGAAACGTTCTGATAACTCCTCGCGTGCGATGGTTTCTAATCCTGCGCTTACGATAATAGAATAAAGCATTTATAGTTTTCAGTTGTCAGATTTGCGGTTGATGTACTTATCAGGATTCGGGCCACTCCAGATGGCGGTGTAAGAAACTGAATGTGTCTGTGGAATTGATCTGATGTCCTCCATCAAAGAATTCGATCTCTGTTCTATCGGCAATCCCCAATCGGACGTAGAGCCGTCGGACGACAGCAAACTCGTGAGCGACCCATTCATCGGGTGCGACACCATCGTCGTGTCCACGTTCGACCATAAACGGGCGCGGGGCGATGAGTCCTGCCATCTCGCCATAGTTGAATGTATTTCCTAAATCGAACTCTGGCATCTCATATTCTCCCGTGAACATATAACTGTAACGGGAATCAAAGGTCGCATTTTTGACGATCCATTCGTTGAAATCAGCGGAACAGATTGAGCAGGCATAGCGTTCGAGAACTGCGGGGACGCGCATCGCTGTCTTACCACCATAGGAAAGTCCATAAAACCCGATCCGATCTGCATCAACGAAAGGTAGTTCCGCTAACCAGTCGAGCGTCCGCTCATGCTGGCGAATGATCAACGAAAAGAGCGACCATTTTATCGGATTCCCTTTGCGTTGGATAACGCGGAATGCATCTTGACCGATATAGGGATTCTGGGGTGCGTAGGTGATAAACCCCCTGTCCGCCAAACTTGCGGCGTAAGAGTGATAAACAGATTCGATGCTCGGATCGGCAGTATCCTGCGGTCTCCCTTCTAAACCGTGCTGACAGACAACGACGGGCCGCTGCTCACCGGGTTGCAGATCATTTGGCAGGAGTAAAACGCCGTAAGCGAAAACGCCTTCCCAAACATCAAGGACAACCTCGTAGCCTTTCCAACGAGGCTCGTCATAGATCAGTCGGGTCCTTGGATTGGCAGACACATTGGGTGCTGGACATCTACCAATGACCTCGTCCCAGAAATAGGTTTTAGCATCTGCACATGTTTCTTCCCACCTTTCGAGCGAAGTGGTATCGGTCTTTCCCCAGAAAAAGTTTTGTCGCCGCGATGCTGCCTCTCGTAAAAAGCGTTGCGTCAGATTAACTAATTGCATAAACTGTCGCTTTTGCCGCGCCTCGTAATCGAAATCGTCAACCGCTGTTGGAGCCGAGGCGTGGGATCCATCAATACGTGCATTTTCGACACCGAGTCCGGTGAGCAAGGTGGTTAATGTCTCTCGGGCACCCGGTAATCTATCCTCAGTAGAGACGAGGGACAAGGCATCTTCGCTATCAAGTTGATGATAGAACTCATGTGCGCGGCTAAATTCCGACTTCACAGAATCGAGTGGAGGTGACACGAGCTGCCCCGGCGCAGCACCGCCGCGTCCATTGCGATGTGGTGGCGGTCCGGTGACTTCAGGTCCACGGCTCGCTTCAACAATCAACGGACGTGGTGCGATAAGGCTCGCGACTTCGGCATCGCCAAATTCATGTAGCAGTCCCCAGACATTCCGGTAAATCGGTTCTCGCCAGACCTCTTGCCGTGATTGGAAGTATCCACTGATAGCCGTCGCTTGGATGCGAGTATCTACTGCAGCACTATGGAGGGCGACGAGTGCGCCTTCACCGTAACCGATAACACCAATGGGTATATCAGACAATGCCATCCAATCCACTAATGCTAACACCTTTTGTACTTCATACCCGATGATATGTCTGCCGAGTTGATACGCCATCCGATAGATGAATTCGCGATGCGGTTGATTCGTCATTGCGCCGAGGGTTGGGTTGCCGGAATAGGTATCGGCGCGGTTAATGAGCAACGGAACGACAACACGACACCCCGCTTTCGCCAAACGTCGGGCAAATTGCGCCTCAGTGGATAGTTCATCCGTTACGCCGGCTATCATCTCCGGTGTCCAATCTGCATCTGGCATCGCGACAATCTGCGCGATAATTGGGACGTTATGTGTCGGTTCCAAGAGAAGTCCTTCACCCTCGACTTCATCAAAAACCTGCCATCGGACGCGGGAGACAGTGTAATTCTCATTTTCCACGATGTGCGCGGTGTCTTTTGTCGAGGCGACGTAGCTAAGTGCTTCGATTGGCAACCGTTCATCAATGCATCCGATCTGCTTTCTAAGCCGCTCGCGATTCGGTTCGATAGATTCGGCATACGCACTGTGAGAACTGTAGTTGCGATTCCATAATATCCCCCGTTTTTCAATGGAGTTCGCCACAGCATCCGTAACATATCCATCAAGTGCCTCAACCATCTGCGCGGCGAGGTCTCCGTCCAATGTCAGAAGGTCCGTTCCGTGTAGTGCTTGATCAGTATTGTTCGGCATACGAGCTCCTTTGTAGTATAACCGTCGGCTGTCAGCAATCGGCTATCGGGTTTCAATTGTCAGTTGTCGGTTGTCAGTAATTAGTACTTCATCATTAACGGTTTGTTTTCTTTAGAATTTACGTTTTTAACCCCCTAAATCCCCCTTATCAGGGGGACTTTAAGGCGGCATACGTAAGTCCTATCACATTCAAATAACACCGTTCTGTTTTAACTTTGCTACTTCGTCTGGCGACATTTTCAATACATTGGTCAAGACTTCGGTTGTGTGCTCACCGAGACTGGGAGCGGGTGCATCCACATTTCCGGGTGTTTCCGAAAGCTTGATTGGCACACCGGGTACTTCAACTTCACCCGTAATCTGATGTGCGATACGGGTAATCATCTCCCGGGCTTGCACTTGTGGATGGCTCACGACCTTGTCCATCGCATTGATGGGACCGCACGGCACACCAATCTTTCCGAGTGCATCGATCCATGCATCGGTTGTCCGTTGCGACATAATTTCTGAGAGGATAGGAAACAATTCAGCATGGTTCTCCGTTCGATCAGCGTTTGTGCGGAACCGTTTGTCCAAGATGAGTCCCTCGCGATTGACATGCACACAGAACTTTGCCCAAAGTGTATCGTTTCCGAGTGCAATGATGACGTGTCCATCGGCAGATGCGAACGCTTCAAACGGTGTAATTGCGGGGTGTCTGGCACCGAGTGGTTTCGGTGCTTCACCTGTGGCGAAATAACGGACAACAGCGTTCTCCAAAACAGCGACAAGACTATCGAGCATTGCGACATCCACGAACTGTCCTTTTCCTGTCTGGTTGCGGTGGTGCAGCGCAGAGAGCACGCCGATTGTCGTGAAGAGTGCAGCAGTAATGTCGCTGATAGAGGTACCGACCCGCACCGGTGGTCCTTCCGGTTCACCTGTGATACTGATGATACCCCCCATGCCTTGGATGATCATATCATAAGCACCTTGTCGTGCGTAGGGACCGGTTTGTCCGAAACCGGAACATGCGGCGTAGATAAGCGACGGATACCCAGTTTTCAGCACATCGTAATCTAACCCCAATTTTTCCATGGTTCCGGGTCGAAAATTTTCTACAAGGACATCGGTATGTGTTAATAACTGCTTGAATATTGCCTGTCCACGTTCGGTTTTAAGGTTGAGCGTTACGCTTCGCTTTCCGCGATTTACACTCATGAAGTAGAGACTAAACCCGTTTTTGAAGGGACCGAAATTACGGGATTCGTCCCCTGTGTCGGGCTGCTCAATCTTGATTACCTCTGCGCCGAGGTCACCGAGGAGCATTGTTGCATAGGGACCCGCGAGGACGCGTGTCAAATCTAAGACCTTTATGCCGTCCAGTGGACCTGGCATTGTCGTTTCTCCTGTGTGATTTAGCAAGCATGATTAAATGACGTTGGAACGGATCGCGAGCACAGCTGAAAAAGATCGCGAGCGCAGCTCGCTCCTACAGCGGATGGCAATCAGTTAGCTGAAAAAGATCGCGAGCGCAGCTCGCTCCTACAGCGGATGGCAATCAGTTAGCTGAAAAAGATCGCGAGCGCAGCTCGCTCCTACAACGGATGGCAATCAGCTATCAGTAAAGATATCCTCCTGCTGACCGCCGATGGTTTCCGATAACGATTCCCACAGCTCGCTCCTACAGTTCTTCGCCGACGATGAGACGATATGCCTCTCGGTATTTCTCGCTTGTTTTGGAGATAACATCCTCCGGCAGCTCAGGGGCAGGCGGTTGCTTGTTCCAACCGATCTCGGAGAGATAATCTCTGACGAACTGTTTATCGAAACTCTGTTGCGGCTGACCGGGTTCATAGAGATCCGCGGGCCAGAAACGAGAGGAGTCCGGTGTGAAGACCTCATCAATGACAATCAGCCCGCCGTCGCGTTGGCCGAATTCAAATTTGGTATCACAGAGGATAATTCCGGCGTTTTCGGCGTGTTGGCTCGCAGCGCGGAAGAGCGCGAAACTGATCTCAATCAATTGATCCGTTAGTTCGCTGCCGACTTCGTTACGCATCTCATCAATGGAGATGGGTTCGTCATGTTCGCCTTGTTCCGCCTTGGTTGTCGGTGTGAACAGGAGTTCTGGAAGCCGATCAGATTCTCGGAGTCCATCCGGCAGTTTTTGCCCACAAATTTCGCCTGTCTTCTGATACGAGGACCAACCGGAACCGGCAAGATACCCGCGAACAACACATTCGACATCGACCCGATCCGCCTTTTTAACAAGCATGGAACGTCCCTTTAAGAGTTCTGCATCAGGCTGTAAAATATCGGGATAATCTTCAACTTCAGTCGCTATAAGATGATTGTCAGCAACGGAGCCGGTGTAGTCGAACCAGAATTTGGACAGACCGGTTAAAACTTTGCCTTTATCTGGAATACCGTTCGGCAAAACGACATCAAAAGCGGATATCCGATCAGTAGAAACGATTAGGAGTTCATCTCCGAGGTCGTAGAGGTCCCGTACCTTGCCGCGGTGGAGCGGGGTTAAGTTGGTTAACTGTGTAGATGTAATAACGTTTTGAGACATATTTTCTCCTTGTAGTAGCCGTCAGCCATCAGTTTCCGTCGGCTGTCAGTTTTATTCTTTCAATAGGTTTTGTAGCGTAACGGCAGTCTTATGTGTCGTATCAACTTGAAGTGCCTTATTAATTTCTATCCGCGCGGATTGATGTTCGCCGAGATAGAAGTAACATGACGCTTTCAAGGCGTATAGGTCGGCTTTAGAACGATAGTCGTGCCGAAAGAGATATTGTGGGTCGCCTTGGAGCGCGTTATCAATCGCACGGATCGCAGTTCTGAAATCGTTAGTCTCCTTGTTCCGCAAATAGAGAATATTTGCGAGTCCAACCCAAGCATCCGCGTTCGAGGTATCAAGTTGCACAGCATTCTGGAATGCTTCCTGTGCTAACGGTGGGTTCAGCGATAGACTGAGATGGCTCCACCCGACCCCATTATGTGCGTCGGCGAGTTCTTCATCGAAGTTGATTGCGCGCTCAAAACTGAGGAGTGCTTGTGCATAGTTGCCCGACGCGTAGTGCTGCCACCCCTGTTCTGTGTAATTGACCGCGCTGGGTGTATTTGGATCAGAATCACCGGAACAACCGTTCAGTATAGTCATTATAGCAAATATGGAAGCAATCAACATCATCAAGTAGGGAACAAGCAGCACTCCACAGACAATGTGGTGACGTAATTTAAACCTAACAGGATACATGGTGTATTTTCCTATTGTGAATCGCGTCTATATTTTATTCAGATTTGAGTGTGCTCAAAAGTGGACTTCGGAGTGCCACGGCAACTGCAATTACATTTGCAATTATACCGAAAACGAAGATTGAAAGCAAGGTAATTGTGAGGGATAACCATGGGAAATCGGGGAGATGCCCTTGGGAAACAAAGGCTGCGACAAGCCCGGCAACGATTCCGATAAACATTCCGACAACGAGAAGGAAGCAGCTTTCAAGGAATAACATCCGTGAGAGTAGTTGCCGTCGGAAACCGAAGGCGCGTAAGGTTGCCAATTCACCACGACGTTCAATGATGTTTCTGAAGAATATCAGTGCCAACCCGAATGTACCGAGTAGTACACCTAAACCGCCGAGACTTTGGAAAGTAGAGATATAGGTATTTTCAACGGCGCGGTAGCTTGCCAACCGTTCGGATGCGGATGTGACATCAAAACCGTAATCGCTCAATGTTTTCTCTAAGGCTTGTGCGGTTTCTTCTCTCAACGTAGGCGGTGTTTTGATGAGGAAAAACCGGTACCCGCTTTGGCTCGGGAAGTATTTCGTGAAGTTAGACTCAGAGATAATCAGTTGGCTTTGGAAAAGACTATTCTCAATTGTCTCAAGTTCAAGGCTGAGCGGTTTTCCAAATTCATCTTGAATCAGAAAATCGTCGTCAGGGTTGTGATGTAGAATCCAACGGAGCGATTTTACATCACCGATAGCGGGCGCTCTACCGCCCTCAGGTTGCACCAGTTTTAGTTTATACCAAGGGAACTCTTCAAGTATGGTATCGGGTGCGCCCAGAATTTGTGGTTTCTGCGGTTGGTAGAGATTGAGACAACTTACATCTTCACCGGGGAGAACCCGAAACGGGAATATCTCTGATTTACTGAGGAGTTCAGAGATTTTGTCGGAAAAACCGAGTTCAAACCTGCCATCGGGTGTATTCAGGCTATGATGTAAAGGGAGCGCGGATTCAGCGACAAAAGCATATTCTGTCTCCGGTGGCGCATCGTGCCGATTTACACCCACAGCGACGATGATACAACACGCTAAACTGATCGTTTTAATGCTGGTTGTGCTGCGCCCCGGTTGGCGTGCCGCGTTTTTGAGAGCAAACCGTAACCTGTTAAACCGCCTTGGGACCCTCTGCGATTTTAACCACCGACCGAAGGCATCCCACCCTACACCAATAATGGTCAAAGTTAATAATAAAAAATCAAGAATGGGATCTACAATCCAAGTGCCAAAGGTATCAATAAACCATTTGTCAAAGATAACGAAAAAGGCAAATAAGACAACTACAATCGTGGTTACGATCTTCTTTAAGATTGACATCCTTGTGGAGAATTCAGTCTGTTTCGCCTGCTGTGTGAGGGTTATCTCAGCAAAATCGGTTTCACCAGCGAGGAGTGCTGTTGTAGATGTTTCGCCTAATTGTTGGACAGTTATGCGGATAGAGATCATCACAATAGCCAGCGAGATGAGTACACCACTCACAAGGCTCGTTGGATCCACATGAAGTTCCATAAACGGCGTGCCAATAGCAGGCAGCCACCACGTTTGTAGCCCGAATATCATGAGTTTTGCATACCCGACAGCGAGCAGGCATCCCAACAGACTTCCGATACCCGCGACAGTCGCGCCCTCATAAAGGAACCGGCGACGAATTTTGACGAGTGGATAACCGACAGCCTGTAGGATCCCGATCTCACGCGACCGTTGTTCGACACCGAGGCGGAAAAGCATCGCGATCAACAGCGCAACAGCGATAATGATAAAACCGCTTAGGCTGCCAAATAGCATTCCAAAATCTGTGGCACCGGCGGAGGCTTGCAGCCCATCTGCTTGGAGGGATAGGAATTGAAAACCGATCTGTTCAGGTTGAATCTTCCTAAGGAATTCAGATTCAAAATGTAAGCGTGTTGCATGGATGTCTGTGTCTGGCGCAGCCCCAAATCGAATTGAAGTTAGATCGCCGAATCGGTTTTTCCAGAGCCGCTTGCCGATATTCAACGGCATAAATGCTTTCGGTGTCGCTCCGTATTCATCCCAATATGTTTCGTCCTTGTCTCGTACTAAGGTATAATCAATCGGGAAAGGGGATTCCCACTCGGACATGTCGTTGCTATCGTGGATACCCGGAAATTCTGGGATAACGTCTCTATCCGCGGCGATGCCTTCGATCGGCAGAATTCCCTTAAGACGGAAAAATGCTGTTTCAGTGACATACGCTTCTTCTGCACTGACGCTATAGTATGTGATAATGATTTCGTCGCCGACTTTCACGCCGAGGTCCTCTGCTGCCCACATATTGAGGATAATTTCAGGGCGATGTAAAATTTCATGAAGTAATTCTAAGTCCCTGATAATTTTTTTAGCCTGCTCCCTATCTTTTTCTGTGCTACGTAGTTTTCGTTTCTCTTTTATGAGTTTATCCTTTTCTAATTCTACTTGTTCTTTTTTTTGATCCCGCGCCTGTTGATATGCCAGTTGCTGCGCTTCTGTCGTATGCATATTGAGCAGCTTCGCAAACGCTCCTTCATCTGTCGGGAGTGCCACGATTGTAGAGTAAGGGATAACCTTATTATTAGCACTAATTGTATTCGCGAGGTAGGTAAGTGTAGGTAGAGTTGGAATACTGTTTTCTGTTGCAACTGTCAACGCAGTTTCGGAGAGTATCGGTTTGAGGAGATACTGCTGGCTCTGGAGATCAAAGTAATGCCCATGCGTCTTAATACGTAATCCAAGACCTTCAAGGGTTAATGACAGATCCGCCGCCGAAATTGGGTCCGTATCCGCTGTAAATATGGCATTCACGTTGTCCACTTGTCCGAGTGCTTTTTGTAGAACGGGGAGTGTTATGAAAACGTTGAACGGGAGACTTTGATGTGCCTGTAGACTGAACCGCCCCGCGTTCTTGGTGGGAATTATATCGCTGACCACCAAACGGAGACTCTGGATGGCGTTGGCTGCGTCCCGCTCACCGAGGAGGAATTCGGGATGGATGTCGGCGGCTTGAGACATGTTTACCAGTAGTGTATCGCCGACTTGAACGCTCAGTTCGTTTTGAAGTGCCTCGTTAATGACGATAGCGTTGAAAGGTTGTCCAGCGGGTTTGTTGAGATTCGGTGCGGTATCCTCTTGCCAAAACGTGAAGAAATCGTCCGTTACACCGGCGATGTTAACCTTTGATGCCCGTGTCTGTGTCTGTGGTGCAACAACTGTTCCATTTAGCAGGATTGCTGGCACTTTATTTTCCCGCTGCAATAGATCGGGTTGAAAAAAATGGTCTGCAAGGAGGGCGTGTTGGATGGCACCGAGTCGCTCTGTAGTGAGACTTCGCAGGCTCCCGCGTACGGAATCACCGACAATCAGCGCACCGGCGAGAACACCCGTCGCTACAGCAGTGCAAAGTGCAACAATAACATGTATCTGCCAAAAGTGTTTAAGGGAATTCCAAGAGAATCTCGGCATAATCTTTCTTCGCGTCCGTTGCGCGTATTAACCATCTCTTTCTATGTTGCAAGTACCATCCACCAATTGCAGATGCCGGTCAAAGCGCGAGGTAAGCGAGAGATTATGTGTCACCACAATCAATAGGGTCTTCTCAGCACGATGCAACTCAAAGAGCAGGTTGGCAACGGTATCAGTCGTAGCAGTGTCCAGATTACCCGTCGGTTCATCACAGAGGAGGATGTCCGGTTGATTAATAAGGGCGCGCGCAATCGCGACGCGTTGCCGTTCGCCGCCTGAAAGTTCAGCAGGTCGGTGCGATTGACGATCCGTGAGTCCGACCCGTTTTAGAAGCTGAACGGCACGCTCGGTCGCGTCAGTTCCCCGTTTGAAGGCAAGTGTCGGAATCAGCACATTCTCAAGCACGGAATATTGCGGAAGTAAGTGATGTTCCTGAAACACAAATCCGATCACGGAATTGCGGTACGCCGCAAGTTCAGGTTCAGAGAGGGTGAACGGATTTATATTGTTAATCTCCACAATTCCATTCGACGGTTCTTCTAAGGTACCGATGATGTGTAAGAGCGTACTCTTACCAGAACCAGAAGGTCCCGTGATAACGACAGATGTACCGCCTGTGAGACTCAACGAAATGTTCCGCAGCACCTTGACGGCTCCGAAGTCTTTGAATAAGTGAGATATTTTAAGCGAAGCTGTCGCAGGGCGAGGTTGTTGCATGGTTATTCTAATCTTTTGGAAAGTGAAGCTTGTAACAGTGTCCCTATGGTGGACAGCATATCTGATCTGAAATAAAATCAGGGATAGGTATCGCACGGAGTTTTTCACCTGGGTTCGTTATACAACAGACCGTTGTGATTTCGCCATGTGCGACATCCGTTCCCTGATGTGTAAAGCGAAATTGATATGTGAGCGACTTGGTCCCTTTCTTGGAGACCTGGAGGTGGATGTCCACCTCATCCTCAAACCGGAGTGGACTTAGATACTCACACGAAGCTGCGAGTCGGGGCCACCCGATTTTATCTCCATTCCATTCGGTTGCGACACTTGTACCTAGACTCCGCAGAAACTCGTGTTCCGCGGATTCCATAAAGACAAAAAATCGTGTGAAATGGACGATCCCTGCCATATCGGTATCAGCGAACTCAATTTTGCGTTTGGTTTGGTACTCAGTATGCATTTTACCTTATAATTACATTTTTGGAAAATCCGGGACATTTTCGTAGAGGCTCCATGTCTCTCCGTAGATTCGCCAATGTCCATCCGCTGGATCGACCATCAAATCCAATTCTTTGGTGCCGTAGTCAGAGTAAGCGGGCCGGGTGCCGCTTGCGGGGGTCCCGGTAAATTTCTGCAGGAACGTAACTTCGGCTGTTGCTCGGTCCCCGTTAATTTGCGGATTAGAGATAACGACCTGGATGTCAGCGTACAGGGTGTTGAGTTTTTTCATTTTGGCTCGGAGTTGCTTTTTCGTCAGGAAAATCTTCGTCTCTTTGCCATCACGCACGGTGACGCGGGTAATCAAGGCTTTGTCTGAGTAGGTAGACATATAAGTGTTCAAGTCCTTCCCTTCCCAAGCTGCTTGCCATTTCCCCAAAACTTGTCTTACTTTGAATTGCGTATCAGGCGGTGCGTTGCCATTCAAGATTCCGCCGGACTCTTTACCGGAAACTGTATTGGCACCGGACGGTTCCGTGTTTGCGAGTGCGATTGCGCCGGCTATCTCACCGACCTGATCGTTAACAAGTTTCCAGTTTCGCCTGAAGAACCCCTTTTTCTCAATAGTGAGCGTGCGGATGTGGGTTTCAATGACCTCACTGCCGCCCTGCAAAGTTACGCGGATACCGTCAACGACATGACGGTTCCGCTGCGTCGGAACCGGGGAATAGGTGGCGAATTGGAGATCGACGACGTGGGTTTGCGACATCAATTCTGTAGCACGTCGGAAACTTGCTGCTCTCTTTTTGCGGGCAGATTTATCCCACAAGTCGGTGTATGTCTTGACATTCTGCGTTTCCAATGCCGCTTTCCAAGCGAGTACAAGCGGTGCGACTGGGCTGTTGGACGGCTTAACACGATTGGGTTGCGATGTAGAATCAGGAGACACTGCCTCGACAATTCCTTCGCCAACGACCTCATCCTGTATAATTTTCCATCGTTGTTGGATGATCCCCTTCTTCTCAATCACAAGATTTCGCAATTGATCTTTGGGACCTTCGGGCAGGTAAGCGATCACCGGAATCCCTTCAATTCGATAGCGATTCGGGTATCGAGGGACTCGATAGGGTTGGCCGCTGCCTTCAAGGTTAACTGCGAAGTTCACACTGTTTCTGAGGAGCCTTGCAGTATTCTGATAGCCTTTATCGGGACGCTGGCGTTCACTTTTTACCCAGAGTGCTTCATACTTTTTGGCATCACTGGATTCAAGTGCACTTTTCCATTTCGCCAAAAAGGCGGTAGGCGTTTCACTGGAACTCATGAATATCACGAGGAATGCGATAAAAGCGATAACGATTGCCGCAATAGCACCACCCCAGATCAGATTCCGAGACATATTGAATTTTTTTCGATTGTGTTGCTGGTTTTGTACGTCGTTCACAATTTAACCTCCGCTCGTAGTTTAAAAGTCTGGCACGTTCTCAAAAATTTTCCAGATTTCGTGATGGATTTTCCAGTCGTTGCCGACTTGATGCATCCAGACTTCGCGAATCCAAATATTGTAGAGTGCGGTAGCGTTCTCATCAGCAGCAGGCGCAACCAATCGACTGAGTTGCTGAATACCGATGACGCTCTCACTTTCGACTTCGGTATCGATTTTGACCTTCGTCCATGCGTGTGCGCCCATCTGGCGAAGTTCGGATTCAAGTTGTTGCCTATCAATTTTACTGCGCTGTTCTTTGCTTTCCCGAATCACCACTTTATCGGCGGCGGCGTTGGGTCCATAGTAAGCGAGATGGACATTGAGGTTGCCGCTTTGCCAAGCACTTTCCCAATTACTGAGTGCTGTTTTACCTGCTGCTATCTGTGCTGTGGAGAGAGAGGTACGTCCCGTTTTAGCGGGTGAAAGCGGTGGTTGGCTGTCAACATAGGCGCGCGCTTTTTGTGCTTGTTGCTTGAGAAACTCTGCGTGTTTAGCTTCGATACCCTGCTGACTCGCCGCTGCGAGTTTCTTGGTATAAATTTCTGCCTGTTCGCGAATCTGTTTTCTGAGGGACTCTGCTTCGGCAATAGCTGCCCGTTTTTGATACCCCTCTTCTTTAACAATCCTATCAGTGATTTCAAGTTTACGACGGAGTGCGGAAATTTCCTTCCCATAGTTCCGGATTTCAGTTTCCGCCTGCTGTCCGTGTGTCTGCATTTCCTCAACAGTCTTAAGGAGTTTAGCAACCTGTTTGCCATAATCTTCATGTGTAATGCTCAACTCACGGTTCTTTTTCTGAAGGTCGCGAACTGCCTTTTTTAATTGCGTTTCCTCGCCTCGAACTTCCTGCATCTCAGACTGGGTGCGTTTGAGTTCTGACTCCCTGTCGCTGAGTTTTTGACGGAGTGCTTCCGCCTTTGCTTCTTTCTGAAGGATCGCTGCGTTCAATTCCGAGTTTTTGGCAATGTTGATAGCACTTTTTCGTGCGAGTTTAGCATCAGCTACCGCTTGATATGCGAGCTGGAGTGCCTCACTCCCTCTTTTTTCTGCGAGGGCTGTTTTCGCAGCTTCAAGATTGGATTTTGCGGCTTCAAATGCATCAGGTGCCAGCGACGGGGCATCAACCTCTTTTGCTGCTGTAATAGCTGCTTCTGCGTTTGCGATTGCTGTATCCACTATGGACGGTTCAATTTTTCCGAGTTTTCCACCACACCCTGCAAAAGCGAAAGGAACGAGCAGCAGCCCGATCATCAAAATCCTACGCAATGCGAAGTTATACTTCTGCGGTGAAGCGATGAACTGTTTCATTTTGTGACTCCTTATTAATTTTCTTCTATTTGACCTTAGTTCAATTTTCAGTTTTTTGTCTATAGAGCATCGGGTCGACGCTTTTATTCATCAAACACAGGTAACGCAAGGAGGTGTGGTTGGGCGGTCCTGGTTTTCATTTGCGCGAGTGTATCCTTTATTGTTGATGCTCTTGTCTTTCCGACACCATCAACCGCTTCGAGTTCATCAATAGCGGCAGTGTAAATTTTATCTAACGATTTGAATTTGTGAACAATGTTTTCAATAATATTGAACGGCATGCGAGGCACTTGGCTGAGTATTCGGTACCCGCGCGGTTCAAAAGCCCCAAAAGTGTTTTGAATATCACGCGGATACCCGAGAGCCTCACTGATATTACGTCGGCTTGCGAGACTGTTCGCATCAAGCCCTATAATCCTGTCAAGTGCTTCAGATGCGTCTCGGAGGCTTTCATGATAATAATCTTTCGTAATCAGAAGCACGCTTTCAATTTCAGTAGTGAGTTCAGGGATATGTTGTATGGATTGCGCCTGTGTGCCTAACTCAATCCTATAGAGGTTTAATTCCTGTTCAGCGCGGCGCACCCGCTCACACAGTTGGATAGCCGTGACAACATCCGCTAACGTGACATTTCCACTTAATTCTGCCCAATTCAGCATCGTAAGTGCGTTCTGCATTGCCTTAACGTACTGGGTCAGTGCGAGCATGGTTTGATTTGCTCCGGACAGTAATTCTGGAGGTTCCCGGAAGATATAATGTTGGTCTTTAAGAAATAAGGTGAGCGTATTTCGACTCTGTGATACAGCAAGAACGATGTGTTCTGTCTGTTTAGCAAATTTATCTGCAGAGCGATGGCGGAGCCCGGTTTCGCTGGACGGAATAGATGGGTCTACTCTAAGGGTCACATTGGCGCGAACGATTCGTTTCATATCCTCGGAAAGGATAATCGCCCCATCCATCTTTGATAATTGATACAGACGCGCGGGTGTATATTGGCAATTGATCCGAAAGCCGCCCTCTGTCAAATCCAAGATTTCCGGTGTATCGCCAATGACAATGAGTCCACCCGTTTTACCTTGGCTGATATACTCAATACCTTCTCGCAGAGGGGTTCCAGGTGACAACAACTTCAAAGTTGCTAACAGTTCGCGTGTCTTCTGATTTTCTGTCGAGATGTTCCGCACGGCAACCACCTCCTACTTATTAGGATACCATGTCCAAACTGCCGTGTCAAGGCTAAAAAATTTTATAAATACTTAAAAAATGACTGTCCCAAATTTTGTTTGACTTCACACCTGAATCAGTGTATAATGTACTTCAACTTTTATTTCGCCGAGAATACCCTTATGTCCCGCATAGGAAATACTCGTCGAAGATTTACGATATAATTTGAATAAGATTTACGCCTATAATTTCCTGAATAAAATGAATTTTGCGTAAATCTTTGTCTAATAAAAAAACGGAAAAGGAATTCGTGAAAACCCGCGGTTTTCACATCAAAATCATGCGAATAAGCCTATTAGGTGCGTTTTTGGCGACAGCCATTTCATGCAATAGTGAACAATTGCCTAATGTAACGATAGAAACCGAAAAAGGAAACATCATAATAGAACTTTATCCCGAAGCCGCCCCCGCCACAGTAGCGAACTTTGCTCGGTTGATTGAAGATGGATTTTATGACGGCGTAACATTCCATCGGTATGTCCCAGGTTTTGTGATCCAAGGCGGAGACCCAGAAGGCACAGGCAGAGGTGGACCCGGATGGACAATCCCGGGTGAATTTCAAGATCCTGACCTTCGCGACAAGATGCCGCCGCATGAAGAAGGTGTCATTGCGATGGCACGGACACAGAACCCCGACTCAGCCGGCAGTCAGTTTTATATCTGCCTCACTTCAGACCCAAGAAGCGTTGGACATCTAAATGGCAACTACACTACGTTTGGGAAAGTTATTGACGGAATGGATGTCGTAGAATCACTTCGTGAACGTGATGTCATGGAAAAAGTGACGATTGAAAATTACACGCCTGCCCCGTAACTCTGCATCCTATAGATGCAGCGCGGGACCACTCATTGCATCAGAATTCGGAAAGGAAGGACACACTATATGGAAGAATGGAAACGTCTCGTTAGGGATACTGTTAACACACCCGAAAAACTCGCCGCTGCATTCGATGTTGACTTAGAGGAGATGCGGCGGATTCATAAAGAATTTCCGATCCGTATTAACCCGTATTATCTCAGTCTCATAGAGGAACCCGGTGATCCGATTTGGAAGCAGGTTGTTCCTGACCCAAAAGAGTTAATCAGTACAGGTGTAGAGGATCCACTCCACGAAGAAGACGATAGCGAGGTGCCGAACGTTACGCACCGATACCCTGACCGCGCACTTTTTTATGTTAACTATATGTGCCCTATCTATTGTCGGTTCTGTACCCGCAAACGGAAAGTCGGTGATCCGCATTCGATTTCTGAAGATAACGTCGAAAGAGGTCTCGCCTATATTCAGGCGCATCCAGAAATTCGCGATGTGATTATCTCCGGTGGTGACCCGCTGATGCTAACGGATAAGAAAATTGATATGATTGTCGGCGGGCTACGCGCGATTGAACACTTGGAAATCATCCGAATCGGTTCGCGTGTCCCCGTGACGCTACCGCAACGTATTACACCTGAATTGTGTGCGATTTTGAAACAGTATCACCCGTTTTATATTAATACGCACTTCAACCATCCCCGTGAAATTACACATGAAACGGAAAAAGCGTGTGGTATGTTAGCCGATGCGGGTATCCCTATGGGTAACCAGACGGTTCTCCTGAAAGGTGTCAACGATGATCCCGATGTGATGGTGGAACTGATGAAAGGGTTGTTGCGGATTCGGGTCAAGCCGTATTATATCTATCAAGCGGATCTTATTGTTGGGACTGATCATTTCCGGACGGCGGTGCAGACGGGTTTAGACATTGTTGCAGCGTTGCGTGGACATATATCGGGACTCGGTGTGCCACATTATGTTGTCGATGCGCCGGGGGGTGGTGGCAAAATCGCGTTGATTCCTGATCCCGTTGTGGCTTTCGATGACGATGAGATTCAACTTAAGAACTACGAAGGCAACGTCTACAGTTATCCGAGTACACCGTTCTTTGATGAGGACTGGTAGATTTAGGTAATCTATGTCTATTGTAGGGGCGGGCTACCGTGCCCGCCCATTCTTTTTTCACGCTTTGCAACTTGGTAATCTATAAGGAACTTTAGTATCGATTACTCTGATAACTCGTTTCCTAATTCGATTTCTGGAAGTCCAAGCGTTTTCGCTGCCTCTTCCATCGGGAGTTCTTCAACATCTTGTAATTTCCCGACGACTGTTTGTGAACGCTTCTCCGTCTTTTCAAGTGCATTGGCGGCGTTTCGTAGGTGACGTTGCGTGAGTCCTAATACTTGACTATACTCACGAAACTCTGTCTTGATAGCAGAAAGCATCTCTTGGATTCTACCAGAGTGTTTCTGAATTGCTAACGTTCGGAACCCTACACGAAGACCGAGTAAAATGGCAGTGAGGGTCGTTGGTCCAGCAACCACAACCCGGCGCGTTTGTAGGAGTTCCTCGACTAAACCAGCCTGTCGAAGGACTTCTGAATAAAGGCCTTCCGTTGGCAAAAACATAATAGCAAAATCTGTGGTATGTGGAGGGGAAATGTACTTTGTGCTAATATCCTTCGCTTGAGATCGAACCGTTTGTTTGAGTGACCGGATTGCTGATTGTTCTGCCTCTTTATCAGCTCTCTCAGCAGCATCAAGGAGTCTTTGATAATCAGCCGTAGGAAACTTAGAATCAATTGGCAACCAGATACACGTATCTGGGTTATCATCATTGCCTGGAAGACTGACGGCGTACTCAACCCTTTCAGAACCTGTGTGTGGTTGTACGTTCAGATGATATTGATCTGGTGTGAGGATTTGTTCAAGGATTGCGCCCAGTTGAACTTCGCCCCATGCGCCGCGTGTGCTGACATTTGTTAGGACGCGTTGAAGATTTCCTACGTCTGTGGCAAGATTTTGCATCTTTCCAAGTCCCATTTGAACGGCTGCAAGGTTCTTGTTGACGATGTTGAAAGACTCTGTCAATCGCTTTTCCAATGTCGTTTGGAGTTGGTCATCAACTGTTTGGCGCATCTGATCTAACCTATTTTCGTTGCTCGTCTGTAAATCCTGTATACGCGCATCAACTGTTTTTCTGATGTCTTCAATACCGCTTTTGTTAGCTTGCGTCAATTTGTCGGTGGCCGTCGTCACATCCTGCAGCTTCGATGCTTGTGCTTTGCGGAGTTCACCAACAGTTGTCACGAGTGTATCAGATGTCGTTTGGAGCTGATTAGTGACGGTTTGACTTATTTGGTCCAGCTTATTGTCATTACTCTGTTGCAACCCTTGAAAACTGTCACTAAATGCCGTTTGCACGCCTTGAAGTTGAGTATTTATGACTTTGCTTAATTCACTGATATTTGTCACAAGCGTTTTACTTGTAGAGTCTTGAGTCGTTCTAACTTCAGATCGAATCTCTCGCTCTGACTTAGATATTTCATCTTGCAACTTATCTAAGTCAGCCTGCTCTATATGTTTTGGTTGTGACTTTATAGTCCTGTATATGAGAACGAGTAGCACGAGATTTCCTAATAATAAGAGACACAATATTGTGTTTAGAATCAATTTTTATCTCCTCTTCTTATCCATTTTTGTAAAAGCGAGTTGTTTTTGGAGGTTTGTACAACCCCCAAAGCGATGTCTGAAATAATTGAAAATGATCCGCGACAGACTGCTTGAGTCCATCCGCGGAGCGTTGAGGGACTACCTAAGGTCCGAGAATCACCACGCGGTTCAACCTCGTGAAGAATCGCATAGCACGTGCAGCACGGATCCAGTTCTTAGATGTCAAATGCGTGACGCGCTCAGTCTTAAGGGTTTCCCTTGGATATACCTATTTTTTGAACATATTATATCATATACACCCTGAAAAGTCACGCGAACTTTTCAATTCCATTCAAATACTTTTTGTAGGAGCGAGTTGTGCTCGCGACCCCAGCAACACCATCCTAAACCTGTTGACTTAATTGGTCACCTTTGATATACTGCTCCTAATCTCACAAGAAAGGATTCACGTATGGCGATAAAGAAATCACAACTCTATGCTTCGCTCTGGCAAAGCTGCGACGAACTCCGCGGCGGGATGGATGCATCACAATACAAAGACTATATCCTGACGCTGCTCTTCATGAAATACGTCTCTGATAAGGCTGCGAATGACCCCTACCCCGTAATTGAAGTGCCGGAAGGCGGTAGCTTCAAAGATATGGTGGAATTGAGAGGGGACAAGGAGATCGGCGACAAAATCAACAAAATTATCGGTAAACTCGCTGAGGCGAATGACCTCAGAGGTGTCATTGATCAGGCAGATTTCAACGATGATAGTAAACTCGGTAGAGGTCGCGAGATGCAGGACCGGCTTTCAAGGCTGGTCGCTATCTTTAACGACCTCGACTTAAGCGCGAACCGAGCGGAAGGCGATGACCTATTAGGCGATGCCTACGAGTATCTCATGCAGCACTTCGCTACGGAATCTGGTAAAAGTAAGGGACAGTTCTACACACCCGCCGAAGTCTCACGTATCATGGCGCAGGTGATCGGTATCGGTCCAGAGACACTTCAAACCCAAACCATTTATGACCCTACCTGTGGCTCCGGTTCTCTCCTGCTGAGGGCTGCCGACGAGACTCCGAACGGTATCACTGTCTCTGGACAAGAGAAGGATAACGCGACCTACGCGCTGGCGCGGATGAACATGATTCTCCACGGCAATGAGACAGCGCAACTCTGGCCCGGCAATACATTGACGGACCCGTACTTCAAGGATGCAGATACCCGGCTGAAAACTTTTGATTTCGCTGTTGCCAATCCGCCCTTCTCTGATAAGGCGTGGACAAATGGTCTAGATCCGGAAAACGACATTTATGGCCGTTTTGATGGATACGGTATCCCACCCACTAAAAACGGGGATTACGCCTTTCTGCTACACTTCATTGCGTCCCTGAAAAGCACAGCAGGCAAGGGTGCGATTATCTTACCGCACGGTGTCCTGTTTCGTGGTAACAGGGAGGCGGACATCCGCAGGAATCTCATCCAACGCGGTTTCATCAAGGGGATTATCGGTTTACCTGCCAATTTGTTCTACGGCACCGGTATCCCCGCTTGTATTTTGGTGATTGACAAAGAGAATGCTCGTGTCCGCAAGGGCATCTTTATGATAGACGCGAGCAAAGGGTTCCTCAAGGACGGCAACAAAAATCGACTGCGCGCCCAAGATATTCATAAAATCGTATCGGTTTTCAACGATCAAATCGAAGTTGACCGCTATTCCCGAATGGTGCCGGTGTCTGAAATCGCCGACCCTGCGAACGCCTATAATCTCAATATCCCGCGCTATATTGATGCCAGTGAACCGGAGGATTTGCACGACCTCAATGCACACCTCAACGGTGGGATTCCCGACAGAGATATTGAAGCACTTGACGATTATTGGGAGGTTTTTCCGACACTGCGTGACGCTTTGTTCAAGAGTAACGGTAGACCCAGATACAGCGATCCCCTCGTAGAAGCGCATGAGGTGAGGACGACTATTCTCACCCATAGCGAATTCCAGTCTTACCAGCAGCGCGTTGATACTGTCTTTGAAGGCTGGCGCGAGGCACACGAGGATTTTATGTCAAGTATTGGGAGCGACACGGTTCCGAGAAAGGTCATTCGGACGTTGTCGGAAGACCTGCTGAATCGGTTTGACGATTTGCCGCTGCTCGATCAGTATGATGTTTATCAGCAGTTGATGAACTATTGGGATGAAACAATGCAGGACGATGTTTATCTCATTGCCGCAGAGGGTTGGTTAGCAGGACGAACCCTTAGACATGCCTACGACAAGGAAACGCCAGATTTCACGATAAAGAAAGGACAAAAAACTATCAAGTATGTTGGTGAACTGATTCCAGCGTCTTTAATAATTGCTATGTTTTTTGATGATGAAAATCGAAAAGTTGAGTGTTTTGAGGCTGAGCTTGAGGTATTAAAACAACATAAGGAAGAATTTGAAGAAGAACATGGAGACGGTGAAGGTGCCCTCGTCGGTCTTGAGGGTAGCAAAGGAAGCATAACTAAAGGTAATGTGGAGCAACGTGTGAAGGAACATCGTGAAAACCTCTTGAAGGTGTACCCAGAAGAAACACCTGAGCATACGCGAGTAAAGTCTGTAAAGCAGAAAGATTTGGGTAATAGAGAATGGATTGAGAACATTAGAAACGAAAACAACCTATTCCAAGAATTAGACACTTCTCATAGGGATGAAGCTGAAGGTATACTTGAGGAATTAGATGTACTTTACGACTATCTCGAACTCATAACAGCAGAAGGAAATAAAAAGAAAGCACATAAGCAAGAACTTCATAATCTACACACGTCGGTGATAGCAAAGTATGATAAACTTACCGAAACAGAAATCAAAGTACTTGTGGTTAAAGACAAATGGTTTGCAAGCATTCAAGCCTCCGTAGAATCTGAAACACAACGAGTTGCATGGAAGTTCACTGAAAACGTGAGAGAGCTTGAGGAACGTTACACGCAGCCGTTGCCGGACCTGGAACATGAGGCGGAGGCGTTTAGCGCGAAAGTAAAGGTGCATTTACAGAAGATGGGGGTGGTGTGATATGGCCAATTCACGATTTAGCGGTAAGTGGTCTGAAAAATCGCTTTCTGATCTTGCAGTTGTTACAATGGGGCAATCGCCATCTTCAATATTTTACAATTCACGTGGTGAAGGACTGCCACTGATTCAAGGAAATGCCGATATTGAATCCCGAAAGACAGTAGAACGCGTATGGACCACCGAAGGGAACAAACGTTGTGACTCAGGTGATCTGATACTTACCGTCCGCGCGCCCGTTGGTGCTGTTGCTGTTGCAAGTAAAAATGTATGTATTGGACGTGGGGTCTGCGGACTGAAACCTTTTGGAGACTCAAGTTTTCTATTCCACGCTTTGGTTTATGCTGAGAATCGATGGCAGGCTCTAGAACAAGGTAGTACATTTACCGCAGCAAACTCGGAACAAGTCGGACAGTTTCAGATCCTTGTTCCTGACGATGAACATGAACAACGCGCTATCGCCGAAGCATTGTCGGATGTGGATGGGTTGCTCAGTTCATTAGAGGCACTCATTGCCAAAAAACGAGCCATTAAGCAAGCCGTCATGCAGCAGCTGCTCACTGGCAAAACGCGCCTGCCCGGTTTTAGTAGGGCGTGGGTAACAGTACAAATGGGACAAATCGGTTCAATCTATGGCGGATTGTCTGGTAAAACCAAAATAGATTTTGAAGGTGGAAATGCGCGTTACATGACGTTTCTGGGTGTATTAGAAAATGTCATTCTTAATATACAACACACCGAGCCTGTTTATGTTGGGCCAAGTGAGTCACAGAACCGTGTTATGAAAGAGGATGTACTATTCAACGCTTCATCCGAAACACCTGGGGACCTCGCAATAGGTGCTGTCATGGGTGAGCAATTAGATAACCTGTATCTAAACAGTTTTTGTTTTGGCTTCCGAATCCACGATAAAGATAAATATGTTCCCTTGTTCCTTGCTTATTTTTTTCGAGGAAATGTAGGTCGTGACATTATGAATGCGTTGGCACAAGGTGCCACGCGATACAATATGTCAAAAAGTCAATTCCGTGCTTTAGAGCTTTCCATTCCGTCCGGTGCTGAACAATACGCTATCGCCTCTGTGCTTTCAGATATGGATGCTGAGATTGCCGCATTAGAAAAGCGTCAAGACAAGACGCGTGCCATCAAGCAAGGCATGATGCAACGGCTGCTTACAGGACGCGTGCGGTTGTTGAAAAATGGAGTTGAATAGAGGTTAATATGAGTAACAAGCAAAAACATCTTGAACTGGTACAAGGCATCATTAACCGCCTTTCAACAAATTCTTCTCTACTGAAAGGATGGAGTGTTACCCTGGTTTCTGCCCTGTTTGCTTTGTCTACTTCCGATAGTCGCGCTAATTTAATTTATGTTGCCTATATTCCAATCGCTGTTTTATGGGGTCTTGATGGTTTCTTTCTCTGTCAAGAAGAGTTATTTCGGAAATTATATGATCGTGTACGGGTCCTTCCTGAAGAGAAAATCGATTTCTCAATGGATGTGAATCAAATTAAGGGCAAAGAACGTCCAACATGGATTAGAGCAACTTTTTCAAAAACACTAATCCCATTTCATGGAATGCTAATTTTACCTATTGTCGTCATGACGATATTTAACCTATATACAAACTATATACAAAGAGGTAATAACTGATGGCACGCAGAGTATTTTACAGTTTTCATTATGATCGCGACAACTGGCGCGCCTCAACCGTCCGTAATATTGGTACAGTTGAGGGCAACAGGCCCGCTACAGACAATGATTGGGAAACTATTAAGAGAGGCGGAGACACGGCGATTAAACGCTGGATCGCTGGTCAGATGAAGTACCGATCATGTACCGTCGTTTTGGTCGGCACTCACACAGCCGGCCGTAAATGGATTAATTACGAAATTGTCAAATCTTGGGACGATGGTATGGGGGTGGTTGGTATTCATATCCATGGTTTAAAGAACGCAGATGGCAAGGTTTCTACTAAAGGTGCGAATCCCTTCACCTCAATTACCCATGGCAAAACAGGAAAGAAGTTGTCTTCAATTGTGAAGTGCTACAACCCCAGCGGTAGCAACAGCCAAGAACGTTACGACTGGATCAGCACATATCTGGCAGATGCTATCGAAGAAGCTATTGAAATTCGTAACGACAACTAACATAAGTGTATTAGGGCACCATCAAGGTAAGAAAATTCTATGCACTCAGCACTTAAAGACGAAAGATTCAGAGGTAAAAAAGTAGCATTATTGGACAGGTCGACTTTTCAAAGTTTAACACCAGATCAATTAAATGATCTGTGTAATCTATATGCGATTCTTTGTACTCCCAATTTTCTGTATGAATGTATGCAGGGAAACTTGGAACAAAGATTATTAGATATTGATGATAGCAGCTTTGTTATGATACGTGATCCTCAAGCACCCAATGCGCTTTATAGGTATGATATTGTAAAAAGAGATTTGACATCATTAGATGATCATCTAGTGGCTCTAATCTGTGTAAATGAAGGCGATAGGCAATTGATGTTTCCTTTGATATCTGCGGATTCTGACTTCTTTTATCAGATGGCAGACTCAGAACTCAAATTTTTCGACGATTTATTCGGTGATTTTAGAAACGATGTTATTGATTCGCTCGGTGGGGATAGAAGGATTGTTAGAGACCTCTTTCGGCGAGGGGAACAGCAATTGGGTTATCGTCTTCACAGTTCAAAAATAGATGATATTTGCAAATTTGCTGAATCCCAAATACCATCACCTCGGAAACTAATTGGCATTTTTCGTTATTTAATGAGACCCGATGGCACAAGAATACTGAATGGTGCTGAATTGGAAGCAACTCTAAATCGGTTGAGCCTCTATAACAACAGACCTATAGAAACTAATTTTCTCCGTTATAGTCGTTATTACTATTTTTTAGGTTTTTGCCTCATCGCTTTCAGGGCTTTTGACGGTGAACATCGAGATGATTCATACGTGCGTGATTGGGAGTATTTATACTATTTGCCCTTCTGCGATCTGTTTGTTAGTAACGACAACTTTCTTGAAAATTTTGTGCTATCTTTGCCAAAATCCTTTGGTTTAAACGACAAATTTGTTTCCACAGATAAGTTCTGCGAAATGAATGGATGGCAGAATGTGATGACCCGCAAAAAACGTAAGAAGAGGAGACGAAAATGAGCACCAACGATGTCATGGAAAAATATCGTATGAGTACAGACGACGTGTTGAACGTGTGAGAACGATTTGCGGGCACGATCACTATCGTGCCAGATGAGCGTCTGGAGGATGTGCACCATAGGTGTTAATTTAGGATATTGGACAGCGTTTGAGCATGTAAGATATAAAAATGTCACCCTTACAGGGTTGAATCCTTCTTTGAAACGTCCTTCTATAAACATTCTGAAGAAACACCCAAGCAAATAAACCTTACAGGACTGAAGAGGTTTTTGAAGTCTTCAATGTTTCCGCGTAGGATATGATTCGGTTAGGAAACCGAACCTACCGGGCCTGGGGTCCCGAGGCAGTTGTTATTTCTAAAATTGGTGCTTATGGTGTCTGGAGGATGTGCACCGTATAGAACACCAGCAATAAAAGACCACAGCAGGGCGGCATTTGTGTAGTGAGAAGGAGGGCTAAGCAATGTCGATAAAATCTATAGAACAAGACTTTATTGATAAAGTCTCGGCAAAGATTCGGGTTTTACCCGATGGCAGAGACCGTTTTCGCGTGTTTACCCCTTTCCGGTTTGACGACGGTGATCACATAGCCATTCTTCTAAAAAAAGAACAAGGACGTTGGTTACTCTCAGACGGAGGGCATACCTATATGCACCTTACCTACGATATTGATGAGAGGAAATTATTTAACGGTACACGCGGGAAAATTATTTCAAATGCTCTGTCTACGTTTAAAGTTGAAGACCGTTTTGGAGAATTAATTCTTGAAGTCAAAGACGCGCGCTTTGGTGATGCGTTATACGCTTTTGCCCAAGCACTTGTGAAGATGGGTGACGTGTTGTGCCTGTCAAAAGAACATACACAATCAACATTCATGGCAGATTTTGAAGCACTGTTCCATGAAGTTGTTCCAGAAGCAGACAGGACTTTCGACTGGTACGATCCAGAACGTGATGAGAGAAAAAAATACACAGTAGATTGCCGTATCAACGGAATGCCTGAACCGCTTTTTGTATACGCCCTTGCCAATAATGACAGAATCCGAGATGCTACAATCAAACTGCAAAAGGTCATGCAGTGGAACATTCCGTTTCGTCCTTTAGGAATCTTCCAAGATAGAGAAGTTGCGAATCGTCAAGTGGTTGCTCGCTTTGACGATGTGTGCCCGGTGCAATTCTCCAATCTCGAAGCGAATCGTCAAGAAATTGTAGATTATCTGGGTGAGAATATCCAAAGAGTGATAGCGCCGTAGTAACATTAATCTATCCGGAACCTTATTTGGAGAAGTTTGAAATGACAGCAGAAGAAACAAAACTGAGCAAAGACGATTATATGCCAGCGAGTCTTAGAATCCTTAATTTGGATTTCGATTCCAGCTTGGAACATGTAGATTATAATATTGAAAAATTGTCAGAAATGCTGACTAACGACGAAAGGGAATACTCTTTTGATGTGTTAAATCACACTGTGCCTATAATTACGAATGTCTGTAAATTAGTAGAGGAGCCAACATCGGGGCATAAAGATGACACCTTTTGTATATCTACACACCTTGAGTCCTGTCACCAAGAGGAGATAGAAAATTTAAAGCGTAAATTGGAAAGCATCAGAGGGAATGATATTTATCAGAAACTCAAAGAGGCTCGAAATAACGCCGTTGCCCATACACACACTTCATACCAAGGATATGGGGCTACGCAGAAAGCGTTGTTAGAAGATGCAACATATTTAATTGAACGTGAGGATCGGTTAAAAAATTTGGTAGAGAGCATAAAATCTCTGATACATGACGTTGAGATGTCAATTAGAAAGAAAGAAGGTAAACCGCTAAACGCCGATACATTCACTATACGAGTCGTCCCTCCAAGTAGCGATTTGTCTACTTTGAATTCTAAAGTATGTTAACCGTAGGGCCGAGGGACTCTCGCCTTACAACCAAAGTTACAAACGGGTATACCCTTAAAAATCCGCGGCAATCCGTATCATCTGCGGCAATCTACGATTCAGACAAATAACGTGGCATTGGATCAATACTCAATAATTATGAACCCTATCCGTATTTTCATCAGCAGCGTACAAACGGAATTCGCACAGGAACGCGAGGCACTACGCGACTATCTGCGCGGCGATCCGTTGATGCGACGGTTCTTTGATGTATTCCTGTTCGAGGATGTGCCAGCATCAGATCGTCGACCCGATTCGTTGTATCTGGACGAAGTTGAACAGTCCGATATTTACGTAGGGTTATTCGGCGACGACTACGGATCGGAGGATGCAGATGGCATATCACCGACAGAACGGGAATTTGATCAAGCAACCGCCTCCAGTGTCCATCGTCTGATTTTCGTGAAAGGCACAAACGACAACAATCGGCACCCGAAGATGCAGGCACTCATCCATAAGGCACAAGCCGGACTTATCCGAAAACGATTCAATACCTCGGAAGAATTAGTTATAGCACTTTACGCAGCGTTAGTTGAATACCTTGATAGCGAAGACCTCATCCGTTCTGAACCTTTTGATGCAGCACCGTGTTTAAAAGCATCACTGGACGATCTCGACATCGAGCAGATGCGTCGGTTTATCCGTATAGCACGTGGTGCAAGAGAATTCCCATTGACTGAAGGCACCTCAACCAAAGAATTGCTGGGACACCTGAATCTCTTAAACGGTGAACGACCAACGAACGCGGCAGTGTTAGCATTTGGGAAGGCACCACAGCAGTTTCTAATTTCCTCGGAGGTTAAGTGTGCACATTTCCACGGAACAGAGGTCGCGAAACCGATTCCGTCCTATCAGGTCTACAAAGGCACTGCGTTTCAACTCGTAGATCAGGCGGTCGATTTTGTGCTTAGCAAGATTGCACTGTCAGTAGGAACACGGGCGGAGAGTACGCAGGCACCTGTTAGTTATGAGATCCCAAAAGAAGTCGTGAGGGAAGCGATCGTCAACGCCGTAGCACATCGGGACTATACCAGCAATGCGAGCGTCCAGGTGATGCTGTTCTCGGATCGGCTTGAGGTCTTGAATCCCGGCAGATTACCACCCCCGTTGACGCTGGAGCAACTCCGAGATACGCACCCATCGGTGCCCAACAACCGGTTACTTGCTCGATCCTTATATCTCACCCAATACATTGAGGAGATGGGAACAGGGACTTTAGACATGATTCGTCAATGCGGGGATGCTGGCTTACGCGAACCAGAATTCACCGATAGCGGTGGATTCAAGACAACGATTTGGCGTGCCAAATCCACAGAACAGATTAAGGTGCAGCCGGTGTCACTCCGTGGAGAACTTAAATCAAGAGTGCTAAACTTGCTTACCCATGGTCCAATGTCAAGGTCCAAATTGTCCCAGCAATTAGGACATAAGGAAATCTCCGGTCAACTTAACAAAGTCGTCCGAGAACTCTTGACTGATAAAATGATTGAATACACACTGCCAGAAAAACCTACAAGTCCACGGCAGCAATACCGATTGACAGATAACGGAAGAACTGAACTCGCGAATCTGAAATCACGGAAAGCAGATTAAACCGCAGCTCTGGCTGCAGCTCTGGCTGCAGCTCTGGCTGCAGCCAGAGCTATCCCCTCTCCGAACCTTAACTGTGCAACTGATAACTGAAAGATTTTTCGCAGAAAAATCGTACTGAAAACTGACAACTATTACCATGAACACCGTCGGCGAAAGAGAAATACGCACACAGGAACGCGTTATAGCATTTTTTAGGGATGCTCTGGGTTATACCTACCTCGGCAATTGGCAGGACAACTCAGAAGAAAACAGCAATATTCTTCCAGAGGACCTCGCTGATTGGCTGCGAAGGCAAGGCTATGACAACGATATCATCGCCAAGGCATTGGATCAACTGCAAAAGAGCGCAGCAGTCGGTGGGACGCGAGGACTTTATGAAGCGAACCGTGATGTCTATGAACGACTCCGCTACAGTGTGAACGTTCAACCCGATATCGGTGAACATCGTGTCCCCGTCAAGTTGATTGACTGGGAGAACCCGCTCAACAACGATTTCGGCATCGCCGAAGAGGTAACCCTTGAAGGCGAACACACCAAGCGTCCCGATTTAGTGTTATACATCAATGGCATAGCCATCGGTGTGCTGGAGTTGAAGCGTACTATTGTTTCCGTTTCCGAAGGCATTCGCCAGAACCTCAACAATCAGAAAGCGGAATTTATCGGCTGGTTTTTCACAACTGTGCAGCTTGTGATGGCAGGCAGCGAAAGCCAAGGGCTGCGCTACGGTGTGATTGAGACACCAGAGAAATACTGGCTCCGGTGGAAAGAAACAGAAGCGGACCCAGCCGCGGGTTATAATCTGTTGCTCCGGGAACTTAGCCAACTCTGTAATAAAGAACGACTGCTTGAAATCCTGCACGACTTCATCGTATTCGATGCGGGGACCAAGAAGATTTGCCGACACAATCAATTCTTCGGCGTGAAAGCTGCGCAAGAAAATATAAAACGCAGAGAAGGCGGCATTATCTGGCACACGCAAGGGAGCGGTAAAAGTCTGACGATGGTCTGGTTAGCGAAATGGATACGTGAACAGATGCCTGACGCACGTGTGCTGATTATCACCGACCGGATTGAACTTGACGAACAGATCAAGGCTGTTTTTAGCCGTACCGACGATAACGTCTACCACACGAGCAGCCGTGATGATCTGCTGCGAGTGCTTCGTGATTCCTCAGAACGACTCATCTGCTCTCTTATCCACAAATTCGGGGGCTCCGAAGAGACCGATGATTCGCATATTGAGGAATACGCTGACGAACTCCAGCGGAATCTGCCCATAGATTTTCGCGCTAACGGTGAATTCTTCGTCTTTGTTGACGAATGCCATCGGACGCAGTCGGGCAAACTTCACAAGGCAATGAAGACGCTCCTGCCGGATGCGGTGCTTATCGGCTTTACAGGGACACCGTTGCTTAAAAACGACAAGCAGCGGAGCATTGAAACCTTTGGACCCTACATCCACACCTATAAATATGACGAGGCGGTTCAAGATGAGGTCGTCTTAGACCTGCAGTATGAGGCACGCAATATTGACCAAGATATTACCTCGCAGGAGAGAATTGATGAATTTTTTGAAAGCAAAACCCGTGGGTTAACTGACGCAGCGAAGGCGCAGCTGAAACAACGGTGGGGAACACTCCTAAACGTGGAAAGCTCAAGGGAACGGCTGAAAAAGATAGTTGCCGACATTGTTGTGGACATGGATACGCGCGACCGACTCAAGAGTGGACGTGGGAACGCGATGCTTGTCGCCAATAGTATCTATTCCGCGTGTCGGTTTTATGATCTATTTCAGGAAACGCCACTAAAGGGTAAATGTGCCGTTGTAACCTCCTATAGACCTACGGTAGCTTCTATCGCGACGGAAGAAACGGGTGAAGGGCTTACGGACAAACAGCAGGAATACAACACGTATCGAAGCATGCTCGCAGCACACTTTGACGAACCTGAAGACACCGCCATGCATAAAGGCGATCAGTTTGAACAAGAGGTAAAGAAACTTTTCATTGAAGCACCTGAGAAAATGAAACTCCTCATCGTCGTTGATAAGCTGCTCACCGGCTTCGATGCTCCGCCTGCGACGTATCTCTATATTGATCAAAAGAGGCAGGACCACGGTCTGTTTCAAGCGATTTGCCGCGTCAATCGTCTCGACACCGAGGACAAAGAATACGGATATATTGTCGATTACAAAGACCTATTCGGTTCTCTGAAGCAGGCAATTACCGATTACACCGGCGAGGCGTTTGAAAACTACGATGCTGAAGATGTCGCCGGGTTATTGAAAAATAGACTTGAAAAAGGAAAGGAACGGTTGGAGGCGGCGCGCGAGGCAATTAACGCGTTATGTGAACGTGTTGCGCTGCCGCGCGATACCGCTGCCTATATACGTTATTTCTGTGGTGATGTGAGTGGGGATGTTAGCCAACTCAAAGCCAATGAACAGAGACGCATAGACCTCTATCAACTGACGGCGGCATTTGTGCGTGCCTATGCGAACCTCGCGAACGATATGAGTGCGGCAGGTTACAGCAGTGCCGAGACACGAGAGATTAAGGCGGAGGTGACGCACTACGAAAACGTCCGTCAAGAAATCAAATTGGCGAGTGGTGATTATGTTGACCTGAAAGTGTATGAACCGGATATGCGGCACCTGCTCGATACATATATTCGGGCGGAGGAGAGCGAGACGCTCTCAACATTTGACGATATACCGCTCGTTCAGCTGCTTGTTGAGAATGGCATTGAAACGGCGCTTGAGCTGCTGCCTGAGGGGATACGTAGAGATGAGGCAGCAGTCGCGGCAACAATAGAAAACAACATTCGGCGGCTCATCGTTGACAGGTCAGAGATTAATCCGAGGTACTATGAAGAGATGTCGCGGTTGCTTGACGAACTGATTCAGCAACAGAGACAAGGGGCGATGGATTATAGAGAATACCTGTCGGGGATTACCAACCTCAGCGGGTCAATGATCGGTTCCGAAATGCAGCCCTATTATCCTGTGAGCATCAACACTGGTGCCTTACGGGCACTTTTTGATAATATCGTAGAAGTCCCCGAAGAACACAGAGAGGCAGTGGCGATTGCCCTGGATCGTGCTGTCTGTGAAGCCAGGACAGACGATTGGAGAGGACACGTATTCAGGGAACGTCGGATCCGCAATGCGATTGCCAGGGTCATCTCGGATGAATTCAGTGATTATGATCTTGACGTTGATATTATTTTTCGGCTTGTAGAAAATCAGAATGATTATTAGCGTCGCGATTCAGAGAGTGCCTCTACCGGTATCAGTCCACAGGTTGGATAGAGCACACCGAAACTCAACATTTCATTCCAAATGAACACCAAAACCAACAGCTATCGTATTGAAGTGCAGGGGCTTTCTGTAGAGGTTATCCGTAAGGACATCAAGAACTTCTATATCGGGGTTCATCCACCGAACGGACAGATACGCGTGTCTGCGCCTCTGCGACTTGATGATGATGCTATTCGGATGGCAATCATTTCACGTCTCGGATGGATTCGGCGACAACAAGCAGCATTTGAACAACAGGATCGACAGTCCCAGCGCGAGTTTGTAACAGGTGAGAGTCACTATTTTGCTGGTAGACGCTACCGGCTTGATGTCTTGGAGCAAGACTGTCCGCCGAAGGTCTGGTTGCCCAACAATACAAAGATCGCACTCAGCGTGCGTCCCGGATCCGATAGAGACACGCGGGAGGCAGTCCTCCATCGTTGGTATCGCCAGCATCTCCGCGCGCAGCTCCCACCGTTGCTTGAGAAGTGGGAACCGAAACTCGGCGTGTCCGTTAATGAGGTTCGGATTAAGCGGATGAAAACGCTCTGGGGGTCTTGCAACGTTGAAGCGAAACGCATCTGGCTAAATCTCGAACTCGCAAAGAAGTCGGAATCATGTCTCGTATATATTTTGGTGCATGAGATGGTGCATCTTCTGGAGCGTGACCATAACGATCAATTTCGTGAGTTGATGGATAAGTTTCTACCACAATGGCGCACTTATCGGGACACGCTCAATCGCGCACCACTCGCACATGAAAGTTGGCGGTATTAAATCGAAATTATTCAGAATGTTTTGTAGTGAATAACTGCAGAGGTATGCGAAGAAAAAAGGGGGTGGTAAAACCACCCCCGGTTGAGTTTCTATGAAATTTTGGATTTTAGGCGGATAGTGCGGAAACTGCAGCATCCTCGCTGTCGTAGTGTTCAAAGACCCGCACGAGCCGACTGAGCACAACCAGATTTTTGATCTGTTTACTGACGTTGACGACCCCGATACGGCCTTTCTTGCGGGCTGTAACGGCACGGATGCCCATGAGTGCGCCGAGTCCTGTGCTGTCGATCTTATTGACGTTCTCGAAATTAATGAGGATACGGGGTGCCTCTGCTACATCTAACTCCGGCGAGAGTGCTGTCCGTAATGCTGATACGGAGGGTCCGATGAGTTTTCCGTTGGGTTCCAAAATTGTGATGCCGTTTTGCTGACGAATTTTAGTAGTCATGATTTACTCCCTTTTATTTTTTAGAATATTAGCGTTGTCAATTTTTATACTATTTGAAGGTTCAATTTAGGGTATTTGATAGTTTAGTCAGATACGCTGAAAAAAAGTTCGTTTTTTTTTCAAAGCATCTCATAAATATCCATGTGTTGAACCAAATCCCTCCTATTCGGATCGTCCGTTAATACTACGGACATTTGTCTTCGTTCTAATTGATTTGCCGAATATCGGGGGTTTCAATTATTAAAGACGCAATTCGTTAGTAAAAAGGGTGCATAATTTGAAAAAAAAATGAGAAAAAGTTATTAATTTTCAGTTTTCGGTTATCAGTTTTGGTATAATTTTTCTAATCTCATCGGCGAAAAAATTAACGTGATCATTAGATGTTATCCAGATTCTATGGGGATTTCTGCTTGTTTGTGCTTATCTTCTGTTTTGATTAAGAGCATCCCAACCGCAGTAACGATAAATCCAATAAGTGTCCCCCACAAGCCAAATCTAAGTGTATCTGTACTTATTTCTATCCCCGTTTTGTTTGCAGTATTTAGCATAGCAAAATAATTGATATAGTAAGAAAAAATAACACCAAGACCAATGCCGCTGCTGACGAGAACAGGTACCTTTGATTTCCAGAGTGTCCCTCGTTTTAGCATGTAGAGATTGACTACAACAATTGTGACACTCGCAATTAAAGCAATTGTAATGAGCGGATTCCACTTCGCGAGGTCAAAACCTGATACAGCACCGATGCCTTTCCACGGTGTGAAAAAGCAGGCGAGTGCGCCGATCCCAGCGGCGTGTGCGATAAACCATGCGTATCGTTCATCAAGAAACATTTCAGACCGTTCCTCCACTTCTTCTGCTCTGGTTAAGAACACGCCAACCGCAGCAATAGCAAATCCAATAACTGTCCCCCAGAAACCAAATTCACGAGTAATTTCAACCATCTGTGCCAATTTTTTGAAACTAAGATACGCTTGCAAAAGGACTGCGATTCCAATGCCACTGATAATAAAAATTAGCACCTTGGATCTCCAAGATGTGTTGCGGATTATCATGTAGAGACTCAAACCGACGGTTGCAAGATTCACGATCAAAGCGATTCCGATGAGAGGACTGGACTTGCTCCAAGTAAAACCTGAAAAAGTCATACGAATCCGAACTATTTCCGTCCACGGCAGAAAAAAGCAGATAAGGGCAATAATGGCTCCGAGGGGTGTGATGAACTGTGTGTATCGGTTGACTTGATACGTGTTCATAGTCTTTCCTAGAGGATTTACGCGAATCGAACAGAAAAAGGGTATATTTTGTTACAAAGTCGTCATTTCGTTGTATTTAACCCCCTAAATCCCCCTTATCAGGGGGACTTTAAGAGGAAATGCGTAAGTTCTCTCCTAATCTTTCAGCTTTTCAAGGAATGGACTGAGCAGATCTATCGGGATTGGGAAGACGAGGGTCGAGTTCTTCTCTGCACTGACTTCTACTAATGCTTGTAGGAATCGGAGCTGCACGGCTGTCGGGGTTTTGCTGAGGATTTCTGCTGCATCGGTTAACACTTGGGCAGACTCAAATTCACCTTCGGCGTGTATGACTTTGGCGCGGCGTTCGCGTTCGGCTTCCGCTTGCTGCGCCATGGCGCGTTGCATTTCGACAGGGAGATCTACGTGTTTAATCTCCATCGCCTGCACCTCAACACCCCACGGTTCACAATGCTTCTTGATGATGTTTTCCAAGTCTTGATTTAACTTTTCGCGTTCGGAGAGTAGGTCGTCGAGTTCAGCACGTCCGAGGACACTTCGGAGTGTCGTCTGTGCAATTTGGGAGATTGCGAAACCGAAGTCCTCAACCTCAATCACTGCTTTGTCGGCTTCGGTGACTCTGAAGGTCAGTACGGCGTTAACGCTCACGGAGACGTTGTCTTTTGTAATGATATCTTGCGGGGTGACATCGTTGACGATAACACGGAGGCTGATTTTTTGCATCCGCTCAATCCAGAACGGTATCATAAATACGAGACCGGGCCCGCGGGTCCCGGTCAATCGTCCGAGACGGAAAATAACGGCGCGTTCGTATTCTTTAAGGATCCGGACGCTTGTCGTAAGCAAAATGATAACGACAACGGCAATGGCAAAATAGATGGGTTCAATCTGTGGTAGCATATTTTTAAATTTCCTTGCGGTTCGTTCAGACGGGTTTGGATGTTTTCATTTCAGGCTCGGTTTCTGATGCTATCAAGAACTGTAGCCAGTGATATCGCGAGCCTTTTGGAAAAAATCACGTTTGCGGGGTGTGTTGATCTGCCATTGGACTGGAACGGATTGGTAACCGTGGTGATAATCGTTTTCACCCGGATCGAAGTAGCCCCATGAGGCGTATTGACTGACAGCAGCGACAAAGTTGTTCAAGGGTTTATCGAAATCGAAATGGTCGTCTTCGTTGAAAAGGATCGGCATCGGACGGTAGCCCGGTACTTCACGCGTCTGTTGCACCATCTCAATGATGCGATTGGGATCCTTGACACCGTTTCCGTGGACAAGTAGGAAATCGGAGGCACGGACGACATTTTCGAGTGGCACCGTACCGCCACCATAACTCGTTCCAACGAGGAATCGATTGCCGTCGCGTGTCGTTGCCTTTACACGTTCAATCAACTCGTGTACCCGTTGCGGTTTTAGAATTTCATGCGTATAGGCTCTGACATTGCATTCGTTGTTCACCTCAACGATAACATTGGTGTATCCTTTGTCGAAGAGCCATCCGGTTGCGTTGTCAACGGCATTTTTGACAGCGTTCTCGTCCTTAACCCGCTGGTCCTGCCCGAAATAGAAATAACCGAGAATGACAACCATACCGAGTGCGTCGGCGAAATCAATGATGCGTTCAAGACGCGATAGATAATCTGAATTGAGACTGCCATCTGCTTCTATACCGGAATTGTGCCACGGTTGCGCTTTGGAGTAGCCTTCGGGACTCCCGCCTTGGAGGTTGATGGTGAATGCCAATACGCCGTGTGCACGCCATGTCGGCATCGCTGCTAAAAATTCGCGGGTATTGCGTTCGGGGTCCCATTCTCCGGTGTCAGGGTATTCCCAGAGGTGTATGGTCTCTGGGTTTCTGTCATCAAAGATGCCTTGCACCATGCGGGTGTTGATGAGCAACCCTTCGACTTTACGTCCTTGATAGGAGCGTCCCGGATAGGTAACTTCTCCGTTAATGTAAAATGCATCGTCAACGATACTAACTGCTGTCTTCATACACTTTTCCCTTTCGTTTTTATGTCTGTCAATATGGATTTCATGGGGGTACGCATGCAGACTCTGATGATGGTTAAAGAGAAATATTCCTGTCAATGCGGTACTTCCGTTAATCAAAAAATTTCTACGGTTCAACATTTGGCACCCAATCTCGGATAAACTTGCTTACCGAGTCTTCTGTGAAAGTGCTTTAAAATACCGTCGCAGTTGCTCCCGATACTGGAACGGGATGTCCTCAAACTCTTTTGCGTGAGGTGCAGCTTCTAACTTCTGAACGATTTCGAGGAGTTCAGGATGCAGCGGCGGGACTTCCTGGACAGACGTTTCCGGCTTCTTTGCGACCTCAGCCTTGCGCTGTTTACCGACATCCCGTTTTTGTAACGATTTCAAACTATCAAGCATCCGCGTTAAAATTTGCTCCTGTCTATTGAGCACCTGATCACTGAGTTCACCCTGTCGGAGTGCCTTCTCAACTTCCGTCATATCCTCAGCGACCTCTTCAAGACTCCCTAACATTTGTGCCATCTGTTCTGCGCGTTCAGCAAGACGTTCGGTCGCTTCCCGAATCAGCTCCTGTTGCGCAGCGAGTTGACGCATCATCTGCTCAAAGCCCGGGGTTTGTCCCTGTTCTCGCATCTGTTGACTCAGGTTTTGCGCCATCTGGTTTAACTGCTCCTGACTCTCGGCGAGTTGTTGGAGCTGCTCCATCATGTTCTCCAATCCGCTGGCACCCATCTGCTGATTCATCTGTGCCATTGCATCAAGGAGTTCAAAAACCGCCTGATTGAGGTCAGCAAGCGCGGTTCTCTGAATTGGGACAGCGAGACTGGGCTGTCTATCCTCTAAGGCGCGTGCAGCACGGGAGAGTGCGTCGTTTGTGGCGTTGAAATGCCAAATGACTTTGTTTGGCACCTCTATCTGTCGGTTCCCTAACTCCCAAAGTTTATTGGAAAGTTGAGCGATCCCTTCTGCTGTGCTAAGTTCATCCGCTGCAAGTTGCTGTAGCTGCAAGATTTCACTCGGAATATAAGCCTCGGTCTGTCCAGCAATAATGAGGTCGTTTGTCTTGGCAAGAACTTTCTCGTGGAGATGCGAGAGGTGAAGCCCGCTTTCAACGGCTTCTTGCATAGCAGTCATGGTTTCGTTTGCGTTCGCGCCTTCCATGAATGCCAAAGCGTTATCTAACCCTTGCGCGAGTTCTGTCAGCGTCTGTTCCGCTGCACGACCGGATTCAAGTGCCTCTGTGTTTTGATCGCTTCGGAGATTTTGACTGGTCGCTTGAAGGTCCTCAGACAGGTTATGATCTTTGGTAAACTGGTTGAGGCGTTTGATTTCGTCTGCGAGTCGTTCTATCTGTGGTGGCGCATTCTCTTTATCCTCCGCGAGTTCACCCATCTCAGTGCCGAGATTATCTAATTTCTCACTGAGCCTCCCGAATTCTTCACCGACGCGGTCCTCTTTTTCTGCGAGATCGGCTGTTGGAGTGGACTGCGGTAGCGTTTCTAACGTATCCATCAGCTGCTTCTGTTGTTCAGCGAGTGCTTTTGCCTGTTTCGCGGCTGCTTCAAGTTCCTGTTGGAGGAGGATCTGTTCATAAAGCGATTTCGCCCGCTCGAGTTGCTGTAAAAACTGCTCTTGACTGAGGTTCGCCTCCATCATTGATCTCTCTTGTTGGTTCATCTGTTGCTTTGCCAACGCCTCTGACAACTTCCGCAAAATCTCCTTATGTTCTTCAGAAAGTGCCTTCTCCATGAGATTTTGTAGTTCCTGATACTTCTGTATCGTCTCAGTGTCAAAGAGTTGATTCTGTTCCATCTCTTCGGCAGTCTGCTTCATATCATCGACCAACTGCTTCGCTCTCTGCTCAATCCGCTCCTGGTTTTCAAGCACCCGTTGCATCAAGTTCTCATCGTTAAGGGTAAGTTCTTGGCTCTTTCTGATTTTACCGAGGAGGGTATCAACCAAACCCGTCGCATCTGCTTGCTCATCAACGAGTTCTTCAAGGCTTTGTTGCTCTGTCTCCTGCTCGGTAGCAACGGAATCATATAATTCGGAAAGCGATGGGAAACGGAGCGTATAGGTTGGTGACTTGCCGATATTCGGTCCTGAGACATTATCGTTATCCAGTGCCTGAACGTAATAAGCGATGGTCTCACCCGGAAAGATACCGATCCGGTCCACATCCCATGTGTATGATACAGAGACTGACCTACGGACAGGTACGTTTTCTACACCCCACCGCTTCAATGGGACGTTTATCTCCTCGGCACCCTCCGCCTCAACATGATATATTAGTTGGAGTGCTTGTATACCGTAGTCATCAGTAGCCTCCACCTTCAGTTCCACTAACATCGCATTATCCAGAACAGTATCTCGTGCAGGTGAAACGATATTGACATCAGGCGCAGCATCTCTGAGGACGGCGAGCGTATAGTTAATAGGAT
The DNA here is from genome assembly GCA_003635255.1 of Candidatus Poribacteria bacterium. GTDB lineage: Bacteria > Poribacteria > WGA-4E > WGA-4E > WGA-3G > WGA-3G. The sequence goes on along the minus strand of PYJC01000059.1, from coordinate 16,332 downwards.
CGCGATTTGTAAAACCTTCAACATCGGTAATATGGATATGATAGTTTCCGCTCTGTCGCGCGACAAAAGACCCACGCATTGTGCGAGGTTTTTCTAATTTTCCTTGCGGTTCAGTTAGGTGTCGCGTTGTAACCTCTAATATAACATCATCAGATTCTTCAAACACGAGAGATGCCGCCTGAAGGGATTTGTTAGTTTCGCCAGTAAATACGAGTTCTGTTCCAAAGAGTGCTTGAATATCGCCAGTGTTCGCGGGAAGTGTCTGCGGTTGCAGTTGCGTGTAGATGGGGTAGCTAAGCCGATACTGAAATTGGGTGACAACCGGTTCATCGCTAATTGTTACCTGATACTGTGCCGATGCCACCTCTTTGACATTGATATAGTATTGGAGCGGACGGTTCACATTTCTAAGGGTCACGTGGTAAGACAGATCGGTTTTTGGCACCTGTAGGTCGTTTGTGCGCTGCATAGGCATCGGTTGCCACGTTCCTGTTGGGGCATCTTCATTTTCGTCTGCAACTCGGTAATAGAGTGTAACGGGTGCGCCGATGTGTCCGGTTACCTTTGTGGTGACGTTAACATCGGTGCCGCGTTCAATTTGAACACTGCCGGGTTGAATTTCCGTAATCTGGATAGTGTGTTTTGAATCCCTCTGACTATCCGGTAGTGTCTGTGGCAAAGTTTGAAAGGCAGTTGCTAAACCGGTGAAAGCGTTGGGCAAGAAAAGGTGGGTGATGAGCAGAATTCCCGCTCCCGCAACAGCAATACCCGCATTCCGCTTAATTTTCCGAAATTCGGTCTGAAATACCCGTCTATATTGGATATTTTTCATATCCTCGTCGGTTTGAATAATCAGGTGTTCAATAAATTCCGGTGCATAACCGAGTCGGTTGTCTGTCAAGTTCTGCCAAAGCTGCACAGCACTCAGAATCCGGTTTTCGGATGCGAGTTCACTTTCTACTTGTGTCGATTCGAGGCGCGATGCGATCGCAGCATCCGTGAGGCGACGACAGAGCGGTAAAATAAGTGTTCGGATCAGGGTATAGATACCGATGGCAACCGCAAATAAGAAAATTCCAACACGGACCCAGAGCAAAAAAGGAGACTGCCATGCTTGAATATTAATGGCTAAAATGATGAGGGTGCCGACCGTGACAAGTGCGAGAATACCGATGCATTTTAGGAGACCTTGAGAAAAAGTGAGCCACCACCACTGTCGCCGAATTGTCTGTAATCGAGCGATTAGGTTTTCATAAGCCTTATTTACATTTTGTGTGTTCATTCTATTTGTCCTTTTGTCTTTTAATCAGGTATGAGTGGACGGAGAACCCGCTGGTGCGTGCCTGCTACTTTGAATTCTATTAATGTGTTAGTGCATACACAGCGATATTAACCGCCATCTTTGCAGCGAGTTCGCGTACCTGTGGCGTATCGGTTGGATGTACATCGGCATCTTCAAGTCCATCACCGATGTCAGCACTATAAGCGTAGTAAACGACCATTCGTCCATCGTGAAAAAGCCCAAATCCTTGTGCGGGTTCGCCATCATGTTCATGAATTTTCGGTAATCCTTTCAGTTCATAGAAACAACGGTAGATTAGATGTGTATTCGGTATCGGCTGTAGTTCTTGCTCAGGAAAGACCCTTTGCATTTCACGTCTGAAGCTCTTGTCGAGTCCGTAATCATCGTTGGCAAAAAGAAATCCACCGTTCATGAGGTAATCCCGCAACGCCTCGACTTCACTTTCGGTCAATCGAATATTTCCGTGCCCGACAAGGTAGAGCATCGGATACTGGTAAAGGGTATGATCCGTGAGTTTAAGAATGACTCTATCGTCAGCGGCCTCGATATCTGTTCGGGTCCGAAGCAGCCGGAGCCAATTTTTAATAACGGTTGCGTCCCCGTACCAATCACCACCACCGCTATAATGGACCTGGGCGATAGTCATTGGTGCGCCAGTAGCCATCAAATTTTGTCCAATATGCACACTACTGAATATACCGAATAGAAAACAACAGATTAAAACGGGTTTCCATTTTATTAATCGTCCCACAGCACACTGCTCCTTTACGTCAGCCCGATCCGTTTGCGTAAAAACCATTCTGTGCCTAATAATCCGACGACTGCAATCAGGATGAACGGATGGTTCCAGAGTTCACGTTCTGCATCAACAAATACAGGGTTTTGGACATCGGCGATATTTTCCGAAACTGATTTTGCATCCGTCATCGTAAAATAGGTGCCGCCAGTTTCCGCGGCGAGTTGTTTCAGAAGGTCTTCATTGAGTTGTGGTGCTTCCAATTCAGCAAGTTGTGGATGAACATGGATATCAATTTGATCCTCGCCGAGTGTCTGATCGCCGGTTCTTCCGGTAGCATGAATACGATAGATTCCATTCTGTAACAGCGTAAATTGAGCGGTGTAGAGATTCCCCATATCGGTCTGCTGTGAAGATGATTCGTCCGTACTTTCGGTTACACCGCGCATCTGGAGTTGGAAAGGCGCGCCTTCAGGCGGAATGACTTCAAATTGGACTGTTGCGTCCGTTTGCGTGGCGCGATAGGCCTTAGAGTACAAATATGCCGTGACCTTCGCGGTATCTCCAATCGCATAAGCATTCGCGTCCGTGGTAAGATGTAATTTTTCGTCATCGGTATCTGTTGCCATCCATCGAAGTGCTTGCGCCCAGAAGCGTGCGTAGATATCATCGTAGCGGGTATCTTTAAAAGTATTAACACCGAAATCCCAATTCCAGAGCCCCTCCGCTGCAATTAGGAGGCTTTTACCTAAGCCGGTTCTCTGAAGCATCAGAAGAGGGTTGCCTCTCCCGCTTTCCATGAGGGTTGTTGCGCCGCCCCTCAGACGAAATCCACTAAAAGATCGAAACAGAGGTGGCATGTTTCGCCAGATTGCGGCGTTATGCTCGCCTGAAACCGAGGGTTGATTTCGTTGCGGCTCCATCAGCTGCAGCATCGGATGAAACTCACCGGATCGGGTGAGTCGGACAGTGAATTCAGTATCGTGCCTACGACAACCACCTCTTGGAATATCAATCGGCAAAAGCGGCGCTAATTCCGTGTTTCGCAGCCCATTCATGCCAAGCATCCTACGAGACGGCAGAAATATGATAGATTTTCCTTGCACTTCAACGAAATCAACAATTGCGCGTTGCTGCGTGCTGGTAAGATGCTCAATGCCTAAGTCTCCTAAAATCAACACATCGTACTTAGAGAGTTCAGCGGATGTTTCAGGAAATCGTGGCGTTTCGGATGTTGGTGTTGTTTGTGGATAGTACCCATCTAAACGGCTAAGCACTGTATTATCAGGTGGAAATCGTTTAGATCTGTTGCGTAATAAAACTGTACAAGTAGCCTCAATATCAGGGTCTCGTTCTAATACGCGTTTTAAAAACGTGTACTCCCATCTCGGTCTGCCTTCGAGATAGAAAACGTTGAGTTTTGCCTTTACAACTTTCACTGAAAACGTTTTCTGATTGTTTGCTTCTGTCAACTCGCCATCAAGTGCTGGCAGCTCAACGGTATATTGAAAGTTCCCTTCAACTTGTGGTGTCAATTTTAACTCAACAACCTGTTTTGTGGTAGCACTCACGGACGTTGTGTCCTGTGGGTGTTCAAAGGTTAATGTTGCGGTATCTATAAGGGTTTTACGCTTCACTTCACGCAGAGAGAGTCGCGTCGTTTTACCGATATACCCTGTTTGCACAACCGTCACACGAATGATATTCTCGTGGTTTGTGTATGCAACAGGTGTGTAATCAACATGTTGAATTTGGATGTCTTTCGGGGCTTCTACAGAGCCGACACCAATTGTATAGACCGGCACTTCCAACGCAGTAATATCCGATAAAGGCAATTGTCCAGAGTTATGTCCACCATCGGTAATAAGTAGAATTCCAGCGTTTTGTTGTCCTTTCCATGCGGCTGCGACTTCACGTATAGCAGTTCCAATGTCGGTGAGTGCGCCTTTCGGTTCAAATTGCGGTACGCTTTCGGCATCGAGGTCTTGGGGTAACACCACGCTCTGCTGAAGCCCTGTATCAAAAGGATAGAGATGCACCTCAAAACGGTCGCGTAAAGTCTGAAGGAATTGTGCTTGTGGATTGAACAGCAGTTGATTCACTTGATTTAGACGAGATGTCGGTGACGTGCTTATAGGGGTATCAACGAGTTCCATACTCCGCGATGTATCTACTAAGATAGAGAGATGCGTCGGTGGTGTGATGTCCTTCTTTTCAAGGATGACAGGTGCTAAGAGGCAACAGAGCAGGATCGACGCTGCACAGATCCGTATTGCAATGAGTAAAAACCGATACCTCGGATGCATAGCATGTGTTGTTCGGAAATAGACAAAGAGAGTGATACCAATGACAATCCCGATACCGAGTGCAACTGCCCATCCGGGCCAAAAATAGGTGAATCGCATATATGTTTTAAATCCGTTTTACGATATATTATAGCCTAATTACGGGATTGATGTCAAATGGATTTTAGTCGTCAGTTTGCTCCGCAGTGAGAATACGGTTTTCTACGAAAACCTTCACCCTCAAATAAGTTTGACAACTCGCGATTCACTGTGTTAGAATATTTTTTAAATAAACTGCTACAGAAGTGGGGTAAAGCATGGCAGAACAAGGTAATAACGAAAACGTGGTTGAGACCCAAAAAAATCAGACCGAGGCAGCAAGTGGTATTATTATCAACGCTGCACAGATGCAGTCAATTGATATTAGTGATCGGTTCACACGAACGCTAACGGAGACCGGTTGGCGTATTAAATTGGAAGCATCAGCCCGCGTCACTATCAATTTCATGACGAGTATGCGGAAGTATGAAGTTACACTCATGCAGGACGATATTATTGAGCGTGACGGAGACGACTTACTTCTGATCCGGAATCAACCTGCAGATGCGTATCGAGGACAAAGAAATGTATCAGCATCACCACTTGCTCGGAACACCGATCGGACACAGACTTCTGGCCCGTCCGAAGATGGGACAGCTTAATTCTCTTTCACTTAGAAAAGTATAGGGGGTGACTGCCCATTCTGGAACGTATCTATCGGCTTCTCTCAAGTTTAAAGGGTGGAACAATGATTCCTACAGAGGTCGTGCTGAGTCCACAAAGTTATGCGAAAGTTGTCTCGGAGCTTGCTGAAACGCTCGGTTACGAGGGAATTTCGCATTTGCAACTCGCGCACCATCTCGCCTTGGCAGTTTCTATCCAACAGGAAAATACAGATCTGGTTGTCCTAAAAGAGTTGAGCCCTAACCCATGTCCTATCTGCCATCGTCGGTTAACGTTCCTTCGGGAAACAATCGACCGTTTTGAAAGCGATAATTCCAATCAAATTCGTTGTTCAATGGGTCACCGTTACCCGGGTGAGTTAAAGGTGTACTATTTGAGTATCTTTGAACATAACGTGGAAGACGAGCTGGAAAAGCCGGTTAAGGTGTGTCCGGAGTGTAAGGGTAAAAATATCCAGTATTTGGGATCGGACACGATGTTTTGTTTGGATTGTGATTGGGATAGCGGGATGGAACCACGGTATCAGATACAGCGTAATAGTGAATAACGCTTGCTTTTTCTGTTTCGTAGTGATAGGGAAGGCGCACTTACAAAGCACGCCTTCTTATGAGTCGTTCTAATGGAAATGTCCGGCATGTGGATCTGCTTCAGCAGCCAGATTCGGGGGTTCTTCAATCTCTGTAACGAGAGTTTCTGTCGTTAGGAGGAGACCGGCGATGCTGGAGGCATTCTGTAGCGCAGAACGGACGACCTTTGTCGGATCAACAACGCCCTCTTCGAGCATATCACCGTATTCAGCCGTAGCAGCGTTAAAACCGTAGTTGCCTTCACCCGCCTGTACTTCTGCGACAACAACTGAACCTTCCATTCCGGCATTCTCTGCAATAGCGCGGACAGGCGAAATCAAGCTGCTGCGGATAATATTGAGTCCCGTCTCCTGATCGCCATCGAGTTCCAAACCACCGAGCGAGGATGCCGCACGCAAAAGCGCGATGCCGCCCCCTGGGACGATACCTTCTTCTATAGCAGCACGCGTTGCAGCGAGTGCGTCTTCAAAGCGAGCTTTTTTCTCTTTCATCTCCACTTCTGTAGCAGCACCGACATTAACAACAGCAACGCCACCTGCGAGTTTCGCGAGGCGTTCTTCCAATTTTTCGCGATCATACTCGGAAGTTGTGTCCTCTATCTGCTGACGAATTTGTGCAACTCTTCCCTCAACACTCTCTTTCGCACCACTGCCACCGACGATTGTAGTGTTATCCTTGTCAACGATGACACGTCGGGCTGTACCGAGCATACCGACGACAATGTTTTCCAAGCGGATGCCGGTCTCTTCGGATATGACTTGACCGCCGGTCAGGATAGCGATGTCTTCTAACATTTCCTTGCGTCGATCACCGAAACCGGGGGCTTTTACTGCAGCGACCTGAAGTGTGCCACGGAGTTTATTCACCACCAACGTCGAAAGTGCTTCCCCTTCAACATCTTCAGCAATAATGAAGAGCGGACGCCCAAGTTGCATCGCCTTTTCCATAATCGGCACAAGGTCTGCAACTGTTGTAATTTTCTCGGTGTTGATGAGAATAAAAGGATTCTCGAATTCGACGACTTGTGCCTGCATATCCGTTACAAAGTTCGGCGATAAGAAACCGCGATCGAATTGCATCCCTTCAACGATGTCAACAGCAGTTTCCGAAGTTTTACCTTCCTCAATAGTGATAGCTCCGTCATTTCCAACTTTCTGGATCGCTTCAGCCACAATAGCACCAATATCGCTATCATTTGCTGGGTCGTTGGCGGCAATTGAGGCGACTTGTAGGATTTCTTCATGTGTATTGACAGCACGGCTCTGTGCGGTGATTGCATCAACAGCAGCACTTACGGCTTTGTCTATACCGATTTTTAACTGCATCGGGTCGGCACCGGCTGTAACATTTTTGAAACCTTCATGAAGAATTTCCTGCCCTAAGAGCGTAGCAGTAGTGGTTCCATCACCAGCGATGTCATTTGTTTTAGTTGCGATGGATTCCAGCAGTTGGGCACCCATATTTTCGTATGGGTCTGGGAGTTCAATTTCTTTTGCGACGGTGACACCGTCGCATGTTACCAGCGGGGCACCGAAAGATTTTTGGATAACTACATTTCTTCCACGTGGACCAAGGGTAACCTTCACAGCATCGGCGAGTATATCCGCACCGCGTTTGAGTGCCACCCTCGCTTCTTCGTCAAAGATAATTTGCTTTGCCGGCATTGAATTCCTCCTGTATCAATTTTAGCGTTGTAATATGTTGTAATATTCAAATATTAGAAGTCTTGCAATTGCAAATTGCTTCAATAATTATAGCATATACGACGCATAAAGTCAATTTTTTAAGGCTGTCAGCAGTCAGCCATCGGCAATTAGCCATCAGCAGTCAGTAGTCAGGAAGGGTCGCTATTTAGAAATAACTTTGTGGTGCTTAGGGTGATGGGTAGGTATCCAAAGCAGTATGCCATTTCGTGAGCTGCGCGACGCGCAATTCGGAATCCGTTGGAATCTCAAGCGGTCTGCCGCGGGTATCAACAACTAAACCGACAACACCACCGATCACTTCTGTTTCAATAGGATTTCCGTTCCCGGCACCGAGATCAAACCGACGTGAGGGTTGGAGTTTCAGTGTCGCCTTTTCACCGAAAGGCAGCGGATAGCGGCGGAGTTCGCCAAACTGGATATTTTCATTCATTGGTGATATACTTTCACCACTCATCTCAATGATGAGACACTCGTCTCCGGTATTTCCGGTACCGACGGGTACAATAGAGGTGCCAAGGTGGATGAGACAGTCTCGTTCAAAGACGTGCGTTGCGGCTTCAGGGTTGACTTGTGCCAGCACACCGAGTTGAGGCATCATGAAGATGCTGTCAACAGTAAGATGGGTTATACCTTCGGGTTGGAACGCATCTATCATCATGAGCATCGCTTGCTGCCGACGGGGTGCGTGCGATAAAACCCCACCACTTCCGACGAGCATATCCAAAGAGAGCATATTAACGAGCGTCTGACCGCTCTCCGTCTGATCAAATGCTTCAGAAATAGTACGCTGTTGTTGCACACCGCGTAACTCAACGGCAAGCTGCTTATGCTGTTCAAAAGCGAGCCGGAGTGCCTCACGTGCAATCGCCTGCTCCAGAACCAACTCTTGCAAGGTTTGTGGAATCGTCGTTGGACGGATCATTTTGTTTTTAACGCGATTACGGAGGTCACTCACTTCAATATCAAACGGGACCCATCGGAGAACGTTTTCCAAACCGGCTTCAGCGAGGACATTCGAGACACTGTAACTCATACCGAGGTTCGCACTGACGGTCCGGTTAAAGATCGGTTCTGCTTCCTTATTTTTGAAAACAGAAAAAACATCCGTCGTTGCCCCACCGATGTCCACACCAACCACTTCAATATCCTGTTGTTCAGAGACGGTCTGGATAATCTCGCCGACTGCACCCGGGGTTGGCATAATAGGTGCGTCTGTCCAGTCGATGAGTCGCTTATAACCGGGCGCATGCGCCATGACATGCTCAAGGAACTGCTCCTGAATCTTGTGGCGTGTCGGCATTAAATTTTCACGTTCCAAAACGGGGCGGAGGTTGTCTACCATCTGTAGTGCCATGACCTCTTGCAAGCGTTCTTGAATCGATTCACGGGCATCTATATTTCCAGCATAGATAAGCGGGAGTTCGTAAGCGATCCCCAACCGGGGGCTCGGACGTGCAGCAGCGATAATCTCCGCCAATTCAACGACGTGTGAAGTCGTCCCGCCATCAACGCCTCCGGAGAGGAGTAGCATATCCGGACGGAGATGTCGGATACGTTCAATTTTTTCGTGGGGGAGGCGTTTGTCGTTAGAGGCAATGACATCCATGACGATTGCACCTGCACCGAGCGCAGCACGTTCCGCGCTTTCGCCTGTAAGATTGCGCACAACACCGGCTACCATCATCTGGAGTCCACCCCCCGCACTACTCGTCGAAATATAGATGTCAACACCTTCGTCGCCGTTTTGTGGTTTTATGATGATGCCATCATTAAGAAGTTTTCGACCTGCGAGTTCCTCAACTTCGGTGATGGCGTTGATTACGCCTGCGGTTACATCTTCAACCGGTGCCTCAACAGTCGTGGGTGCTTCACCCCGCACGACCAGTTGATACTCGTCATCCCGTTTTTCAATTAAGATTGCTTTCGTCGTTGTACTGCCACAATCCGTAGCAAGAATAGAGCGGATCTCACCCGCTGATTGGTTCATACGCGTTGTCTCTTCCCTTCTTGTAGGAGGGGTTTGTAACCCCGATTTCCTCAGCTTCTCCCCTTGTAGGAGGGGTTTGTAACCCCGATCTTCCTCAGCTTCTCCCCTTGTAGGAGGGGTTTGTAACCCCGATCTTCCTAATAGCCTAATTGCCGCAAGTATTCTCGGTTAACGGACATGCGTTGAAGATCAGTCCGGTCTTCAACCATGCCCGGACATGCGGTAATCCAGCGATCATAGTTGAGTTCCTCTAAGATGGACATGATTCCCGGAAAATCCATCACATTTCCAGCACCGACATCAACCCAGTCCACTTCGTATGAGTTCCCCTCTCCACCTGTGTAGCCTGAATAATCCTGAAGATGGACGTAGACGAGGACATCGCTATAACGGCGAATAGACGCAATCGGATCGTAGCCCCAGAGTGCGGAATGCGATACGTCTATACACAACTTGCACTTTCGGAGCAGGCTCATATATTTCGCCCAATCGTCAATTGAATCGACAGTGGTGTTTGTATGGATGTGATAACAGACATCCAGACCGTATTGTGAGGCGTATTCCGCCCAGTCTTCGGAAACATCGGCGAGTGCTGCGAGGTCGGAACTATCAACAGGGCGATCCTGTGGTTTGCCCGCTCCCATGAACATGAAACAGTCGGCTTCAACTTCTGCAGCGAAGTCAATTCGGCGTTTATTGAGTTCCATCTGTTCGGGGTTTTTGTCAATTGGCAGCCCGCGTGCTGTGACAGCAGCGACGGGTAGGTCGGTATTGTCACAGACCTGTCGGATCCGCTGTGGTGTCCCGACCCAGTCCAAGGATTGACGCATCTCCCAACCGTCCCAACCGGCATCTTTGAGTTGGGTCAGGAGTTCTTCAAAATCAGGTTGTTGCCAACGTAATGTACTATATCCAAATTTGAATCCCATAGTGTTCTCCTTGTTTTTTGGCTATCGGCTATCGGCTTTCAGCCGTCAGCAAGAACGTTTATGGCTTAATGGAAACCGTCAGCAAACGTATAACGTATAACTGACTGCTGACGGCAGATCGCCATTTAAAATATTATACCACATTTGGAAATAAATTGCAGAAGCAATTAGCCATCGGCTGTCAGCCATCAGCCATCAGCAGTCAGTTAAGAGGCGTGTTTTTGCTTGGGTATTTCCCCGTGGATTCACCAAACATCCTCTTTACTGGCCGCTGAGAGGTTTTTTCAGATGAAGTGTAATAAAATATTTGGGTAATTCTATGTTCCTCCAAACCCGGTAGGTTCGGTTTCCTAACCGAACCGGACTTCCCGAAAAATTACCCGATTAAATTCTTAATCTTCATGAGAAAAAACCGACCTGACGGCTGACGGCTAATCTGCTGATGACTGATAACCACTAAAATAAATTGCTTGCTATATAACAGTGGGTTTTGTTAAACTATAGCAGTAAAACTTAGGGATTTTGGAATACCCATTTTTAAGGAGAAAATATGGATAAAGTGAAACTCGGTTTTATCGGAACCGGCGGTATGGCTGGTGCGCACATGAACAACCTCAAAGATAATTTTGAGGATGTCGAATTTTGTGCGATGTGCGATATTTCGGAAGACCGCGCGAAAGCGCGCGCTGAAGAATTCGGTGGAAACGCTTATACCGACTATCGGGTCATGTACGACAAAGAGGATTTGGACGCGGTTTATATCTGCACACCGCCGTTTGCACACGGTGAACAGGAACGTATCGCTTGTGAACAAGGCATAGCGATGTTCATTGAGAAACCGATTCATTCTGAACTTGAACCCGCAATCATCATCAATGAAGACGTTGCGCGGAGCGGTGTTATCACAAGTGTTGGTTACCACTGGCGTTATGGTGGCAACGCGCAGAATGCGAAAGCGATGCTCGAAGAACAACCGCAAATTCTCGGTGCGCTCGGTTACTGGATCGGTGGTATGCCCGGTACACCGTGGTGGCGGGTTCGCGCAGAATCCGGTGGACAGCACGTTGAACAGACAACGCATATTTTTGATCTCGCCCGTTTCCTCGTCGGTAGCGACGGTAAAACCGTACACGGTGTCGCCGCGAGCGGTAGTATGACACATATAGAAAACTACGATGTTGATGACATCAGCATGGTGAACATCGAGTTTAAGAACGGTGCAGTCGCCAATATCGTCTCAAGTTGTGCCATGGAAGGTTTCGGTCGTGTCCATCTTGAAGTGTTCACGCGCGGACTCGTCGTCACTGTCGGCGGTCCGAACAATGTGAACCGTGGTGGCGAGACAGAACCGCTTTCCGGCAGCGGCGGACAAGACCGCGATCGTGTCTTTATTGATGCTGTTAAGAGCGGTGATGCCTCTAAGATCCTATCGCCTTATAGCGACGCGTTGGAGACGCTCCGCATTATGCTTGCAGCCAGTACCTCCTTCCAAACCGGTAAGGCAGTAGACCTATAGAAAATAACAAGTCGTTAGGGCACGGCGGAGCGTGCCTACTACCCTAATTGTTACGGCACGGCGGAGCGTGCCTACTACTTTGAAGAAAGAGAAAATTATGCCAATTAATCAATCCATCTGCTTTGGCGGTTTCAGCCGTGGCAGAGACCCCATAGACGTTATTAAGAAAGCCGCCGAAATCGGTTATAAATCTGTTGAGATGCTGCCCGCAGAACACTGGTCGGTCGTTAAGGATCACGGGATGCGCATCGCGATTATCGTAGGACACTCGTCCCTTCCGTCCGGCTTGAACGATCCGAGCAACCATGACAGAATCGAGGACGAACTCCTCAAGAATATTGACATCGCAGCGGAAAATGACATCCCTGGGCTTATCTGCTTCTCAGGGAACAGAGAAGGCAGGTCAGAGGAGGAAGGACGCGATAACACGATTGCAGGTCTGTCCCGCGTCACCAAATATGCAGAAGAGAAAGGGATCAACCTCTGCGTCGAACTCCTCAACAGCAAAGTCAACCACCCGGACTATCAATGCGATACAACAGCATGGGGCGTCGAAGTCTGCAAGGGTGTCGGTTCACCACGGGCGCAGTTGCTCTACGACATTTATCACATGCAGATTATGGAAGGCGATCTCATCCGTAACATTACGGACTACAGCGAGTACATCGGGCACTACCATACTGCTGGCAATCCGGGCAGACATGACCTTGACGACGAGCAGGAAATCTACTATCCTGCCGTGATGCGTGCCATCGCCAACACCGGGTACGAGCTCTATGTAGGACACGAGTTCGGTCCAAAAGGCGACGCATTCGATGCGATGCAACACGCTTTTGATGTGTGTAACGTCTAAACACGTCTACAGAAGGTTATAGGGGCAGGTTTCTCTATGCCTGTCCCTTTTTTTCCATTAACAGAATGTCACTTGTAGGAGGAAATTGAAATGAGAAACTTAAGTTGGTTCATACTAATTATACTCGTAGTGACTGTTTACCTAACATCAGTCGCAGGTGCTGGTCTGAATGACGGTCTACTCATCTATTTGCCTTTTGATGACCGTTCAGGAAAAGATGCTTCTGACGAGAGCGGAAATGGCAACGCCGCTAAACTCATTGAGGGTGCGAAATGGAAACCGAATGGCGGTAAGATTGGTGGTGCTGTGGCACTCGACGGTGCAGGTGCTGCGGTTGAAGATGCGAAAGGTGGAGACTATATCAACGGACTTGAGGCTTTTACCATTTCTGTTTGGGTAAAATCTGATTCAGTTGGACACGACAGAGGTATTATCTTTGGGAAAGACCCTGCTGGCGGGGATGATGTTTTCGGGTTACGCTACGATGCCGCCAGTTGGGCAACGAAAGGTGGTACGAATCTTATCAAGGGCGCAATTACAACAACGGGTGGTGGTCAGGCGTATGAGGGTAAAAGCGATGTGCAAACGACTGATTGGCAACACCTCGTTTTTACTTGGAAAAGTGGTGAAAAACTGACCCTCTATATTGATGGCGAGCTTGATGATGATCCTATACACAATGACGATGGTAAAAAGGGAGAAATCTCTGGTGCCACCAAATTAATCATTGGTAAAGGGGCAAAGGATAATAATGCCACATCGTGGCCTGGACTCATAGACGACATGCGCATCTATAACCGGGTACTTGACGTAGCAGAAATTGAACAACTCGCCAGCGGTGTTCTCGCTGTCGAAGCGGACGGCAAGTTAGCGACTACTTGGGCACACTTGAAGCAAAGACGCACCGATTAGCATCTATCTTGTAAATACGGGTAGGTGTGTTATCAAAGCATGCCTACCCACCACACAAATTGGAAAACATTATGCAATCACTTTTTGAAAATGCACGAACAGATCAGACATCGTTTCGGCACTATGTAAAAGCGGAATTCTCGAAAATCCGTAAAGAGATCACCGAACCGGCAGTGGAAGATCAGGATTTCTTCCCTGCCCCCGATTTGGTATTCAATGATGCTCTCTTTCTGATGGAAACCCTTTTTATTTCCGGCATTCCCAGCCCCGACATCAGTTGGACGGAAGACGGTATCCTTAATTTCAAATGGCACCTTGAAGACGGTATCGCGATGTTAGAAATATACGGTGACGGACTTGTTGTCTATGATGTAACCCGCGATGATGAGCGTCCAGATGAAGTATCTTTCACATTGACGGATACTGCCAGCCTACAAGATTGCCTCGCAAAACTAAACCGCCTTTTTCAGTAACTTCTCTGTTTGACCCTCTACCCACTTACGAAATAAGGAAACAATTCGCATTTACCATGACCCCTGAAAAGAGAGCCAGACGCAATATAGATAAAATGCTTGAAGCATCAGGATGGCATATCCAAAATTATGCTGAACGTGATACAGATGTTGCGTTGGGCGTGGCTGTACGCGAATATCCTCTCAAATATGATCAGCGTGCGGATTACCTGCTCTTTATTGGTGGAATTGCGGTCGGGGTTATAGAAGCCAAGTCAGAGGGAACAACGCTCAGCGGTGCCCTTCAGCAAGCACAACGGTATCGAGCGAGTCTGCCGGATGACTTGCCAAATCTACCCAGATTTCCCTTTTCCTATGCTTCGACAGGAAGTGAGACATATTTTCGTGATATTCGAGATCCTGACTCTCGTTCACGAAAGGTCTTCACATTTCATACACCTGATTCCCTCTTGGATCAAGGTAACGAACTAACGACTCTTCGGAAAAATCTCAGGAACAATTTACCTACATTAGAAGAAGGCGATCTAAGAGACTGCCAATTTGACGCGATAAGCAATCTTGAAGATTCGTTGAAAGAAGCGCACCTACGCACCTTAATACAAATGGCAACTGGCAGTGGGAAAACGTATCTCGCTGTAAGCAGCGTGTACCGACTCATTAAGTTTGTCCAAGTCAAACGCGTTCTTTTCCTTGTAGATAGGCGGAACCTTGGCAGGCAAACCCTCCAAGAATTTCAGGCTTACACAACTCCTGATGATGGCAGAAAATTTACGGACCTTTACAACGTTGAGCATCTCTCCAGCAACATTATTGACGATGTAAATGCCGTCTGTATTACCACTATCCAACGTCTCTATTCCATGCTAAAAGGTGAACCCGATTATGAATCCTCCGATGATGAAGAAGGTTCCGCTTTTGAACAGGAAATAGAGGATACAACGCCACAAAAAGTCATCTATAGCCAAAACATTCCTATTGACACGTTTGACCTTATTATCGTTGATGAATGCCACCGCTCTATCTATGGCAAATGGCGACACGTATTAGAATACTTTGACGCTTTCATTATCGGACTCACCGCAACCCCGTATGGACAAACACGCAATTTTTTCAATCAGAACCTTGTCTATGAATATCGCCACGAGCAAGCCATTGCGGACAATGTAAACGTTGGTTACTACGTCTATAAGATTGAAACCGAAATTACGCAAAGCGGCAGCCACATTGAGGCGGGACATTATATAGCAAGGCGAGATAGAGAAACCCGACGACTCCATTGGGACGAATTAGACGCTGATGTTGAATATACGGAAAATCAGTTGGATCGGGATTTTGTTGCTGAAGACCAGATTCGGACGGTGATTCAGACTTTCAAAGAAAAACTCTTTGCAGACCTTTTTCCGAGTAGAGAGATTGTCCCGAAAACGCTTATCTTTGCGAAAGACGATTCACATGCCGAGGATATTGTCCGGACTGTTCAAGAAGTATTCGGCAGAGGCGATGAATTTTGCCAGAAGATTACCTATCGGAACGTGAGTTTGATAAATATTTGAAAGTTTTTGTATAAGGAGAACCCTTTTAGTATAATGAGATTATCCACATTCTCTAACTAAAAGGAGTTCTCTGATGAATATCATAACACTTTTCTGCGAAATCGACGACTTTTTTCTGGCACATGAGAAATGGCAGGCAACACACTGTTTGCCAAAAGAGACACCCCCAGAAACGCGCGGGCGTCCTCGGCAACTGCATCATAGCGAAGTGATGACGCTCCTCATCGCTTTCCATCAAAGTGGGTATCGGACATTCAAACACTTTTACGAAAGACGCGTCTGCGTCTATTGGCGCGCCGAGTTTCCGCATCTGGTGAGTTATTCTCGATTCGTTCAACTCAAGAAAGAGGTGTTGATGCTTTTGACGCTTTATCTTCATGCGAACTTGGGTGAATGTAGTGGCATCTCCTTCGTCGATTCGACACGTTTGCGTGTCTGCGACAATAAGCGGATTTCATCGCATCGCGTCTTCGCAGCACACGCCGGACGCTCGAAAACTTCAATGGGGTGGTTTTACGGGTTTAAACTCCACCTGATTATCAATGAGAAAGGCGATCTCTTAGGTTTTGAGTTGACCCCAGGGAATACCGATGACCGTCAACCGCTATGGAAGTTGTCGTCGGAGCGTTTCTTCGGAAATCTTTATGGCGATAAAGGGTATATCTCCGAAGACCTTCGCAAGTGGTTCAACGAGCAAGGTATCAACTTCTGCTATAAAGTCCGTAAAAACATCAAACCGCTACCCTTGTCGATTTCCGATGAGGTGCTG
>PYJC01000058.1 GCA_003635255.1 Candidatus Poribacteria bacterium | reverse complement strand
ATGCAGAGGCCCCGCACTCCAGGGGAGTGCTATGTAAAAATGCCTGCGTTAGGATAAGTATATTTTTTCGCAGCTACGCCAAAACACAAAACTCGTCGAAAAATTGAAAGATGCTGAAAAACTCAAGGTTCAATTGACGTAAATTGTCCAAACTTTAGTATTATTAATAGGCATTATATTAATTTAATCTTGAGGTGTGGAATACACCCAAGGTCTGAAGTTTAATCTAAAGTTGTGTAAGCCACAGCAGGTTTCCATGACGAAATCAGCGAATCCTTTCTTGGTGTTGCGCAACGTATCTTTGACGATGCGAAATCTTTTGATACCCGCAATAGCGTGTTCAACGCGGACGCGTATTGACGAAATCTTGCGATTCTCGGCTTTTTCTTCAGGCATCAAGTATTGCGCATTGCGTAAGTCCTAATCAAAATTCAAGGGTCAATCCAAAATAGGGCAGTAATGGAAGTTGCCTGGCTGTTCCGACTTCGTGTTCTTCAATTGTGATTTCCTCACCTTGTATCTCAAATGTTCCTTCATTCTGGATAAACTCAATAGTATTTTTGCGATTGTAGACATTCAGAACTTCAATGAATCCACCGATCTTCATGCCCTTGAAATTCCATTTGCGACTTATCCGCAAATCCAACTTGTGATAGGGGGTCAGTTTAGCACCTAAGACGCGGCTAAAACTTGCGAAGAGCGGGTTCAACCCGCGCGTTACAGGGTCTTGGATGAGAACGATGGCACTGATAGGTGCTTCGGCGGTCCCGCTGAGATACTGCCACTTCGCGCCAATCTCAAAATCTGGGTTAAAGTTATAGTTTGCCACAATGCTGACGATGTGTGTGTTATCAAATAGATACGGTTGATATGTAACATCAGGATTTTCTTGACGCTCGGCGTGTGTGTAAGCATACGAAATCCAGCCAAAGAACTTATCTGGAATCCGATGCCGGAGGAACGCCTCTACACCACCAACATATCCAGTCCCTTGATTGCGGAAATTTGAAACTTCATCCTCGGTTACCAGTTTTTCTGAGTCCTTGTAATAGGTCGCAAACTCAAACTTTGTTTGAGATGAGAGTTCATGTTCTACTTCCATGATATAATGTCGGGTAAGACTGGATTTCAACGCTGGATTCCCATTCTCTGATAGCAGCTCCGACAGTTGTGGACTCTGTTCGTAGTGTCCGTAAGCAAACCGGAGGTTAGAACCGATCGGAAGTTTGATGCTTATACTTCCACGCGGTTGAACGGAAAGCTGCTCTATCACATCTAAGTAATCGACCCGGATACCGAGCGCGACTGAAAGCGCAGGTAAGGGATCGTATCGTGTTTGTAGATAACCTTCAGCACGCTGTAAATCGTGTCCAAATTCGTAGTCTCTATTTTCAATCGTGCGTATCCGCGGGGTTCCATCATCGTCAAACCTTACTTTGGTGGGATCCGTCTGCACTAATTCGTGCAGTGTCTCGTCATCCGGCACTTCTTCTTCAAATGACGGGATACTGGAATGTTCCGTACTGTTCGCGGGACTGAACGCGAGGAGCAACCCGGGTTCCAGTTGGAGCTTAGATGTTAGTCTGTAGGACACATCTTCGCGGAGGGTATAGACGGGGACGTTAACCTTTAAGTTATACTGAATGGAATCTTTGGATTTAGCGATTATCTCACCCTGTTCATTTTCAACGATAGTCTCCGAGAAAACCGTATCTAAATCTATATCAAGAAAATTAAATGAACGGGTCAGTGATAGATTAGATGTGAGATTTTCGGTGAATTTTGAATGCAGGTGAATGCCCTGTCCATTGAATCCATTTTTGAAAAAGGCAGAGGCCTCAAAAGGATCGTCTATTTCCATTTCATCATCTTCTTCCTGTTCCTCTGTCTGAATATGAAAATGGTCAGTTGCGGCGAATGCATTAAGTGTGAGGTTGTGGTTTTCAGTGAGTGGATAGACGCATTTGAGTTGATAGTCCGAAAAATAAGGAAACCCCTGTACTTCACCCGACTCGCTTTCAGACATCCGGACGGCGATGAGATCGATGTAACTTCGCCGTCCTGAAACGGAAACATATCCTTTCTCTCCGATTCTACCTTCAAGCAACCCTTCAGAGTAGAAAATATTGAGGTTAAATTTTCCATCAAACCGCTCTTCGATGCTGTCGCGGGCGTGGATGTCAAGCACGGCTTGCGAATCCAATCCGAATTCCGCACCGTAGCCGCCAGGGTAGATGACAATTGTTTCAATCGTTTCTGAACTGATGGTTGACAGTAAACCACCCCAATGAAACGGATATCCGAGCGGTGTCCGGTCGAGATAGTAAAGGTTTGATCCGGGTTCACTGCCACGGATGTAAAGCACGCCAAAATAATCGTTTGGGATGCCGATGCCTGGGAGTGTTGTAAGTCCTTTGAGTGCGTCATTAGCAGCCCCCGGAATCCGTAGAAGTTCGCTACCACGGATGTCTTTGCGACTGACTGTTGGCGGAAGGCGTTTCCCTTCGACAACAATCGTTTCTAACCTAACCGCTTCGCCTAAGTATATTTTGACTTCGGTCGTATCCCCGCTACTGATCGCAACGGAGACTGCTGTGGGTGCTGTTTCAGCGGGATGCGTAACAACGAAAGTATATTTGCCTTCAGGAAGTTCTGTGAATTGAAAGACACCGTTCTCATCGGTCTTTTGGGTTTGCTCGGTTTCAGTAATGCGGACATCGGCGCCTGCAAGGGGTTTCTCAGTGCTTCGCTGATAGACTGTCCCTTGAATGTCACCTGTTTGCGAGAGTACAGAAAGAGGCACCATGAACGCAAACAGAAAAGGGATTAATTTTAATTGCATATATTGTTTTGACCTCGGTTGACTAAAGTTTGGACAATTTTCTTTTTTTAATGAACTCAATCAGAAAAGAGGCGACCCTTTCAGAAAGACTCTTAATAATCATACGTAGGCAGTGACACTCACGATGGGGGGCAACATGTGTTGACATGTTTATTTCCTGTATAAAGTCGAGCGAACTTTCGGGTGGAAACCCGATACTTAATTGCCTCAGGACACGAAAAATTAACATCATTACGTCTACCCCGAAGACCGTTTCCTACTCTCCTTTCTCAAGAGAGATGTGGAACATCCCTCGATGTTCAGTGATGATATAAAGTCTATCGTTATTAACCACGAGATCGGTAACACTATCGGGCACTTCTGGCGTGATCTTTTCCCATTCCTCGCGATTATTCAAACGATAGACCGCTTCGTCACTTGCCCCATAAACTACCCTGTTATCCACAGCGATTCGGTTGATGATAGTGCGTGTTCCCTCCGTATCCGCGATTATATGCCAACGTTCACTGGATTCCGATGTCAACACCCCCGCATCGGTAGCGACGTACACTGTTGAACCCCCGAAGGTTATATCATTGAAACGTTCAAAACGTAAGGGGAGGTTTGGGGTCAAATCTTTCCATGTATTACCACTGTCGAGCGATTGAAAAAGATGACCATCACGTTTTCCTGCATAGACGGTTTCATCAGAAACAGCAAGCTTGAGGTCTTTGATAAAGCCATCATTTTCGTCTCTGCTTTTGCCTTCATCTACCAGTCCGGTGTTAAACCATTCCGACTCACCGCGTTTCCATCGAAGCAGCTGCCGCATGTATTCCATATAGAAGGTCTCGCCGCTGACTGCAAATGCCCTCGGAAATATTTCAAGTAGGGACGTTTTCTCTGCCCAATCCGTTATATCTCTGGTAACCGGGGCACCTTCAAGAGCGGGTATCTCTTGGAGACGCACTAACACGTTTCCATTCGCAGAGAGACGGCAGATGCGCAATTTATGCTCCGGAGCTAAAACCGCCGCGGCTCCATAAAGTACGCCGTCAGCGATTGCTAATCTTGGAGAAATCAGATGATAGGCTTTTTCTGCTGGTTTTAGCGTAAGTTCGCCAGAATTCAAGGGAATATTTTTCCACGACTCACCGCCATCGGTGGATTTCATGACACCTTCGGAGGTGCTTGTGTAAAGCTCATTTTTGAACCTCGCCAAGTTGAATATTGAAATGCCAACGATTCCATGCGTAAATGAATGCCATGATTCGCCACCATCGATTGAGCGTTTAAGTCCGGAGGTGAAGAAGGTATTTTCGTCTACTGCTACGGTAGTCGATAAACTCATATCGGCATCAGATTCCGTCCATGTTTTTCCACCATCGGTTGAGCGAAAACTCATTACTCCGAAGGTCAGAATTGTATTTCCAGCTGCAAAGACTTTACCACCCGACACGGTTTTCATTTTTAGTGACTGACTTGACGGTGTTATATCAACCCATGAATCGCCCAAATCGGTTGAATAGAAAACCTCCCATGTTCTGGCATCGGAATGAATGTCGCTCGTAAGTTCCTCGATATACGCTTGCATTCCTTCAGGGGTTTCCAACTGAGAAAGGTCGCGTCCTGTCCCGACGTAGAGGGTATCTCCGGAGACTGACAAGGAGTAAATGGCTTTTGTGGTAATCGGCAATTTGACCCACGTCTCTGAATGTAAGCGATAGAGTCCTCGGTTTGTCCCGATAAACACTGTATTTCCAACAGCAGCTATTGCACTAATACTGCTGTTTTCTATTTCATTGTTAAGTGATGTCCACTGCTTACCAGTATCTGTAGACAGGAAAATACCTTTATCTCGAAGCGCGAGGTATAATGCGTCATCCGTTACCACCAGACCAATAGCGGGCCCCGTTGGACGCTCACCAAGTTTTATCCATGTCTCGCCTCTATCTTTTGAAGCAAACACGCCATCGGGAAAGACGAGATAGAGTGTGTCGTTCCCTTCTGCCATCCGTATTCTGCGCTTATCTACAGAAGCCTCCGGAGGAAGTGGACTAAGGAGCGTCCAAGCAGACGCATTCGGTGCTAATCTGTAGATACCGATTCGAGAAACCGCATAGACATCCCCCCACGAACTTGCTAATATATTTGATACTGAACGCACTTTTGCTGGACCGCTGACTTGTATCCACCGTTGTTTTGTTGATGGGAGCGTCTCCTTTTCTACTTGCGCCGCGGCAAGCATAAGAGATTCTGAAACCTGCGACCCGACACTTTTACTTCTACCAATGTTATCGAAACGTCCGGCTTGGTTCCGTAAATCCCGTTTCGCCTGTGTGTCAAGAACGATCGGTGCCTCAATGATTTCAACGGTGGTTTCTGATTGCGAGTTCAGGTTGTAGGGCTTCTGAAAATGGGCAAGGTGTTCAGAACCGATACCCATTATTAGGAAGATAAGGATCGCCGTTGCGGCAGAAACTGCCCACGGGACTATGGGTTTGCTACTTATTGGAGTTACTGGTTTGAGCTCAGCAACTTGCCGCATGATGTTCTCAGTAAAGTTGGCAGGAAGTTGGATGCTGCCGAGGGTTTCGCGTATCATATCTTCTTGCTCCTTTAAACGGTTCCGGGCGCGTTGCAGGCGGCTCCTAATCGTGTTTGGGGACACACCCAAAAATTCGCTGATCGCTTTAGATGTCATTTCTCCGAGGTAGTAGAGCGTCGCAACTGTGCGTTCACTCTCCGGCAGTTTTTCCAACAGACTTTTGATACGTCTGCGACGATACTCGGTGGAGGCTTCCTTACGCTGCTCATCTTCATAGTGCCGGTAAGATGATTCTTCTATTTCGGCACCACTGATGGTTTCCAAAGATTCCATCGAGGGTTTCTGTTTTCGGTGCCAGTCAATACAAAGCCTGTCGGTGATGACATAAAGCCATCCGGCGAACTGGTTCGGATTTTTCAGTGTCGCGAGTTTTTGGTATACCTTCAGGAATGCGTCCTGTGTAAGTTCTTCAGCGATATGGAAATCACCAACTTTCCGCCAAGCGAGCGCGTGTACGCTTTTCTTGTATTTTTTTATCAGCGTGGTGAACGCACGCTCGTCGCCTGTCAAGAATTGGTCAACCAATTGCGCATCTTCGTTTTTCATCAAATTTCTCCTACGTAGAATACAGCTGCGTGGTTTTATCGTGAAACCCATAAATAAGACATTTTTGTAGCATAAACTTTTAGTTTGTGCCAGTCTGAATGCCTGTTATAGGTATTCAGACTGTTTGAGAGTGCCCTATTAATTATAGGTTTTACTATAACGCGCGACCATCGAACTGCTGTTACTAATCGAACTGCTGTTACTAATTAATGACGTAATTTAAAGGACGAAGTGTTGCATGACGAGAAAAAAAGTTGAAAAAACTGTATCACGACTCCACTTACACTTAGAGGAAAGCATCTTGCGTAATTTCTTCAGCAATGTGAAAATCACCAACTTTCCGCCATATCAACGCATGAACACGTCTTTGATATTTTGGACTAAGACGCTAAATGCCACATCGTCACCTGACAAAATCCTGTGAATCAATTCGACATTATCGTTGACCATTGGAATTCTCCCTAATTTCTGTCCATCACCAATATGAATTTATAATAGAACTCATAGCGAGTACGCGCTATGAATGGTTGAAAGTTATACGAAAGTTAATCATTGAATATGCGAGATGACGAAACCCCAGACGGGTCTCTTTGAGTTTATCATAGCTCAGGGCAAGTCTTCGGTAAGTGTCTTGCCACCCGAAAGTTCGCTCAACTTTATATCGGTCTTTGTATATCCTTTTGTCAAACCAACGGAACTTACGCGCAATGACAATAGGTTCTTTAGCATTGCGACGGTTAGGATAAATCACGGGTCTCAACCCGTGTCCTCTAATAAGTTTATGATTCACCTTAGAATCAAAGGCAGAATCAAGTGTCAGAGCCGAACCGCAAAGATCCATGCCAATACGTTTGCTAAAAGCGATTATATCACTCAGGGCTTCGGGCAAAATCGTTGTATCATGTGCGTTGACGGGTTTCAGCGTTATCGGTCCTATGATGAACCCATGATTATCGGTGAGCGTCAACTCTTTTTCGCCTTTCTGATGTTTGTGTCCTGAGTAGCTGATACCGTCGCCCCTTTTTTCACGACGGTGTTTGAACCATCACCGTGAAGGTGTGTCGTATCAAGTTGATCCGTATCAAGCAAGTGTATAACCGACGCTTCAAAGAGGTTCTGATACGAGCCATCTTTTGACCAGCGATGATGCCATTTATAGACATTAGACCAATGGAGTTCATTCCGCCGTGTTCGGAGTTGCTCCCATTGAATACCCGTATGCAAAACATAGAGAATGTAGTTGAATATCTTGTAGAAAGAGAGTTTCGGCTTTGGACCTTTAACACGTTTCTTCAGATGTGGCAAGATATAACGATTAAAATCCTTACGCGAAACCTGCTTCGGAATACCGTTGTATCTCGGAGACTTTTCGGACTCGGAGACCGTCATAAGAGCACCTCTCATAAAGTAAGTGACTATCAAAAGTGGAAATAAAGGGACATAAAGGATCGCCTTTTATTCCACTATTTTACTACATTTTTATGTTT
>PYJC01000057.1 GCA_003635255.1 Candidatus Poribacteria bacterium | reverse complement strand
GAACTCATAGCGAGTACGCGCTATGAATGGTTGAAAGTTATACGAAAGTTAATCATTGAATATGCGAGATGACGAAACCCCAGACGGGTCTCTTTGAGTTTATCATAGCTCAGGGCAAGTCTTCGGTAAGTGTCTTGCCACCCGAAAGTTCGCTCAACTTTATATCGGTCTTTGTATATCCTTTTGTCAAACCAACGGAACTTACGCGCAATGACAATAGGTTCTTTAGCATTGCGACGGTTAGGATAAATCACGGGTCTCAACCCGTGTCCTCTAATAAGTTTATGATTCACCTTAGAATCAAAGGCAGAATCAAGTGTCAGAGCCGAACCGCAAAGATCCATGCCAATACGTTTGCTAAAAGCGATTATATCACTCAGGGCTTCGGGCAAAATCGTTGTATCATGTGCGTTGACGGGTTTCAGCGTTATCGGTCCTATGATGAACCCATGATTATCGGTGAGCGTCAACTCTTTTTCGCCTTTCTGATGTTTGTGTCCTGAGTAGCTGATACCGTCGCCCCTTTTTTCACGACGGTGTTTGAACCATCACCGTGAAGGTGTGTCGTATCAAGTTGATCCGTATCAAGCAAGTGTATAACCGACGCTTCAAAGAGGTTCTGATACGAGCCATCTTTTGACCAGCGATGATGCCATTTATAGACATTAGACCAATGGAGTTCATTCCGCCGTGTTCGGAGTTGCTCCCATTGAATACCCGTATGCAAAACATAGAGAATGTAGTTGAATATCTTGTAGAAAGAGAGTTTCGGCTTTGGACCTTTAACACGTTTCTTCAGATGTGGCAAGATATAACGATTAAAATCCTTACGCGAAACCTGCTTCGGAATACCGTTGTATCTCGGAGACTTTTCGGACTCGGAGACCGTCATAAGAGCACCTCTCATAAAGTAAGTGACTATCAAAAGTGGAAATAAAGGGACATAAAGGATCGCCTTTTATTCCACTATTTTACTACATTTTTATGTTTTACTCAATATGACTTCTGAAATAAAATTGTTTCAATCTCGTAATCGAGATACTTTTGATTTCAAGTTCTCAAACTTTGATGTGAGAAATGCGAACCACAAAGTTTCAATCTCGTAATCGAGATACTTTTGATTTCAAGTATATTCCCCGGCCCGACCACACCTCCAACGGGTTTGTTTCAATCTCGTAATCGAGATACTTTTGATTTCAAGGGCAGCAAACCGTCTCTCAGGATTCGACTAAGCCTCCGGTTTCAATCTCGTAATCGAGATACTTTTGATTTCAAGTGTATACTTCAAAAGTTATCCCTGTCAGTAGCACCGTTTCAATCTCGTAATCGAGATACTTTTGATTTCAAGTGGAATGCTGCCGGTATCGGGATGGGCGGTTTCTTGTTTCAATCTCGTAATCGAGATACTTTTGATTTCAAGCGTCATCATTATTCAAAGATCGTGGCAAGTCTAACTCGTTTCAATCTCGTAATCGAGATACTTTTGATTTCAAGTAATGTTGGAAGGTTCGTTACCGGTTACGATCCTCATTTGTTTCAATCTCGTAATCGAGATACTTTTGATTTCAAGGTTGTGGCTATAGACCTTTCTGCATCTTGGATAATCAATTCGTTTCAATCTCGTAATCGAGATACTTTTGATTTCAAGAGGATTATGCCGTCTGGCGACCGATCCAACTCCAAGGTTTCAATCTCGTAATCGAGATACTTTTGATTTCAAGTTAAGCCTTTATCAGACGAACAGCGCACCGCTATCTACGTTTCAATCTCGTAATCGAGATACTTTTGATTTCAAGCAAATTAGTTGACCCTGATGATGGAACAGAAACGAGCATAGTTTCAATCTCGTAATCGAGATACTTTTGATTTCAAGAATGCGGACGAAACATAAAACGCCATCCATGTTCGAGTTTCAATCTCGTAATCGAGATACTTTTGATTTCAAGAGGATTATGCCGTCTGGCGACCGATCCAACTCCAAGGTTTCAATCTCGTAATCGAGATACTTTTGATTTCAAGTACAGCACCACCCGTGCTGACGCAGAGATCGGCACTCATGTTTCAATCTCGTAATCGAGATACTTTTGATTTCAAGGGTGATGATCCCGAAATCCCAGACGGCGATGATGATGAGTTTCAATCTCGTAATCGAGATGCTTTTCTTTTCAAGTGTAAGAGTTGCCAGTTCTACAGTTAGTGTTTCTGAGTTTCAATCTCGTAATCGAGATGCTTTTCTTTTCAAGCACATGTAAAGCAAATCGACGTTGAAAAACGCCGCTGTTTCAATCTCGTAATCGAGATGCTTTTCTTTTCAAGACCTATAACGATGTAGAATCGAGATGGCGGCAGTACGTTTCAATCTCGTAATCGAGATGCTTTTCTTTTCAAGGATAGACTTTATCGCCTATCGCTTCACCCCATTCCTGTTTCAATCTCGTAATCGAGATGCTTTTCTTTTCAAGTAAATTATACGGACGGCTCCGAAGGCGTTATTACCGTTTCAATCTCGTAATCGAGATGCTTTTCTTTTCAAGAATGGAGACCTGTTTTTCTTGGACGGCTGCTATCCTCTGTTTCAATCTCGTAATCGAGATGCTTTTCTTTTCAAGATAAAATTGAACAGATCAACGATGATAAAGTCCGTCGCAAAGTTTCAATCTCGTAATCGAGATGCTTTTCTTTTCAAGTGTCCAATGCTTCGAGTGCGTCATCTTTCTGTTGAAGGTTGGTTTCAATCTCGTAATCGAGATGCTTTTCTTTTCAAGCCAACAAGTGGCGACACGCCAACGAATTTGAACTTGGTTTCAATCTCGTAATCGAGATGCTTTTCTTTTCAAGACAAACCCGTTTCCAAGACGCGCAGATGTTTGTAAATATGGTTTCAATCTCGTAATCGAGATGCTTTTCTTTTCAAGTCGGCTTGATTGTCCCCTTCGCTTTCGGATTATTCAGTTTCAATCTCGTAATCGAGATGCTTTTCTTTTCAAGTCTGGGGCATGCTGTGGTCCTTAGGAAACAAGGGTTAGTTTCAATCTCGTAATCGAGATGCTTTTCTTTTCAAGCAGCACGGATAGCAGCCTCAATATCCCTCGAATTTAGTTTCAATCTCGTAATCGAGATGCTTTTCTTTTCAAGCGAAGTCAAGTGGAACGATGCAACCCTCTTGAATTTTGTTTCAATCTCGTAATCGAGATGCTTTTCTTTTCAAGCGCTCTTGTGTCTGAACATGGCGCTCGCGATTTGCACCGTTTCAATCTCGTAATCGAGATGCTTTTCTTTTCAAGTCAATTTCAGTCTGAAATTAAACCAACACACATTTCACGTTTCAATCTCGTAATCGAGATGCTTTTCTTTTCAAGCTTTCTTACCGCTATACCGCTCCGTGAACGCCCGGAACTTTTCTAAGTTTCAATCTCGTAATCGAGATGCTTTTCTTTTCAAGTCAAATGGGTAAGGGGGGTCCTCCTATCGCGGCACGTTTCAATCTCGTAATCGAGATGCTTTTCTTTTCAAGGATGAAGAATTCGATGTGATTGCAGACGGCACGCCGGTTTCAATCTCGTAATCGAGATGCTTTTCTTTTCAAGGGAGAGGGAAATCAAGGAGAAATCATGAAAACGAGAAAAGTTTCAATCTCGTAATCGAGATGCTTTTCTTTTCAAGCGTAAGTGGTATCTGCTCTTTCGCGAGTGGCTTTATCGTTTCAATCTCGTAATCGAGATGCTTTTCTTTTCAAGTAAAAGGAGGTGAGAAAATTGAAAAGATTTACAAAACCTGGTTTCAATCTCGTAATCGAGATGCTTTTCTTTTCAAGGGCACCGGAAGGCGATTTTTATGTCGATATAGGGACCTTGTTTCAATCTCGTAATCGAGATGCTTTTCTTTTCAAGGGTATGATTTGAGTGTTCCCCGTTTGCGCCCAAACCTCGTTTCAATCTCGTAATCGAGATGCTTTTCTTTTCAAGTCAACATGAACGAAATGGAACATCAATTAGTCGATAAGTTTCAATCTCGTAATCGAGATGCTTTTCTTTTCAAGTCAAGGACTGGTTACTTATGATGCTACGGACTATCCGTTTCAATCTCGTAATCGAGATGCTTTTCTTTTCAAGTTCACCGATGGGTGAATTCCCTGCCCGCACGATGCACTGTTTCAATCTCGTAATCGAGATGCTTTTCTTTTCAAGGATACTTGTTTCCTGAACACTTGGTATCCGAAACTCAGAGTTTCAATCTCGTAATCGAGATGCTTTTCTTTTCAAGTTTATCTAACTGTTCCTGTAGGAGCGCGTCATAAGGTTTCAATCTCGTAATCGAGATGCTTTTCTTTTCAAGGGAAACTTTCAACAAGCCCGTGTGAATTTTAACAGGTTTCAATCTCGTAATCGAGATGCTTTTCTTTTCAAGTTTGCGGTTTCTACGGCTTACGAGGCGAACTCTCTGCTGTTTCAATCTCGTAATCGAGATGCTTTTCTTTTCAAGGTAAGGCTTGAGAAGCCAACCAAAAGAGCAGTGGACACACAAAGAGTTTCAATCTCGTAATCGAGATGCTTTTCTTTTCAAGAGATGCTGGTTCGGACTTCAGCACCCTCGCCCGGCAGTTTCAATCTCGTAATCGAGATGCTTTTCTTTTCAAGCCACCCGAAATCATACAGGCAATCCAGTTTTTTACAGTTTCAATCTCGTAATCGAGATGCTTTTCTTTTCAAGTACTTCATTCACGTCACAGACGTAGTCAGCGCAGTTTGTTTCAATCTCGTAATCGAGATGCTTTTCTTTTCAAGCTTTGTACAGGATACTTGGCAAGCCCAACGCGACGTAGGTTTCAATCTCGTAATCGAGATGCTTTTCTTTTCAAGGACAGTGAGCTAATGCTTGACGACACATCCAGCATGGTTTCAATCTCGTAATCGAGATGCTTTTCTTTTCAAGATTCAACACCCAAACAGACACATGCAACGGATACTCGTTTCAATCTCGTAATCGAGATGCTTTTCTTTTCAAGGCTCTTCAGCACAGATATCGCACTGACGGCAGCCAACCTTGTTTCAATCTCGTAATCGAGATGCTTTTCTTTTCAAGGCACCGGTCGCCCCGCTGCAAGTCGAAGTAATACCGTTTCAATCTCGTAATCGAGATGCTTTTCTTTTCAAGAAAATGGGCAAGGTTCGGGAACGTCCACTTATCCAAGTAGCGTTTCAATCTCGTAATCGAGATGCTTTTCTTTTCAAGCTGGTGGACGTAATGAGGCAATTGTGCAGATTCTGTCGTTTCAATCTCGTAATCGAGATGCTTTTCTTTTCAAGCTCATGGGATTCCGTTGAAGATGTTGAAAACTATGCTGTTTCAATCTCGTAATCGAGATGCTTTTCTTTTCAAGTTTACCTGAAGATTTTTCAGGCGTTATGATCCAAAATACGGTTTCAATCTCGTAATCGAGATGCTTTTCTTTTCAAGTCGAGAAATCGCTCAATGACGAGAAAATTCCGTTCAGTTTCAATCTCGTAATCGAGATGCTTTTCTTTTCAAGCGCAGCGATGCGTGAACTTCGCGAAGAAGCCGGTATTGAGTTTCAATCTCGTAATCGAGATGCTTTTCTTTTCAAGTCGGCTTGATTGACGAAGCGAAGGCACACGAGTTTGTTTCAATCTCGTAATCGAGATGCTTTTCTTTTCAAGTTCACCGACATCACCGTATCCGTCTTTAGCCAACTCGTTTCAATCTCGTAATCGAGATGCTTTTCTTTTCAAGCCCCCAGATCGTGTTCAGCGGAGTGTATTAATTCAGCGTTTCAATCTCGTAATCGAGATGCTTTTCTTTTCAAGACACAGATGGCTGGTATCTTGAGTATGCTGTAGACAAAGTTTCAATCTCGTAATCGAGATGCTTTTCTTTTCAAGGCAACCTTCGCCGTCGTAAACCGCTTCGCTAATTCACGTTTCAATCTCGTAATCGAGATGCTTTTCTTTTCAAGCTTCATAAGGTTCGGATACACCCATTTATCAAGATAACGTTTCAATCTCGTAATCGAGATGCTTTTCTTTTCAAGTTGGCTTGATTTCAAGTTTAATTTGGAGGATTTTCAAGTTTCAATCTCGTAATCGAGATGCTTTTCTTTTCAAGCCTGATCTGGCAGGTCTGTCAACTCCTGTAATTTTTATGTTTCAATCTCGTAATCGAGATGCTTTTCTTTTCAAGCCTTGCACATCACGTGCATGATTACAAGTCTTGGAGTTTCAATCTCGTAATCGAGATGCTTTTCTTTTCAAGAGAGTTAGCTGTCTGGCACGGATACTATACGTCCGTGTTTCAATCTCGTAATCGAGATGCTTTTCTTTTCAAGGGTGCTGAGGCATCCGATGCAGATGAGGAGACGCGCGTTTCAATCTCGTAATCGAGATGCTTTTCTTTTCAAGTCCAGTCTTGAAACCGATGACGGGTGTCTATCGGCTGTTTCAATCTCGTAATCGAGATGCTTTTCTTTTCAAGTCATCTCACAATCGCCGTAAGACTGCACGAAATCCCGTTTCAATCTCGTAATCGAGATGCTTTTCTTTTCAAGTGGATGCGGATGCACTCCACCCGATACTCCCATTGCGGTTTCAATCTCGTAATCGAGATGCTTTTCTTTTCAAGTTGGCATCGCGTAACAATGCCATCCTTCTCACAATGTTTCAATCTCGTAATCGAGATGCTTTTCTTTTCAAGGGTATAGGTAGTGGCGGAAGTGCGAATCTACAATCATGTTTCAATCTCGTAATCGAGATGCTTTTCTTTTCAAGCGATTCCGACAAGCACCATTGGTTTTGGTAATCATGGTTTCAATCTCGTAATCGAGATGCTTTTCTTTTCAAGTCAGAAGTGGTCTCAGAATACAGAGAATACGTATCTACTCAGTTTCAATCTCGTAATCGAGATGCTTTTCTTTTCAAGCTAATAGTCCAAGTCTATCTGATAGTTCAAGTCTATTAGAAAGTTTCAATCTCGTAATCGAGATGCTTTTCTTTTCAAGTGGCGATGTTGCAATCATTGACGACATGGATATGATCGTTTCAATCTCGTAATCGAGATGCTTTTCTTTTCAAGAAGATCGTCACGGAAATCTGCCATTTTACTTGACCTTTTTTGTTTCAATCTCGTAATCGAGATGCTTTTCTTTTCAAGTATCGCGTGCCTTACTCATCGTTGCCCCCCTGCCAAGTTTCAATCTCGTAATCGAGATGCTTTTCTTTTCAAGATTCCGAGTGGTAATGCGACCGCAAGGGTCATTGCAGTTTCAATCTCGTAATCGAGATGCTTTTCTTTTCAAGGTAGCGTTATACCCCGACCTTGCTGAAGCTGCTGATCTGTTTCAATCTCGTAATCGAGATGCTTTTCTTTTCAAGATCAAGGGTTCTCTCATTTTGGAACAACTTGGCACAACCCGTTTCAATCTCGTAATCGAGATGCTTTTCTTTTCAAGTTTGATAAGCGCGGACGCTGGAATACGCCTTATATCGTTTCAATCTCGTAATCGAGATGCTTTTCTTTTCAAGTTTATGACCCCGACACCCAGAAGGTCTATAAAGGTTTGTTTCAATCTCGTAATCGAGATGCTTTTCTTTTCAAGTTAGATAGACTTTTACCTACCCACGCCATGACACCAATCATGTTTCAATCTCGTAATCGAGATGCTTTTCTTTTCAAGTGTGCTGTTGAAAATGTTACCGTGAGATACCCTGGGGTTTCAATCTCGTAATCGAGATGCTTTTCTTTTCAAGTCGGGCGAGGTGAAATATGGCAGTCGTACAGAACTTAAGAGTTTCAATCTCGTAATCGAGATGCTTTTCTTTTCAAGCTGCCGAAAAATTTAAATGGCAGGATGTAGCGAACATGGGTTTCAATCTCGTAATCGAGATGCTTTTCTTTTCAAGAAGCAAAGGAGTTTTTAGATGTCCCCCTGTGTCATTTATGGTTTCAATCTCGTAATCGAGATGCTTTTCTTTTCAAGCGCAAAAAAGTAGAAACGCACGCGGGGAGCGTATCCCGTTTCAATCTCGTAATCGAGATGCTTTTCTTTTCAAGAGTATTCCCTAACCTTTCGCCATTGCGGAACGCCGCGCGAAGTTTCAATCTCGTAATCGAGATGCTTTTCTTTTCAAGTAGAGTCGTGCGTCATTGCACAAAAGCCGTTGGTCTTGTTTCAATCTCGTAATCGAGATGCTTTTCTTTTCAAGCTGAACTACGACCGCGACGAAAATGGACACTATATCGAGTTTCAATCTCGTAATCGAGATGCTTTTCTTTTCAAGTGTCAAGGTGTGCATGGTATGCGTCCGAGCAGGACCGTTTCAATCTCGTAATCGAGATGCTTTTCTTTTCAAGTTATTGCCAAAATGTATCCAATTCACTGTATTTACGTTTCAATCTCGTAATCGAGATGCTTTTCTTTTCAAGTCGTCAAGCAACGCTACGAGGATACTGGAAAGGCTATGTTTCAATCTCGTAATCGAGATGCTTTTCTTTTCAAGTCAAAAGCTGATTTGATTTGGGCAAGCCCACCATGCCAGAGTTTCAATCTCGTAATCGAGATGCTTTTCTTTTCAAGTTCATGCTCCTTTTTCGTTTGCTCCAGCGTCTGCTCCGTTTCAATCTCGTAATCGAGATGCTTTTCTTTTCAAGCGCAGCGATGAACACGGAGGCTACGCTTGACAACAGAGTTTCAATCTCGTAATCGAGATGCTTTTCTTTTCAAGCAACGTCCCGACCAACCGATCCACGAACCTGTCACATTCAGTTTCAATCTCGTAATCGAGATGCTTTTCTTTTCAAGATGGAGCGAACCAAGGCGAAAACTTTTCGCCAGCATGTTTCAATCTCGTAATCGAGATGCTTTTCTTTTCAAGCGAGAAATCCGTTCAGCTTTCACAACTCAACGAAGTCTGGTTTCAATCTCGTAATCGAGATGCTTTTCTTTTCAAGCTGGGTAACCTTGTACGTCTCGTCCGTCCGACGATACGTTTCAATCTCGTAATCGAGATGCTTTTCTTTTCAAGACAATCAATCCGACTGGGAAACCCTACCTCTTGGATTAGGCGAAGTTTCAATCTCGTAATCGAGATGCTTTTCTTTTCAAGTGGTGACGAAATTATCGAACCGAGTGGCACCATTGCCGTTTCAATCTCGTAATCGAGATGCTTTTCTTTTCAAGAAAACGGAAAAATGGGAACAAGGCATTGTAACTGGGTTTCAATCTCGTAATCGAGATGCTTTTCTTTTCAAGCGGATAGAGTTGAACGGGCGAGGCATCAAATCAGGGTTTCAATCTCGTAATCGAGATGCTTTTCTTTTCAAGCACCACGCCGACGGCACACCCAACCCGCTTTACCCTGGTTTCAATCTCGTAATCGAGATGCTTTTCTTTTCAAGGGCAGCGACTTCGACGAGCTGTGGCTGTGCGTGGACGTTTCAATCTCGTAATCGAGATGCTTTTCTTTTCAAGCTGCGAAGATTCGTGCCTTTTCGTGCTCATAGGCTTCAAGTTTCAATCTCGTAATCGAGATGCTTTTCTTTTCAAGTATAGACCCCTTCATAACGTGAACTCACAATATCCGCAGAGTTTCAATCTCGTAATCGAGATGCTTTTCTTTTCAAGTGACGGTTGCGGGTGCGAACCAATTGCGTTACGTCATGTTTCAATCTCGTAATCGAGATGCTTTTCTTTTCAAGCAATGCGAGCAACCCTCTTTTCGGTGCGCAGCCTTGCTGTTTCAATCTCGTAATCGAGATGCTTTTCTTTTCAAGTAGAGGCAGGCACGCCATCGAATCGTGCCATACCCTTGTTTCAATCTCGTAATCGAGATGCTTTTCTTTTCAAGACAACTGGGGTTGTATCCCTATGACATATACATAATGTTTCAATCTCGTAATCGAGATGCTTTTCTTTTCAAGAGATTAGCCCGTTATGAACAGGTAATAGGTTCATCTAGTTTCAATCTCGTAATCGAGATGCTTTTCTTTTCAAGCTTGAGATCATCGAGGGTCAACTCCGCAACCACATCGTTTCAATCTCGTAATCGAGATGCTTTTCTTTTCAAGCGACGAAGGCATCGATCTACCGCTGAATCTCGGTCCCCGTTTCAATCTCGTAATCGAGATGCTTTTCTTTTCAAGTTCAAAAAGACAGTCCCACTTCGGAAAGCAAGGTATATCAGTTTCAATCTCGTAATCGAGATGCTTTTCTTTTCAAGAGGCAGACGCGGTGGAGTGGGAAGCACCCGCCCCCTCGGAACATAGTTTCAATCTCGTAATCGAGATGCTTTTCTTTTCAAGGTGTTTTCCCGGACGAGAACCCGTGCCTTCACGCGGGTTTCAATCTCGTAATCGAGATGCTTTTCTTTTCAAGTGTAGAAGCCGTGCTGCCTGTGTTGCTTTCCGATCGGGTTTCAATCTCGTAATCGAGATGCTTTTCTTTTCAAGCGGCTTGTTATCCATCACGCCACCAGCGAGAAATCATAAAGTTTCAATCTCGTAATCGAGATGCTTTTCTTTTCAAGTGAAGCGACCGCTGAAGAAGTCGCTGAATTCATAGGGTTTCAATCTCGTAATCGAGATGCTTTTCTTTTCAAGTAGGAGCGTGCCAATGTCTACGCCGTCCCAGTCCAAGTTTCAATCTCGTAATCGAGATGCTTTTCTTTTCAAGAGCCGCCCACCAGAACCCTTGCCGCACGTGCCTCAATTATAGGCACTTCTGTGCGCGAGGTATTTTGTCGTAACCACAAACGCCAGAAATATACCAATGAAAGTACAAAAGCACAACTCATACGGGTTTTTACCTCTCTATGAGGGACAAGGGTTTTTCGATCCCCTTCCGATCATAGAAATAATTTTACACAATATAAGATTGTTCGTCAAGTCCTTTTTTCACTCCGATTCGGTTAATCTGTTTTTCACAGGCTCCACAGAGATGGTAAAATGTAATCGTATCCTCACTGAAATCGATTACCTTCTCCAATCGGTTTTGGAGGCGTAGAAGTGCGCGTCGATCCGTGTTGCACTCAAAGACGCTAAACTGGATACGACTCCCAAAATCCTTCAGAATCTTGGCGACCTTGTTTCGACGTTTGTCATCGGTTATATCATAAGCAACTGTGTAATGCATTGGTAACTCCTCATTAAACCGTCACTTCCAAAGTCCGCATAATAGATTGGAAATGGGAAAAGGAATCCTATCCGGTCTTCCGCTCTTCCAGTCTTTTTACTTTTCTTGCAGGTTTATAGGTTTTGGTCCTATCGGACTGTCAATGGCGTATATTGATCGATTTCACCCGTTAGGTATTTCGCGAGTAATCGGACTTGTAACTCCATCGCACGCCGAAATGTAAGTTTATACTTGAAGAGCGGATGCGTAATCGTCTCATTTTTCCGAGTTTCATAAGCCGCATAGAACACCTTCCGACGATGTTCTTTCAGATACCAACCCCCATGAGATTGTGTGAAGTCCTCTGGCTTAATACGCCGGTTGTTGATGAGCGTAATCACGACAGAGTCTGCAATAATGGGACGGAATTCCTCCATCAAATCAAGTGCAAGGCACGGTTTGCCGTATTTCAACTGGTGAAAGAAACCGACATAAGGATCCAACCCGACCGTTTGTATGGCTGAGATGAGATCCGCCGTCAGCAGTGAATACGCGAAACTTAACAAAGCATTCGTCGCATCAGCAGGCGGACGACGACTTCGCCGTTGGAAATCAAAGCCCATCTCCGATTTGAGCATAAAGTTGAATGCCCCGAAATATGCAGCAGAAGCGTTCCCTTCTATGCCCAATAACTCCGAAAGTTCAGTCGCCTTGTCAATACGTTTTTCCATCGTTTGTATTGCTTTAATATTAGCAAGCAACGGTTCCAATGCAGAATCTGTGCTGTCTGCAGACTGCCATTTCCGGCGTTGGAGCATCATCCGCATATTCGCCACTTTTCCGCGCACAAACGCTTTCGAGAGGTCAAGACAGGCCTCTGGACGATTTGCAACTTTATGTTGAGCGCACCGCAACAGCGAATTTCGGGACACCTGCGGTGTCAACGCGCCATGGTACCGACCATACGCCGATAGGAACACAACAGGGATGCCCTCGTATAAAAGTGTCTGCATCGCAGGTGTCGTAAGGTTAACGTTGCCAGAGATAACGACTTGCCCGAGATGAATGAGCGGTATATCTCTGATAACCTCGTTTTCCTTGGCGACGAGAATGCGTTCACCTGTCTTTTTGATGGCGCACCCTGGCTCATCGACGTAAAGTACATTATCAACACCGAGTGCGGGTTTGATGCGTTTGGGACGCTCATCTAACTCATGGAGATAGGCGACTTCATCGGGTAGGCAGATGGATCGGACGCTGCAGCCGTTGCACCGATTATCGTGTATCGGTTTCGGAATCTTTCGGGAATCTAAAAGCGAACGTGCTTCGGCTACGTACTCGCGTGTTATCTCGCGGAGTTCCTTATCAAATGGGACCTTCCGCCGTCGTTTAGAACCGATGTAGAAGATATAGCCGTGTGGAATCGAAACGCCTGTCTTCTCCTCCAACAACAAGCCTTGCAAACAGAGTTGCACCTGATCGTTCAACCAATTCCCCACCCCTGCCTTTTTGAATTCAACTGGATAGGGTATACCATTTTTCTCCTCAACAAGGTCGGTATAACCAGATACTCCCAAAGTGTCCGATGCGAGGTATTGCCGTCGAGAGATTGTCTTATCTCCTTTTTTCCGATCCTTCACGGCTGTGTGGACGTGTTCGTGTTTGATTTTGCCTTCTTCGATATGTTCATTAACAACCTGATGCCCTTCAACGGATTCGTAATAGAACCGCCGCGGACAGAAGACGTAAGTGTTGACCTGCGAAAGTGGAATATAGGTTTCTGACATCTGAAATCTCCTTCAATCAACGCGCCGCGTTTGTCCCATCCCCATCGTTGTTTTATAGCCTGTGCCGCAATAGAATGCAAAGGCTGCTAAGCAATTGACGGTTCGGAGCAGCTCTGTATCCAGCGAATTTTCGGGATAGAAAACACAAGCATAGGTACCGACCCACCCAGATTCAATATGCTTTCCAAAGTGTTGTCGCTTCGATTCAGCAGCGACACTGGTCACCTGTCCATGCTCCGTAACAAATTCCAAGATTGCGGTTTTATCAAGTTTTATAGGTGCAAAGGCGTTCCACTTGTTAACCCAACTCTGGTAGCACCGGACGAGATCTACATAATCATCGTTGCGGGTCTTCTGTCCGCGGGGAGTCATCCTACGGAAAGCGGTCGGTGAATAGAAACGGAAACTCATCCGGGTATCTGTTTTTGCGGATTCGACGAGTTCGGCGTAGGTTTCGCTTTTGCCCCAACTTCGCGCCTCTGTCGCGTGTGAGACCATCTGTCTCACCTGAAAAACTGCCTCTCCCAAGCGAATAGGTGGCATCGTCAGTGTCAAGAAGGCTTTCCCGAAGTGTTGAAACAGTTCGTCATCAAGGAACGTGAATCGGAGTTTGCACTCGGTGCCTGCTCTGATGTGAAGTAGGTTGTCTCGTTTTTTCGCTTTTGCAATGAGCGGCGAAACGGTAAAAGGTTTTTGTGCTGCGTGTGCATGAACAGCTTCAGCCACCTCCGGATTGCTTTTTTTCAGGATAGAGAGGAACGCTGCATGGGCGTAGTGTCCCATCGTTGGACGAAGTGTTACATCGGTTTCGGGTATGAGTGAGATGTGTGTGCTGATCGGCATGGGTGGTCTCCTTACTCAATCTTCAAAAAGCCTCAACTGTTCGGCACCTTCTGAAGGTTCTGTACTTTTTTCGGATTCTACATCAATTGTTTTTGAAGTTGGAGGTTGTATCATATCTTCTGATGCTGGTTTCTCTAAATCTTTCAGATAGTGTAACCAGATATCTGGTTTGCCGTTTTCATCAGTTGTTTTATAGGCTATATTTTGTCGGTAGCCTTGAGTATAGCGATATTCAAACACTTTTGGTGGTTCAACATATCCAAGTTCGTCACAAAAGTAGGATTCAGGAACTTGAATAAAGAGTTCTTTAAAATAGATATTTCCACCTCTGTTAAGCAGCTCAAATTTAAATTCCTCGTTATACTTATCATAATACCTTTGATATACCTTAAAATCTGGGTTAACAGATTCATTATCAGCTGCTCTTGCAATACAACTTCTGAGAGAGACGTTCACAGCGTTTCTTGGTCGATGCTTTGACTCTTCTTCGGGGACCTTTGTTGTGAGTGTTATTGAGGGTTCAAAACTTCTCGTAATCACAAGTCCTTTATCGTGCAAAGGTTTGTTCTCCAGTCGTGCTTCGTAGACGTATTCATATAACATGTCAAAGAGCACTTCCGCCCTATAGTCGGAATGCGGTTCGTATTCCATGAGTTCAAGCATGTCGCCCGGGTTAAAATTGCTTCCACTTTGCTGTTGCAACTTCTCAAGGTATATCTCCATTTTCTCTTCGGAAAGGATAGAGAGAAAAGAGTGTATTTTGTTACCTACAACAACGATTTCAGCATTTTTTATTTTTCCTTTGCGGTTGCATCTGCCCGCGCGTTGAATGAGTGAATCAGGATTGCACAACTCAGTAATAAGCAAATGCGCGTCAAGGTCACATCCGACTTCAATAGCACTTGTTGTGAGAAGCAGGTAACCTTCATTGTTAGTGTTGTCTTCACACTTTTTTAGTTTATTATAAACCTTCTTGCGTTGATCATTGGTAAGTCGACCGTGGTAAAGGAAAATGTTTTTTCCACCGTTCTGGTCTTTCATGTGTTTATAGACTGAGATAAGGTCCTTAACCGTTTCAATAGTAACAATAATTCTCTTATCCGATTCATAGTGTTCGGTTACATAGGCACAGATTTCGTTTTTAACCTCATTCTTCTGTGCAGCAATATACTTAATCGCCTTGTCTGGATAAGGCCTGTCCTGACATTGCTCAAGTTCTTGCTGCTCAGTTCCTATAGTATAGTCGACCGGATCCAAAAAATCTAATTTTGCTTGATAGGTTTTGGGCATTGTCGCAGTCATGACAACCATATCCAAATCAACTTTGTAGAGTGCTTTAATGAGACGTTCAAAATTAACAAATGCAACCTGATCATAGGCGTGTGCTTCGTCAAAACAGAAAAGATTTTGCTTTTTGCTGTGGTGAATTCGGAATGGAAAAATATAAGACTTGTTAGGTTCACCAAAACCGAAAAATCGATACAAGAACTTGTCGAACGTTGTGAGGATAACATCTCCATCATAGAGATGCCGTCTCCCTGTTTCCAATTTTTTCCCATTTTCAAAAACGGTGCGGGATGCCTCCGATCCTCTGTCAACTACAAGCGCATAAGATCTGTCAGTTTTTTCTGATGCACGCTGGAGATATTCTTCACACCGATTTATCTGATCATCAACGAGGCTACGTGAAGGGAAGATGAGGAAAAGTCGGCGACCCGATTCAATACTTGGGATGAGTACCGCCTCTGTTTTCCCGCTGCCTGTGGGTGCTTTAAGCATAAGCGCAGGATTGTTCTTTTCTGGAGCGATGTGATTGAAAAGCTTTTCCTGCATCGGATTTGGATCGAATTCCGTAAACTTTTTATATGCTTCTAATGCGCTTTGCATAAAATCATCCCCTTTTGTTGACGTTCCGCTTGGTTGTGTGCGTTAACAATCATTTTACGAAGAAAGTCAACACCATTCTCACGATTATTTTCTTTCAGAGCCTTAGATATTTGATGACGATGTTCTTCGCATACGTCAAATTCATAATAAAAAAGTGGTAAAGGGATTTCCTCGTCATCAAATGGATAAGGGTTGACCTCAATTTTTCCATCTTCACGCCGACGCGAGTGGAAATCCATAAATACCCGCGGTTGAACATCGTTTGTAAAAGCGTAAGTCTCAAGTTCTGCTTCTATCTGATCACACATTTCTAAGATGTAGAGGTCAAATGGAAAGTTTTTAGACTTTGCGTCTGCTAATTCTTTCTCTGTCTTGAATTCCGCTTGTGCTTTGACGATACCCTCAACAGAGAATTCGTGGTGCATCCGTATAAGCAATTCTACATAACGATCAGGATCGGAAACCCTAAAGCGGTGTCCTGCAAAGGAATAGCCGAGAGATTTACGTGCGTTTTCCTCGTCCTTGTAACGCCGATAAGTCACGCGGAAGGTGTCAGGTTTTGCGTTGTCATGTTTCTCGGCAGCGCGTATTAGCAGTTTGTAAGTGGATTCTTCACTCTGTATGAAAGCTGGATAGAAATCTCTTTTAAAATTTTTCACCAATGTGACGACGTTTTCAACGTGACTATCCAATGTAAGCACAATGACTTTTTTAACATCAGGTCCACTATCAGGTTCAAAGAAGACCCGCCCCACTTTTACAATATCCATTGCATTAACCATCTGATTCTCCTTCCCACAATTCATCAATGAAGGGTTTCGGCAGATGTACGTCCCCATCGGTATAATAATCAAGTTGAATTTCACCGTGAATCTCTCCGGCGACAAATGGGATAAACCCCTCAATGGAACTTGGTTCAGGGTGTGCAAGATTAGTGTTTTCGGAGGCACCGGTCCCCCAGGCGTATCGGTATAGCGGAAACGCCTCACATGGCACGCCAATGAGTGCCGTTCCGGGTAGGAGTGTATCAGGTTTTACCCGCGCTTGTTCCAAAACGAGTTGCGTAGGTCCATAAATGCCATCCACAAAAGCGTACCCCTCTTTGCCAATTTTGCAACCAAAGTTTTCAACCGTCCTCAATTGGCTTAAAAGTTCTTCATCTTCCGAAACCACATAACCGATGAGCTGCTCTGTGAAAAGGTATTCCCATGTATGAAGTTGATAGTCTCTTTTATCATTTCTCAACCTCACACGACGGAGTTGTGAAAAAGCATTGTGATTAAATGCTTTAGCTCCTTGCCTCTTTGTGGTATGTATCGTAAAACTTCCGCCGAATGGATAGGCACCGAGCGGACAAAGTTGGGGCGGCAAGGCATAGTAATCTGGATCTTTGACAGCGGTTCCCGGTAGATGCCCAACTTCAAGCATCTTCAATCGACGTAAAAAGCCTGACATCGTTGTCGGTGGCAGAAACGGGTAGGTACTGATATGCAAGATAGATGATGGCATCCGTCGAAATGTTAACCCTGATGTCGGTTTAATCATCAGTTTCAGCATCCACATTTGTTAATACCTCTGCTTCAAATTGCTCGATACATTTGCTAAGTGTAACGATTGCTGCATCCCCGATATATCTATGAAAACTTCCGCGGATTAATTTGCTGTCAGGTTTCTGTTTTTCCCCACCGATTGAAAAAACGGCACCTTTGAACTGTTTTTGCGCTTCATCAATAACTGTGATTGACGGTGAAACAATGGGACGCTTCCCAATTGGCGATAGATATCTATCTACTACAATCCAGGGTTCAGACATCTCACCTGTCAATTTGTCTTCAAAAATTTTGAGACCTTTCGGGTTACCTGCTCCTAACCTTGCTAACGATCCCATAAATGCATAAGCCACAGAAGAAAATTCGCTTTCTGTCATACTCAGACAGTGATTGTAGATAGGATACAGCAATCCGGGCTCGTTATATTCGCGCTTGAAAGGCATCGGTGTTTCTTCACCTTGCTGTTGTAGCTTTGATGGATGCATTGCTCGTTGCTTTTCCTCCGGAGCCAACACTTGAATAGCTACACCACCACCGTGCGTCAAACGACCAATCATCGTTGTTGCTTTTCTAGGCTCACTCTCGCTTTCTTCTTTAATTTGGTCGGTGATTAACCCACCGAAAACACGGCAAATTGGACATTTTGGTTGACTACAAGTGTGAGGAACCCCGCATCTAAAACTATCTCCGAGAAAGCCGTTCTCTTTCGGTGCCCAAATTAATACACGCCTTTCAACACCGCGCCGTTTCGTAGGTGACAGGTAGCACTTTTCAATTTCTTCACCATCTACCCGTGAAATTTTTACCTTTTCAACGACGTTAACATTGACCTGTGTTTCATGTCCGAAATAGAGTTCTTGTCCTCCTTCCAAAATGGCATAGATGTCGTAGTGAAAACGGGGAAGATTGTGTTGATCTTCAAGTCCTGTTGTGGCTCTGATAGTAC
Source organism: Candidatus Poribacteria bacterium (assembly GCA_003635255.1). GTDB lineage: Bacteria > Poribacteria > WGA-4E > WGA-4E > WGA-3G > WGA-3G. Next base: position 45,541 of record PYJC01000057.1, on the reverse strand, counting down.
GCATTTCGATTATTCTCCTTTTGATGTTTTCTGAAACAACCACGCAAACTTAGCGTACAAACTTAACTTCAATTGATAGCACAGTTTACGCTGTTCATTAACACTTTTATAATACTTTTCAAATAACACTGTGTAAGCATTCACAATATCATCAAAGTAAATATAAATTTGTAACTGCCCTTTCTCACTCATGCTTTCCTTACGACCCGAAAGGTCTAAATTGAGCTCTTCTGTTAATAGGCTTTTCGCTTCATCATAACAGAAATAGTTATCATCATTTCGGAACATCGTTGCCAGTGTTCCGGACAAAGGTTCAGAAGCAGCATAGTTGAAGAAATTCGGGTTTTCGACTTTTTCAAGCAGCTTTTTCACTTCACGTTCGGTATCAAGCTTTTTATTATCGTTGACTTTGCTCCGAACGAGATCACAGAAAGCGTACGTTAATCCTGTCAATCCCGCAACATGCCGGAAAAATTGTGCTTGATCCATTTTAGAGTTTTCTCCTTTCTCAGATAGTCGTTCAAGTAAAGTACAATGTTTCTCTCGAAGTTCTTCGAGGGTGCGATTTTCACGGAAGGATGTCTTCCGAAGTTGATTAGCGAGTTTTTTGTCAGGGTCCACCGTTACCATTTTGTAAATTGCATCAATCACCTCATCTTTCTGAATTAGTCGAATAGCTTGACCTAGCGGAATATTGTCACGTTGATCAACAACAAGGTTGGGTGAGAAAATTTCGTTTAGTAGACTTAACCATACAAAGTGACGGGTCTTGAGTGGAATTTTAGTTCCACCGCTGAAAAGTGTAAACTTCATTGGATGTAATGCTGCAGCAGGAAATATACAGGCAACTCGCCAAAGCGTATACTGCACTTCTCCAATCTTTTCTGAGACCAATGTGCGACTGTTACCGCTACTCACAGATTCCCAACAGTTAATCAAAAGGTATCGTCCCGCTACCAAATTCAACTCTTCAAAAGTCAACATTCTTAGATGATTTTCACAAGAAAAAGATTGATCTGTCTGGTCTCGTGGTCCAAGCTGCACAACAATTGCTCCACTTGTGAGTTTGATAGGACAGGCAAAAGCAACGGTCATGCATTCACCACAAACATTTGGGCGTGTTTCACTTCCACCTGATTGAGGACGTTTAGAAGGGTCCCCAAGTACAAAACGGTTGGCTTCATATTTTTTATCTTCCTTGGAAAAGAGTTTACCACAACTATAGCAGAAATTGGCACCTTTCATATCACCAGCTCTGCGTTCCATGAATTTGGGAATCTGATTAATAGATACCAATGGACAAGTTAGTAAAGAAAGTGGTTCATTAAGAATATCAACAATAGTACCTTCAATATTTCCATTTTTTGATTTAGTCTTGACACTAGGCCCAAATTGCGCTATTCCTCTTCCATGAAACTGACGAGAAAGTTCCTTGATACGCTTAAAATTCTCATCTCCAATTTGTTCATGCAATTCAGATAAACTAAAATTTAAAACCTCTTGGTTGGTTTGTTTAACATTTTCAAATTCATCTCTTGCTAGGGATAGTTTGGTCTGCCACTCCTCCAGTTTTTTCTCATTCAAAACCTTTTTCTGGAGGGTGAGCGTAGACTGATTCAACCTACTATTGTATTCCGCCACTTTTGTTTGGGCATTTTGGACAGCTTTATTGCTATCACTATAGGCCCTATCGTATAAAATTTGATTCTTAAGTGTCGCAAAATAAAATGCTGCGAGATACTCTGCCATTTCTTTAGTAACTGGTGGAAAGCGAATGTATCCAACACCAGCACCGGGACGATTAGTTTGCGCTATTTTAATATGATTAACAAAGAGTACAAACGACTTGTATAACTCGTTCCTTGAGTATGCGAATTTGATAAATTCATCCCATTCAAACGAAAGGTCAAATTCAGCGTTGCGACCAATTCGTGGAACAAAGATTTGGACTGCTAAATCATTCTCAGATAGGCGAATCGCACATTTTTCTCGCTGCAGAAATCCCATAAACCGTTCAATCAAACTGTCATACGCTATCTTAATTTGCATCTCTTGTGGAAGGACAGTTCGGTGATAACTATAAATTTCACCAATGGGTTCTCCCGCGAATTGGATAATCCCGTTTTCACCTACAGCCAGTTTCTCAATCGGATTTGGAGACAATTCCATCTCGGGTGGCAGGTTTCTAATACAATGTTCTGCAGCTCGGATTACCCGCAAGGCATCCATATCCTCCCACCACCGCTTGAGGTCCTGATATTCGGCTCGATAGGAATGGACAAAATCCTTAAATTCTTCAGGCTCCGACTCCGTTTTCATCACCGCCGCAAAATGGGCAGCTAAGATTTTTGATCCATACTGCTCAATATTAACCATTTGTTTCCCTCCTTTTGGTTTTCATTTGTATTAATTATATCATATAAAATTGGTGTTTTACACCAAAAACAAGAAATTCAACCCAAAAATGCAGAAAATTCGGTCTTTTTTTCAAAAAAAGTGAAATATCTCGTAAATTCTTGACTTTTTGCGGGAAAAAAGTGCTATACTATTATTGTGCAGGACTGAACCCTCCCTCGGCGGTGGATGTAGGCCCTGCTTTTTTTATTTTGTTCGTTTAGAGATTTGGTTGGATAATTCCTTCAGATATTGGCTCTAACAAATTGAATGCTTCGTCAAGACCATACTTCGTTTTGGATTCAATCGGATGTTCTTGACGAAGTAGCGCATAAGCACAAAAATCAGATAACTGGATGAAATATGACTGATCGGATTGCTTAAAAAATGGATCTTCAAGAATGCGATCTATTGCTTTATTCTGCGAAGCTTGCATGCGTCTGACCAATCTTGTGTAGATAGCATCTTTTCCTTCATCACCGGGGTCATCAATGTAGATTAGGTGCATTACGTCTCCTATATGCTGACCAAATTGGAAAGTAAAGTCGATTACCCTATTTTCTTGTGTCATGCTATAACTACTATAGTTTGGACAATTTTAAGACAATACACATGCCGCCCCTACGGGGCTTAGGAATTGGTAGATATGCCGTTTCTATAGACATCCCGTCCCTACGGGACTGGCCATTGGTGTAGCTGAGTTTATTTTTCTCCGAATTACGTTTGCCTAAGAAACTTTTAGAAAAATCAGAAATGCTTTGAAAACCAGGTCCAAACCTGAACGAAATTGTCCAAACTTTAGTATAACTACTAAGAAACCTCAAAATCTCCAGAATAGACCTCATGCATCCGGCTCACAATCTCCCGAAACTCTGCCCGAAATTCTGGTGGATCTAAGATTTCCGCCGCATCACCAAGACTCAAAACCCAAAACGTAAACTCCTCTTTCGGTACTTCATAACGGACAATCATAGCCCCATCTGGACACCGTTCTATAATCTCTTGCGATCGGTGTCGTTCCTTCTCTGTAACGAGATACGCCTTGTGCGGTGCGATTTTGAGTGTCACACTGAGTGGATCGCCGCTAAAGAGTTCCCATCGAGATGCCAAATCTTCGGACAATGAGAAATCTGCAGGTGTTTCAAAGGTCTCATCCGTTAGCATAACGTTTTGGAAACGAAGGATTTTGAAAGTTAGCGATGTATGCTCTGATTGATTGGATCGCGCCTCAAGATACCAATCCGATTTCCGGAAAAAGATGGCGTAGGGATGCAGTATGTGTCTAACAAACTCTGTTTTACCGCCGGGTTGATAAACCGCCCGAACTGCCTTTTGCTCGTAAAGTGCCTCTTCCAAAACGCGAAAGTGTCTCTCAACATCATTATCACCACTATAGTCTTCTACATTCTCTGAGAGGTGCAGATGTTTTTCACCCTCATCGTCCTGATCAACATGCTCAAGTTGCACCGGAACACTTTTCGCCAATTTTGATTGGATATGTTCAGCAAGGGATGTGTCAAGTCTTTCCAAGGCCCTTTTGAGCAGTGCCTCAAAACGCTGCTCTTTTGCAAGCGGCGAGGCGGTAATCACCAATTCCAAAGCTTGTTTCTCTTCCGATGTGATTCGGGGCCAGTGCAGTGGACGAAATGACTCAATCCAATAAGTGCCTCTGTCCTTTTTCAGGTCGTAGAAATCCTTGATAATTTTCAGGTCTTCGTAGATTCGCGTTATATCAACGTCATAGTGGTCTACCAGATCACGGACTCTGATGCCGCTTGATTTCTGAAGACGATCTATTATGCTCAAGATACGCCGCATCTGTTTTCTACCATCACTATATCCCATACTATCCTCCCTATGAATAGCTGCAAGAACCTCTCCAGCCAGACGGAAACAATTAGATATAACTATGTTAAGCATAACATAAGAAAACATCCAATGCAAATACCTCTTAGCCAAGAATATGTAAAATTTTTGACAGTAATGACTCCCACGCTTTTGTAGAACGGGTTTTCAACCCCAATGTAGAAGCGATTTTTGAGGGTAGGATGTCTTAAAATCCGTGTAATCCGTGTAGTCCGAGATTTGAGAAGGACTCACCCACATGCGACGCGCATTCTCGCGCTTTGTAGCCGTCCTGAAAAAATAAATTTGAATTCTCATATTATATCTGTTATCATATATACACGGATTCAAATTAATTAAAAATATCTAAGGTATGAAAGGAACATAACGCGTAGATTCTGATGAGCACCCTCAAAACCGAATAGCAAAAATAAACCGTTGCCGATGACCTACTGACAACCAAACCAAATGTTACATTTTTCGCCAAATTATTTTTTTTTTCAAAACGACAAGCAACAGCAAAATTGCCTCTAAACCCTTACAGCAACTGGGTTTATACCGATAATCAATTTACATCAAATGTTACACTGGTGTAACATTTTTAGGACTTACGTACCTTCTCTTAAAATCCACCTACCGCTCTCAAGAAACATCCAAGCAAAACCCCCTATCGCAGAAATATTATGATATTGTTAATTTATTATTAACTCTAAATCTTACTATAAGTTTTCAGAGAACGACATTTATAGTAAAATCCGACGGATCCTTACTATGAAATTTCGGACCAACGTGGTAATTTAGTCTTTCAACTTTGAATTTGAGGGGTGGTTCGTAGTAGTGCGATTTTGCAGCGTACACGCTCAAATGCGATCTGCATTATCGCACTGCTTCGCAGTGAGAACAACGGGCAATGAATTGCCCTACTACGAACAGGATCACCTATAAACTCAACATTGAACGACTAATTATAGATCAGTTTCAGATAGCAATATCTAAAAATCCGCGTCATCCGCGTCATCTGTGTAATCCGCGATTCAGAATTAACCGACAACCGATAACGGAATCCTTGACGGAAACCCGTTCTTTGTGTATAATGCGAAATATGGCACAAGGCATCTTTATTACAGGCACAGGCACAGAAATTGGGAAAACGGTGATTGCGGGTGGTCTCGCTGCGTCTCTTAAGCAGTTGGGGACAGATGTGGGTGTGATGAAACCGGTTAGTACTGGCGATACCGCCGATGCACGGTTCCTTAAGCACACTGCGCAAGTCGATGATGATCTCTCCCTGATTAACCCGATCTACCTTCGGCATCCGTTAGCACCTGCCGTTGCAGCGAGGATGGAAAATAGAGAAATAGACCTGTCATGTATTGAAGATGCCTTCGCCGAATTGCAACAGCGACACGATTTCTTGATAGTAGAGGGTGTCGGCGGGATCGCGGTGCCAATCCGAGACGATTTTCTGGTTGTCCATCTCATCAAACAGCTACAACTCCCTATACTCGTCGTCGCTACTGCCGGTTTAGGCACGCTAAACCACACACTCCTAACCGTTACATTCGCACAACAGTTTAACATCCAAATTGCTGGTATCGTCCTCAACGGACTCCGTCCGGAGCGGGCAGGACTCGCCGAAGCGACAAATCCAGTTGAAATTGAGAAATTGACCGATATCCCGGTAATCGGTGTTGTCCCTTATGAAAAACAATTGGACACGCCGTTCCCGGATGTAAAGTTTCTGGCAGAATTTACGAACCAGCATATCGCATGGAGGAAATTAGAGATACTTTAAAATGGATACCGCTATTGTTCTCGCCGCAGGATTAGGACGTAAGGTATGGCCATACGGAGAATTTCGGCAGAAATGCACGATCCCTGTCGCCAATAAGCCGATCGTTCGCCGAATTGTGGAGATTTTGGTCGAAGCAGGATGTCAGCGAATTATCGTTGTAGTGGGGCATTACGCCCAACAGGTGCGTGGCGCGCTTGCCGATATACCTAACGTTGTTTTTGTCACACAGCACTCGCTTGACGGCACCGCAGATGCAGTATTGACAGCATCAGAATACCTTGAAGATCAACCCTATCTCGTGGTTTACGGTGACATCGTAACCACCTCCGATAATCTCCGTAATTTCATTAGAGTGTTCCGTACGTCCGACGTAGAGGCTGCAGCACTCGTACAACCGCTTGATAATGAAGACGCAAGCGACTGGCTCTGCGCGAGTATCGGTACGGAGCGTGTCGAAAATGGGGATCTCTCAAAACTTACCGGTATTGAGGGACATCCGCGCGGCGGTTCGCATCGGCTTTGTGGTGTTTATGCTTTTCAGACCCGCGCGACAACCTATCTGTTGAGAAACCCCGGCATTGTTACACGTGTACCCGTAGGTGGAATGCCGCCACCTGAATCCGAAATCGCACAATCCTTACAACTGATGGTGGACGATGGAAGGACTGTATTAGCGGTTCAAGCAGAGGACTTCTTGGTTGATGTCGATAAGCCGTGGCACGTGCTGGAAGCGAACAATCGGTTGGTTGATCATCTCGCAAAACAGGTCACAGAAGATCAAATAGCAGATGGCGCGAAAATCTCGGATGCTGCTGAGATCAATGGACACGTCGTGTTGGGAAAAAACAGTGTGATTGGACCGCGTGTTGTCGTCAACGGCACGCTGATCGCAGGCGCGAATAATAACATCACAAACGGCGCGATTTTACACGGAAACATCTTCGTCGGAGACCAGTGCAGAATTAGCGATTATTGTGATGTCGGGAGTAGTGTTATCGGGAACCGGTGTATTATTGGACACGGGGCCGAGATGGCAGGCGTGCTGTTTGACAAGGTCTATCTCTATCATTACTGTGAAATGTCCGGCGTTTTCGGAAGTGCCACCGATATTGGTGCAGCGACGGTTTGTGGTACGCTCCGATTTGATGATGCGGATACCGCGATACAGGTAGAGGGACGTTATGAGGTTCCACCGAACGGCGCAAATGCCACTTATATGGGAGACTACTGCCGTACGGGCGTGAACGCGATAATTATGCCCGGTAGGCGGATCGGGTCTTATAGCGTTGTCGGCCCCGGTGTCATTTTATATGACGATGTACCGAGCAAAACGATGATCATGGCGAAACAGGAACTTGTTACGAAGCCGTGGGGACCGGAACGTTATGGCTGGTAAGCACAGTAATATTTATCAAACTCACGTTGACAGGAGTTCTTTGAGCAGGTTCGTCAACTCCTCATTGTCGGCGGCGAGTTCAAAAGCGCGTTTAATCTTGTCTTCACGCGGCGTTTCGGATTCGGATTCCGGTGTTTCGTCTGGCGACCAGAGTACTTCAAGTTCCTTTGGATTGAGTCGGTCGTAGGTGACTTTGACGAGCGTGAAAGGATAGTTGTCGGGGATGATGACGATCCAATCAATAGTTTCACCACGGGCGGAGTATTGTCTATCCACAGTTAGTTTTGAATCTTGATGCGGTACGTTCTTTTTCACCCACTGCTTGCGATCGAGTGTGTCTGTTTCAAAATGACCGACTTCTAACCAATTGCGTCCCGCGCCGTTCGGTTTGGTGGTAATTTCAATGCGTTGCATGACTCTTTCTCCATTCTCTGTTTAGATTTTGCGCGAAATACGTCTGGTTAGATATAAACCTTGCATAAAAATTTTAACACGCCGTGCCAAAAAAGTCAAGCGTTCTGAATTCCATGCCCAAAAAGCAATTTAGACTGTATTTTCTGTTCGGGTCAGACAAAAAAGTGGAAAAAAACCGCTAAAACTGGACATTAATAAAAATAAATTTGCATTCTTTGGAAAAAAGGAGTATAATTGGAATAGGGAGTGGTATTTTCGCGTGGTACGCGCAAACATTGGCGCCTTGGCGTTTTATTAAGCAGGTTGAAGGGACAATCTCGACATGAAAGTGGAAATGAGATACGGAACCGGTACATTACCGATTGAGATTCCGGACAAGAATGTTGCTGGCGTTCTTGAAATCTCGGAAAGCGTTCCGTTGCCGGATGAAGAGGGTGCCGTTCGCGCTGCGATTGCGCGCCCCATCGCTTCATCACCCTTGGCTGCGCTTGCAAAAGGTCGCGAGTCAGCATGTATTGTGATTTCCGACGTAACCCGTCCTGTACCGAATAAAGTCATCCTCCCGCCACTGTTGGAAACACTTGAACAAGTCGGCATCTCACGCGAGAAAATTACGATCCTCATCGCAACGGGTATCCACCGTCCTAACGAAGGCGAAGAACTGGCACAAATGGTTGGGCAAGATATAATGGATTCATACTGTATCCTAAACCATTTTTCCCAGGAGCCAGAAAATCACGGGTATTTAGGCGAGACCCGAAACGGAACACCGGTTTACATTGACAAGACCTACCTCAAATCGGATCTGAAAATTACCACCGGATTGATTGAACCCCATCTAATGGCAGGATATTCTGGCGGCAGAAAAGCCGTCTGTCCAGGGGTTGCCTCTATTGAGACAATGAAGGTGATGCATGGACCCGAACTCATGGAACATCCGAAGTCGGCAGTCGGCATCCTCGATGGGAATCCGTTTCACATAGAAGCGACCGAAATCGCTTTGATGGCAGGTGTCGATTTCAATCTGAACGTTGCCATTGATAAGCAGCGCCAAATAACAGGGGTTTTCGCGGGCGACATGGTTGAATCTCACCGTGTCGGTGCGCAATTCGTCGAAAAGCAGGCAAAGGTTACACTCCCCGCGCCAGCCGATGCGGTTGTCGTCTCTAGTGCAGGTTACCCTTTGGACGCGACGTTTTACCAGGCCGTCAAAGGTTTACTAACGGCTGTCGAGATTGTCAAACAAGGCGGTAGTATCTTGCTTGTTGCGGCGTGCAGCGAAGGGATTGGCAGCAAACCGTTTACTGACCTAATTTTTAAGACCGATGATTTAACTGCGTTTGTGCAAGGGCTTTACAACCCTGCGAACTTTGTCATTGACCAATGGCAACTCGAGGAATTGGCAAAGGTTGCCCGGAAAGCAGATATATATTTTTATACCGATGGTATCCCATACCATCAACGGTCGAAATTGTTCGTGCATCCACTGAAAAGCGCGCAGGACGGCATTGAAGAAATCTTGACACGATACGGGGAAGATGTCCAAATTGCTGTAATTCCTGAAGGACCTTACGTTTTAGCACAGTTGGCAGGGGCTTCGGACTAAACACAACGTTGCGATCGAAATATTTGGGCGATTGACGGAACACCGTCGGTCATATCAAAGTTGAGACTGAATATCAAATGGCAAATCCTATTGTGGCACTTAGAGCGTATAGGGACGGCTTGCATCTGATTATCAAGCCTCACCTATCTATAGCGGAAGTTGAGGAAGCGATTCAGCAGGAGATATCCCGCATGAATCGGTCTTTATCGGGTACATCTGTGCAAATCGTTCTTAAATGTCCAGTCTTGGAAGAGGAGGAGATCTCGCTTTTAAGATCAAAGTTACAGGAGACCTACGATCTCACCGTACGTGGTGTTGAAGTCACTGAGGCACCGGTCTCGGCACCTATAGCCGCTGCACCGACAATGCATACGATTACACCCGCGACGGATAGCCGCGACTCACGAGATAGCGAACCCTCTCGGATCGTCCCGCACACAATCCGTTCTGGTCAAACGGAGGAATTTCCCCAAGGGAGCCTTATTATTTATGGCGATGTCAATTCGGGAAGTGAAGTGAGAGCCGGTGGGGATATTGTCGTATTAGGGACGCTGCGTGGGAGTGCTTACGCCGGAATGAATGGTAGGTTATCCGCTGTGATTATTGCGATGGACCTCGCCGCTTTACAACTTCAGATTGGCAACTATATGCACCGTCCAACTGTCAGTCAGAAACCTCGTGGTTACCCAGAAATTGCGCGTATCGGGGCAGAAGACGTAATTATTGTTGAAAAATTTGTTAAATTTTAGCATAGGAGGTTCCGGTTATGGGAAGAGTCATCGTAGTGACATCAGGAAAGGGGGGCGTCGGCAAAACAACCTCTACCGCCAATTTAGGGACGGCACTCGCGCTCCTTGATAAAACAGTTGTAGTCGTTGATGCAGACGTTGGGCTCCGAAATCTTGATATCGTAATGGGGCTTGAGAGTCGGATTGTTTATACCTCAATGGATGTCATCGAGAAACAGTGTGAACTGAATAAAGCACTCGTTAGAGATCGCCGCGTTGATGGACTCATGCTGCTCGCAGCTTCTCAGAAAAATAACAAAGACGATATTCAACCCGAACAGATGAAAGCGATTTGTGACAAACTACGGACTACGCACGATTTCGTTCTCATTGATTCGCCTGCTGGCATTGAACGCGGTTTCAGGAACGCTTCAGCAGGCGCGGACGAAGCCATCATTGTTACAACACCGGATGTATCTGCTATTCGGGATGCTGATCGGATTATCGGATTGTTGCAAAACGCACGGATTGAACCGATTAACCTCGTCCTCAATCGCTTCTCTGCCGAACTTGTCGGGAATGGCAGTATGATGGATCAAGACGATGTATTGGATATCCTCAATATTGACCTTATCGGGGTTGTTCCTGAAGATAGTGGCGTGATTACCTCTACAAATCGCGGAATTCCGCTGGTGTATGAAGACGGTTCACCCGGTGCCCAGGCGTATATGCGGATTGCACGACGGCTCACTGGGCAGCGGATCCCGATCCCTGATTTCGCGCAAAAAGGTTTATTGAACAACATCATGAACTGGTTCAAGAAAAAGAAGTAAGGAGTCTTCTGATGAGTATCAGCATCAAACAATTATTCGGGCGCAAGCCGAAATCGAGCAGTATCGCCAAACAGCGCCTAAAATTGGTCATCACACAGGACAGGCTCGAGCAGGTTGATGACCGGGTTATGACAAGGTTACATCATGAATTAGCGGAGGTGCTGGCAAAGTATTTTGAATTTTCAGCCAACTCTGTTAAGATGAACTTGAAACAGGAGGGAAATTCCTATATCCTTGTTGCGGATTTTCCTTATACGAAGTTCCACGATGTAAATGTCAGACAATAACCGATAGGTGGAGAGATTTATACGTCTTGAAAGCATGTTATCGGCAATTAGATTTTACTGCGTCAGAGAATCAAATCCCAAACCGCCTTCGCAACCCCGTTATCGTCATTTGTTGTGGTGGTATAATCGGCACACGCCAGGATCGGTGGTACTCCGTTTGCCATAGCGACCCCGAAACCCGCCGTTTTGAGTAGACTTTCATCATTATAACTATCGCCGAAAGCAACAACTGTATCCATGGAAATGTTAAACCGATTGGCGAGAGCTGAGAGCGCGCGCCCCTTCGTAACCTCCGGATTCATAAATTCAATATATTCTGCTTGGGTTTGCGTAACGTAAAGTTTCCGTGTGTAATTGGTTTGAAAACTGCTTAGGAGCGGTTGCAGCTTTTCAGGCGTATGGATGATGAGCAACTTCGTCGGTGTTTCGCCTGCTAACTCGCGTAAGTCCCCGACAGGCGTAGCAGGCACCCCCGTTCGTGTTTCATAAAGGTCGCTCCACGCGTTCTTTTCCGCGACATAGAGTTCGTCGTTCAGACAGAAGTTAAGATGTAGACCTTGCTCGATGCAGTCATTGACAACCGCCATGGCGTAATCTGCTGGAACAGGCGTGTGGTGATAGACCTCAGCGGTCGTAGCATGTCGCACCATCCCACCGTTATAAGAGATGATCGGATTCTCAAGCCCGATCTGATCGCTGATGGGTTGAATAGAACGGTGCATCCTTCCCGATACTAATACGACGAGAATATCGTTCGCTGCTAATGCCCGAAGCGCATCTCGGTTTTCTGGTGATAATGTATGATCACTACTGAGTAGTGTGCCATCTAAGTCGAAAGCCGCCAAGCGACACGGTATCTTCATACTTCCCCTTTTTCGTCTGAATCGCTGATCTTCTAACCTAAGCGGAATTACCAAACTGCTTGTTCTGTTTCTCGGTCGAAGAGATGCATCTCCGCTTCATCAAAATCTAACCAGATCGTATCCCCTACCGCAACCTGAAACGTCGGATGTGTTCTAACCCGAAGTAGGATCGGGTCTTGTGTCTCCGAATGCGTACCGAGCCGGATGTCAAGAATATTCACTGCGCCGAGTGGTTCAATGAGATGCACATGTGCAGAAATATTATGTTCATTCGCTTGACGCGCAGCGCTGATGTGTTCAGGACGAATGCCAAACACCAAGCCGTTTTCTTGTGCTGCTGAAGTGATACACGCCTGTCGTTCTGGAGAGAGTCGTAGATGAACATCGGTATGACTGAGGCGTAGAACAGATTCCCCTTCCTGGTGCGTGAGTTCCGCGTCGAGGAGGTTCATGGTGGGCATTCCCATAAACCCTGCGACGAAAAGGCTTTGTGGCTTGTTGTAGACTTCGTCCGGTGTGCCAATTTGTTGTAGCACCCCAAGATGAATCACAGCGATTCTGTCTGCAAGCGACATCGCTTCAACTTGGTCGTGCGTTACAAAGATGGTCGTCGCGCCAATTTCATGTTGGAGCCGTTTAATTTCGGCACGCGTATCCACACGCATCTTTGCGTCTAAATTTGCCATCGGTTCATCAAGGAGGTAAACCTTGGGTTGGCGCACCATTGCCCGTCCGAGTGCAACCCGTTGCATCTCACCACCACTGAGAACGCTCGGCTTCCGATTCAACATGTCGGATATTTGTAGGATTTCCGCAACCCGCTTGACTTGTGTGTTAATCTCCGTCTTTGAGACATTCACCGCTTTGAGTGGAAAAGCGATATTATCGTAGACTTTTAGATGCGGGTAGAGCGCGTAGAATTGAAACACAAAAGCGATGTCCCGATCCGCAGGGGAGAGATCGTTGACGCGCTGTCCATCAATAAAAATGTCGCCTTCTTCAGGGTGTTCTAAGCCTGCGATGAGGCGGAGTGTTGTGGTTTTGCCGCAGCCGGAAGGTCCTAAAAAAACGACGAACTCTTTATCCGCAATTTCGAGGTTAAAATCTTTAACAGCGACGACATCGCCGAAGCGTTTTACAACATTTTCAAGTTTGATATGTGCCATAATGTTAGTTGTCAGTTCGGTTTTTCTCTCACTGCGAGGCATGAAAAAACCTTTCAGTTTACCTCGCAGTGAGAGTTAAAGAGGGTTTCTGTGGTGGATACAGTCAATATGACTGCCACAAGGTGGCTCTTAACTGATAACCGAGAACTGATAACTGATAACCATTCCTCTGACGGCTCCCTTACATTAGAAGGTACATCAGAAAGTGCATCACTGCCCCGGAAATGAGTGGCACCGTGAGATTGTCGTCAATTGGGAACGGAATGAGTTCCACGATTGTAGCGACCAAGGCACCAACGATTGCTATAACAGGGTTTAATTTCACTAAAGCGATTGCGACACAAACAATGAAACACGCCGCACTCCCCTCCAAACTCTTTGGACCGAGGAGTTTCGTCCTACCCCATTTTTTACCCACCAACGCGGCTGCCATATCCCCTAATATCATAAAAAAAATACAGACAATAGCAAGCGTCTTAGCAAATAAGAAAATACATAGGAACGTACTAATGAGATAGTAGGTCGCGCCTGTTATCGCCCCTTTACGCTCGTGCGTGCGGAGGAGGGAAGCGAAAATTTGGAAAAAGAACTCGCCGAAAGGTGGAGAGAGCCACTTCACCAATTCCACGGCAAGCGCGAAACCCGTCAGTATCCCCATTAAGACCAACATAGTCGGTTTATCTAAGAAGAGATAGATAACCGGCAGGATGAGCCCTGATAAGTGAATGCTTTTGCGAAGCAGCTCGGTTATCACTGATCTACCTCCCACACAACCGAATAACATACACTCAATTATTATTATAGAATCTATAGACGAAAATATCAAGGATAATAGTTATCAGTGTATCAGTAACCAGTGGTCAGTAACCAGTGGCCAGTTAAGAAGGGCTTTTATTAATCACGGGGAAACACCCAAGCAAAAACACCCTCTTTTCTGAAAACTGGAAACTGGAAGCTCCTAAAACTGATAACCGAAAGATTTTTCATGCCTCGCAGTGAGAGAAAATTGTACTGAGTGCTGGCAACTATTACTATTTTTTGACAAAAAAAACACACATTTTTGTTGCATTCGGAGATTATAATTTTTTTACTATTGGAACAACGTTGAGAATAGAAATGTGTGGACCAGTCACCAGTCACCAGTGGCCAGTTAAAGAGGACTCTTTCTTAACTGGTAACTCTAAAAAAAGATAAAATGAGAGGACTTCTTAATATGGGTTTGCAGGTTCCACGCTTCGGTGGACGATTTCGTATCGGATACCTGTTGCTTTTGTTAATCGGTACAGGACTCACATTCTGCGAAGTAGGTGCCGATAACCATGAAACGCAACAGCGCATCCAAATAACAGGTATTGTTGTAGATAGCGACACCGAGTTGCCGGTAGCCGCAGTAACAATTCGGGTTGCTGATAGTCAGATCCGATTCTCACTGCGAAGCAAAACCGATGAAACAGGTGCGTTTTCACTGGAATTACCGGTCGGTACTTATAAAATCCATGCAAGCGCGCCCTTTTATAATACCTATGTCGTTACCGATCTTGAAATAAAAGCGGGGGAAATACCGGAGTCCCTTCGAGTTTTACTGGTGCCGCAAGTCGTAAAACTGGATGCGATCAAGATGCCGGTCCAACTGAGTCAATCCAGTGAGCGTGGGTTGCTTGAACAACGGATGCGCAGCTCCCAAATTGAAGACAGCATTAGTACGGAAGAAATTAGCCGACTTCCTGCATCGTCCGCGGGTGAGGCTATTAAACGTGTGACAGGTGTCAGCATCGTTGGTGGACGTTATGTATTTGTACGTGGGTTGGGAGAACGCTACAGTAACACACTCCTGAATAATGTCGAGATTCCGAGTCCTGAACCGAACAGGCGGGTTGTACCGATGGATATTTTCCCGGCAAGCCTCCTGGCGAGTCTACAGACAGTAAAGACCTTCTCACCTGACCAACCCGGCGGTTTCGCTGGCGGCTCTGTCCAAGTATTTACGAAAGATTTTCCTGAAGAGTTGACGATGTCCTTATCCATGTCAACCGGTTTTAACACACAGGCAACCGGGGAAGAGGGTTTGACTTACCCAGGTGGCGACTTTGACTTTTTGGGGTTTGATGACGGTTCGCGTGAACTCCCGAATATCATTCGAGAAGAAGCAGCCGATGTTCCGATCCGAGAGCGTGGACGTTTCACACTCGCTGGCTTTACACCTGCGCAGATTCAAGCGTTCGGACAATCGTTTGAAAACGTCTGGTCGCCAGAACGACAGGCTTTGCCTATCAATCAAGGCTATAAATTCAGCCTCGGCAATAGCAATACTATTTTTGGTAAACAGTTCGGTTACTTAGGTGTCATCTCCTACGGCAACAGCCACGGTTACGGCACACAGGTTCGCAACGCTTTCCGCATTGGGCTCAACGAGACACTTTCACCTGTAACCTCGTACAACATTGAACAAAGTGATAACGAGGTAGAGTGGGGGACTGTCCTCAACACGAGTCTCCGCTTCTCACCGGAACATCGGACCAGTCTACGGACACTTTTCACCCATACGGCTGAAGATGAAACCCGAACATGGGAAGGCTTCAATGCCGATAGAAACACAGATATGCGGAGTGTCCGCCTCCGATATGTTGAACGCCAGCTCTTCTCCGGACAACTTGCAGGGACGCACGATTTCAATTTCGGTGAACCCGCCCTGGAAGCACCAGAACAACCGAATGTTTCTATGGAGTGGCGACTCACCTATTCGCGGGCATCGCGCAATGAACCCGACACTCGCGAGAATATCTACGAAGATAGAGGCGATGGGACATACACATTCCGCGATGTTACACAGAGTGGAAGTCGATTTTTCTTTGATCTTGAAGACGATGAATACAACGCCCGTGTCGATTGGAAGGTTCGTGTAGGCACAGAGGGTCTTTTCAAATTCGGAGGACTCCTCCGAGACAGAGCACGGACATTTGATGTACGCAGATTTAGGTTCCTGCCGTCTGATCGAGTGGACGCGACCGTCAATCTATCCGATCCACCCGAAGTCCTTTTCCAAACGCAAAACATAGCGCCACGTGTTTTTGAGTTGCGTGAGTCTACCCGCTCTACCGATAACTACTTGGCAGACCACAATATTTATTCAGGTTATATGATGCTTGATCTGCCGTTGAGTGCAAAATGGCAGGTGATGACCGGGGTCCGATTGGAGTCTTCTGATCAAGAGGTTACAACCTACGATCCGTTTGCTGCCACTCGAAAAGAGATTAACGCGAATTTGCAAACACTTGATTGGCTGCCGGGGTTGAATGTGACGTATCGTCTAACGGAGCGGATGAATTTGCGTCTCGCGGCATCTCGAACGATTACACGTCCGGATTTCCGTGAACTCGCGCCGTTTGAGTTCACAGATTTCGTCGGCGGCAGGACGATTCTTGGCAATCCCGATTTGGAGCGGACCCAAGTCAACAACTTCGATTTCCGCTGGGAAATTTTTCCACAGATAGGCGGCATTCTGGCAGTAAGTGCGTTCTATAAGCAGTTCCAAAAACCGATTGAGCAGATCGTCCAACCACAGGCAGAAGTTCGAATCACCTACGAAAACGCCGAAAGTGCGCACAACTACGGCTTGGAGTTAGAAGTACGTCAGAATTTAGGTGTCTTGACAGACGCGCTGCGCAAATTTTCGATTAATACCAACGCTGCGCTGATCTCCTCACATGTGGTTTTACCAGAGGATATCGGGATTCAGACCTCTTCCGAACGTCCACTACAGGGACAGTGTCCTTACATTGTTAACATTTCGGTCGGGTTTGAAGATCCGAACTGGGGCATTTCGAGTGCGGTTGCCTATAACGTATTTGGACGCAGGCTTTCTGAGGTAGGTAATCACGGAGCACCGGATGTTTACGAGCAACCACGTGGGCAATTGGACGCGAGTTTCAGTCGGACGGTTGCCAATCACTTCAAATTCAGCGTTTCGGCGAAAAACCTGCTTGATCCCTATGTCCATTACAAGATAGGAGCAGCGACCTATCTTGAGTACAGGCTCGGTAGATCGTTCTCGTTTGGGATAAGCTACGATTTGTAGTGGGAATTAGCCATCAGCAATCAGCAGTCAGCGATCAGGAAGGAAAATCTGCAAAGCATAAAAAAATCATAATATTGTCATTTTCTTGCAACAATTTACGAGTATCCTTAATTATAAAATAGATTTACAAAAATATAAATGCCTGACCGTAGGATCGGTTGGACGTAGATAACAAATAAACACGGAGCTGGATTAGTTAATGTTAAACATTGCGGATGCCCCTGCATCCACTGAAACGCGGGGTATATATCAGAGTTGGTTGTTCTTGTTGATGGCAATTTTCACGACCAGTATTGTGTTGGCTTTTGTCGGTTGCGGCAGCGATGAAGCGGAGGAAGTACTTATCCTTGAAGAAGCAGTTCTTGATGTTGACGGACACCAAGTGGTCGTTTTGCAGGGTAACCTCACCGCGAGGGACGACAGTGAACTCAGTCAACTCAGTGAGGACATTGAACTTAGCCTCAAAGATGAAAACCTCACTGCCTATGCGCGTCAGGAATTGGAGGGTGACCTGAATCAGTTGTCTTATGAACGCCAGTTACGTTCACTTTTGAGCGAATCTGATAGTCCAAACTGGCACCTTTCTGAAACCTACGAGTACCTGTTACGAGGTGCAGTGTTTGTCAAAGGTGGCGCGATATTAACCATTGAGCCGGGTGTCAAAATTTACGGCGAGCAGGCAACCAATGGCACACTCATCATTGCCCAAGGCTCTAAGATTATGGCAGAAGGAGCACCTGATGCTCCCATCGTCATGTCAAGTGATGCCTTTGAAGGTTCCCACGCACGCGGACAGTGGGGGGGGTTAATTATCAATGGGAATGCCCCCACGAACCAAGGTGTAACTTTCGGTGAAGGCGACACAGGCGCATTCGGCGGAAACGATCCAGCAGACAGCAGCGGTATACTCCGTTACGTTCGTATTCAGTATGCAGGTATCGAATTAAGCCCAGATAACGAATTGAACGGCATCTCCTTCCAAGGCGTTGGATCCGGCACGATTGTAGAACACGTCCAAGTACACATGAACCAAGATGATGGCATCGAGATGTTCGGTGGTACCGTTAACCTTAAATATATCTTGGTAACAGGCGCACGTGACGATTCTTTTGACTGGACAGACGGTTGGACAGGTAAGGGTCAATTCTGGGTTGCTCAGCAGTATGGGGATGATGCAGATAACGGATTTGAAGTGGATAACAGTAGTAAAGATAACGAAGCGACACCACGTTCTGCCGCGACGATCTATAATGTAACGCTTGTTGGTGATCCGGCTGGTCCGGAAAGCGATAACGGGATGTTGATTCGCGAGGGTGCTGCTGGCATGTATGCAAACTTTATCGTCACTGGATTCAACAAGGTCGGACTTGATATTAACAACGAAGCGACGCACGCACAAGCAGATGCTGGTAAACTGGTTGTCAAGAACAGCATTTTCTTTGAAAATGGAAAAGGCAACTTTGGGGACGAAAAAGACGACGACGGATTTGACGAAGCCGCTTTCGCTGCCGCCAACGGGAACAAAGAAATCGATCCAGGTTTAGCAGATCCGTTCAATAAGAGTGCACCGGACTTCACACCCGGCGTAGGTGCTACTGAAGTGGCTCCGGCAGCTCCACCTGCCGACGGATTCTTTGAACCCGTAAACTTTATCGGTGGCGTAAGCCCGTCCAACAACTGGACATCAGGGTGGACAACGAGTGCACAGAAATAGTGAATGCCCTGCCCGCATATCTTACATGCTTTTAGCCGTCCTGCTCGTTTACAGCAGTTCGGTAGGTTGTGAGCAATCAACTTGGAAAGAGAGTCTCGACTCGCCAGACCAGCTCGGTCTGGCAGTCGTTGACGCACTTAATAACAAAGATATTGAGCAGTTGAACCGTTTGCGTGTGCAACGCGAAGCGTTTCTCGACTGGATTTGGCCCAAATTTCCGGCAAGCCGTCCGCCGAGTAATTTTCCGGGCGATTTCGCTTGGTCAAATCTGAATAAGAAATGTAATATCGGGATGAAAAAATGGAGTGATCGCTACGGCGGACATAATCTGAAATTCGTAGGCATCCGCTTTGATCGACCGTCTGAAACTTACGATGGGTTCCAACTTTTACGTGGAACCGTTTTGACGTTACAAAACGCCGCCGGGGAGAAACGGGAACTGCAGATACTCGGCTCGGTCATTAATAAAAACAACAGATATAAGTTACTGAGTTATGAAGACTAAATGGTTATCAGTTATCGGTTATCGGTTGTCGGTTAAAAGGGGTTTGTAACAATCCTCCCCAACTTGGGATACATCAGGCAGCGGTAAATTGTTACAAATAGATTCTTAACCGTTACCCGATAATCAGCAATTTTTTATAGGGTATTTTAACCCCCTAAATCCCCCTTATCAGGGGACTTTAAGAGCAGATGAGTTATGCTCTTTCCAACCACGGCAGGGGCAACAGATAAAGAAACTGGAGAACAAGAATATGAAGACTATGGCTGATGTGCAGCGGCAGAATCGAGAAGCCGCCCAACAACGGAAAAGGAAAGCAATTCGGATCGCAAGCAGCTTCGCCATCGGACTCCACGCAATCGGGATTATCGTCGGTGCGATCTACTTTGTTCGGAAAACCGTGTTGGAGATGAACAACGATAAAGTAGAGAGTGTCGTTTTGGAAGCCGAGAAACCGCAGCCGAAACGCCGGACTCCGCCTCGGACGACACGGAAGCCGAACAAGCCGAAGTTTTCTAAGATTCGGGTCCCGAAGGGGCAACCTGTCACAACGAGTGCTAAGATTCCAGTCGGGAACGCCCGTTTTACATTGCCAACGAGTGAGGCACCTACACGTCCGGTGATGGCACCGAGTGTCGCAGGCATCGGCAAAAATCTGTTTAGAGCAACGCAACAACAGGCAAATATCGTTACAACAATGCCGAAATTTGAAGTGCCAAAATTTGAAAGCACCAGCTTGGTGGCAAAAATGGATATGGGAACAAGTCTCGCGCAGACGGAGTTCAACGATCCGGGGAACTTAGAACTCGCTTCCGTCAACTTGGGTGATGCGAAACAGTCGTTTAACGAATTCTTGAAAGCGGTACGGGACCGGATCAAACAGGTCCAACGGTTCCCGCCACGCGTGCGGAATCTCGACGACGGAACGACAACAACGGTTCGATTTACACTTTTCAAAGATGGCACCATTCGGAACCCAGAAGTCACGGATTCTTCTGGTTCAAAAGCACTTGACAACGCTGCAATCGCTGCGGTCCAAAACGCTGTGCCTTATCCGCCTTTTCCTGAAGGGCAAGAAAGTAATAGTCTGCGACTTGAACTCCCGATTATCTTTGAACTGTCGAATTAACGGACGCATTGCAGGCGCGCTTCGGAAACGCACCCGTTTTGCCACGATAGCGTTAACGTAGGAAGGGACGACTGAATGTCGTCCCTTTTCTTGTAGAGCGTCCCTCAACTACTCATTGTCCAAGTCATTTACTTTCTCTTGCTCCGCTAAAACTTCTTGGAACTGACGCAGTGTTTGTTCACTGGGAAAGAGATAGAACAGTGCGTGCGCATAATCGGTGAATTCATCCAGCGGTATACTTTCACCCGCCTTCACCTTCTTCTCAATTTTTACGATGCTGTCAATCTCCAGAACATCTCCAAACTGTTCAATGCGTTGTTCACGAAAAAGTTTGGCATACGCTTCTGGATCATTGGGTTCCTTCAGAACGCCGAGTTTTTGAGGCGTTTCCCGATTCGGCCAGAGACGCTTCTGTGCATCGAGGTAGGCGTTATATTCGTCACGAGAGACATGCAACCCTTGTATCCTTTTCCGCTGATATTCCGCGATGGTGTGCACTTCTGGAATATCTCCAAGTTGTTTAATAAGTACAGCGAGAAAATAGTCATTGCGTAAGAGAGGGTCTCTCGTCTTATACCACTTGTCCGGAATATAGATAGCGTCAGTCTTTTCAGGTTCAGGTTGTTCTGCTATCAAACCGGACGTTTTTTCCGTATCTTCTTCGGTGTTGCTACAGCCGCAAAATGTGAGCAAACCCAAAAAGCATACAAAATAAAAAAGTAAGAAGAACCTAACACCTTTCATTTTTAACTTCTCCTTTCAGAAACTATTGTTTGGTTCAATAGTTCAGTCTGATAGGTACTCATACGGATCTATGCCCGAAGCATCCATGTCTTTCATGTCTAATACCAGTACGCCTGGGGGAAGTATTCCTTCGCTGACTTGGTCTCTAATTGTGCTATCAGCTCCTGAAATCTCAGATACATATTTAGTGATTGTGCCATCAGGCAGTTGGGTATCTTCCCATTTGACATAAACAACATTTGGATAGTTCAAATAGACTTTCCCGGTATCCATATCCATACCCGTCCCAATAAAACGGTCCCCTTCATTCCATTTCTTAACCATAACGAGTCCCCACAATTCTCGCTGGGTCAACTCATTAATACGCACAGCTTTCTTTTTAGGTTGCAGCCAAACGACAGGAAATGGAAAATCGGACGGAACTTGGGGACGTTCAATTTTTTTTGCTCCCAATCCTGAACACCCACAGATTATGGAGAATCCAAATATGGCTAAAAGGTTCATTAGCAGGGCTTGGCGGTATTTCATAAGTTTCATCGTTTTGTCTCCTTACTCAAAGTAGAGGCAAAAGTTTTTGCGTTGACATACTGTGAACTCCTCCGAATTGTGATGGATGCGCTCAATAGGGATCGAAGGGTCCCTATTGAATACTTGCCTTTGCTGCGGTTCCAATTATTTTCCCATTCGGTTCCAAAATTACAATGCCACCCTTCAGGCGAATTGTAGTTACCATCTGTTTCCTCCTTTTTCTCAGGAGAGTTGAAAATATCAATACATCATCCATGAAATGTCCATTATCTTAATTATAAGGATGAAACGGGAAAAGTTAATAGCATCTTGCAGAATTTTTAAGGAATTTTTCCTTTTTTCTCGTATTTCCGCCGAAATAGGCGATATTTTCTTAAAAAGTGGAACTTACGAAAAATATGGGTGCACAGCAGCAATAGCACACTTCGGTTAACTATTCTGCGACTCCATAGGAAAATCCGAGGGGTTCTAAACCTGTTAGAATGCAAACTTATCTCTATCTGCTTTCGCCTTCGCTTCATTCACAAAACCGAGCAGTACCAATCCGACAATAAAGAAAACCATCAATGAAATGATGGCGAGACGGGCACTGCCAGTGATCTGTTCGATAACACCGAACGTTACGGGTCCCCAAATTGAGGAGAATTTGCTGAAAACAGAATAGAATCCGTAAAACTCTGCACTTGCCTGCTCTGGAATCATCGCGCCATAAAAGGAACGACTCAATGCTTGTGTCCCACCGAGGACCACACCAACAACTATTCCCAGAACAAAAAATTCTGTTGCGGTATGAATGAAATACCCATACGTAACAACCCCACTCCATAAGACTAAGGCGAACATCACGGAGCGTTTTGCACCGATACGATTTGCGAGCCGACTGAAGATCAACGCACCTGCTATCGCAACGACTTGCACCAACAGGAGGGTGACCATGAGTGCTGTTGTGGAAAGATTTAATTCTTCTGTGCCGTAAATTGTCGCCATGCTGGTAACGGTGTGGATCCCGTCGTTGTATATCATATAGGCGATGAGGAAGAGGGTGAGGTGTTTAAAGCGTCCGACCCGTTTCGCGGTTGAAAGCGTCCGACTGATGCCGAGGATGAGATAGGCGATAGGTTTGGGTTTGTTGCGGTGTGCCTCTGGAAGTTGATACGACGTTTTTTCCTCTTTTAGGTATTTCAGCGTCAACAAGGTCCAACCTGCCCACCAGATACCCGTCATCGCCATCCCGATGCGTGCCGCCATCGCTTGGCCTTCCGGTGTCTTTTGCGTGGCGACGAGGGCGAGGGCAATAGTAAACTGCAGCGAGCCACCGACATACCCGAACGCATAGCCTCTGGCAGAAACGGAATCCAGTTTGTCTTCGGAGGCGATCTGTGGTAAGAACGCATCGTAGAAAACATTACCGCCGACAAAGCAAATTTGAGAACCGAGAAATAGCACAATCGTCAATCCGACATCACCGGACCCGCAAAAATAGAGCATCGTTGCGAAGATACTGCCCATATACGCGAAACCCATAAGAAACCGTTTTTTCGCGGCAGAGAAATCGGCAATCGCGCCAAGCACGGGTGCAAAGAGGAACACGCAGAACGCCGCGGTTCCCAACATATAGCCCCACAACGCCGTCGCACTCACATTCATGCCGAGAATATCCACACCTGCTTCACCTACAATGGCTTTCGCAAAATAATTCGGCAATATGGCGGCAATCACAGTGGTGATATAGGCTGAATTCGCGCAGTCGTACATGCACCAACCAAAGATTGTTTTCTTATCGTTTTTCATGATTTTTTATTTCCAAAGGGATAAGGCCGGAATCTTTTCTGCATTTTCTCACACTTTCGGAAGGAAATCAATAAGATTCTTTAGAGTCGTCGGTGTGAGTCGCGAGTGAAACTCGCTCCTACAGGATGATGAGGAATGGCGAGTGAAACTCGCTCCTACAAGATGGATGGCGATCGCGAGTGAAACTCGCTCCTACAAGAGGGGTGAAAGGAGAGAAGTGTAGAAAGAGGTAGGGCAATGGGAACGGGAGGGTTTCACGCACCTATTGCCCTTACCTCGCCAAGATTAGGCAAGGTCGAAGCGATCGAGATTCATGACCTTGTTCCACGCAGCCGCGAAATCACGCACAAACGCTTCTTGCGCGTCATCGCATGCGTAGACTTCCGCAATAGCTCGGAGTTGGGAGCTTGAGCCGAATACAAGATCGACCCGGGTGCCGGTCCACTTGAGATCGCCTGTCAAGCGATGGCGTCCCTCGAACAAACCCTCGGTTGTAGCGGATGGCAACCACTCAACGTTCATGTTAAGCAGATTCACAAAGAAATCGGTTGTCAACGTCTCGGGACGGTCTGTGAGAACGCCGAGTTCGGACTGACCGACGTTTGCATTCAGGACGCGCAAGCCACCGACGAGAACCGTCATCTCAGGCGCGGTGAGCGTCAGCATGTGTGCACGATCCACCAACAATTCTTCGGCTGTTCTCTCGTGTCCGTTTGCGAGGTAGTTGCGAAATCCGTCGGCGGTTGGTTCAAGCACAGCAAATGATTCGACATCGGTTTGCTCCTGCAACGCGTCCGTGCGTCCCGGTGAGAACGGAACTTCTACGTCAACATCGGCGTTCTTCGCAGCTGCCTCGACCGCTGCACACCCAGCGAGAACGATTAGGTCAGCGAGCGAGACCTTCTTGCCATCGGATTGTGCGTTGTTAAATCCGTCTTGAATCTCTTCAAGCGTCTGTAGGACCTTCTCCAGTTCGGGCGGATTGTTGACTTCCCAATCCTTTTGCGGTGTGAGGCGAATGCGTGCCCCGTTCGCACCACCACGCTTGTCAGTGCCACGGAATGTTGCCGCAGATGCCCAAGCGGTCGAAACGAGTTGGGAAATGGACAATCCTGAGTCGAGAACCTCGGTTTTGAGGGCAGCGATGTCTTGCGCGTCAATCAATTCATGATCGACATCAGGGACGGGGTCTTGCCACAACTGCGGTTCCGCAGGCACCCAAGGCCCGAGACATCGTGTACGGGGTCCCATGTCGCGATGGGTTAGTTTGTACCACGCCTTAGCAAATGCGTCTGCGAACTCGTCCGGATTCTCGTAGAAGCGTCTGGAAATCTTCTCGTAGGCTGGATCCGCCTTCAGAGACAGGTCGGTTGTGAGCATCATCGGCGCGTGCTTCTTTGCGGGATCGTGCGCGTCCGGTACGGTGTCCTGTGCGGATTCATCTTTGGGGGTCCACTGCCATGCGCCGCCGGGACCTTTTATCAGTTCCCAGTCGTAGTTGAACAGGTTTTCAAAGAAGTTGTTGTCCCACTGGGTCGGTGCGGTGGTCCAGGCACCCTCCAACCCACTGGTGATTGTGTCGCCGCCCTTGCCACTCCCGTAGGTGTTCTTCCAACCGAGTCCTTGTTCCTCAAGAGAAGCCCCTTCGGGTTCGGGACCGACGTACTCGTCCGCGTCCGCAGCACCGTGAGTTTTGCCGAACGTGTGTCCGCCAGCGATGAGTGCAACTGTCTCTTCGTCGTTCATTGCCATGCGCCGGAACGTCTCTCTAATGTCTACCGCTGCAGCGATTGGATCCGGGGTACCATTGGGTCCCTGCGGATTTACATAGATTAAACCCATCTGAACGGCACCGAGGGGTTTCTCCAGATCTCTGTCGCCGGTGTAGCGTTCATCGCCGAGCCACGTGGTCTCGGATCCCCAATAGATGTCTTCTTCAGGTTCCCAGACATCCTCTCGTCCGCCAGCGAATCCGAGGGTCTTGAGCCCCATTGACTCGATGGCACAGTTCCCGGCAAAGATTATCAGGTCCGCCATCGAGAGTTTCCGACCGTACTTCTGCTTGACGGGCCAGAGCAACCGGACCGCCTTATCGAGGCTGGCGTTGTCGGGCCAACTGTTGAGCGGTGCAAAGCGGAGCGTGCCGGAGGCACCGCCGCCGCGCCCGTCGTGGATGCGATATGTGCCAGCACTGTGCCATGCCATCCGAATGAAGAGGGGGCCATAGTGTCCGTAGTCGGCGGGCCACCACTCCTGTGATGTCGTCATCACTTTTTCGATATCTCGCTGCAGTTCCGCTAAGTCGATTGTATTGAACGCCTCGGCGTAGTTGAAATCCTCGCCCATAGGATTGGATGAGGGTGGGTTCTGGTGGAGCATCTTCAGGTTCAACTGATTCGGCCACCATTGTTGGTTCGCTATGGTGCCCCGTGCGTGAGTGTGGTGCATCACTGGGCACTTACCTTCGTTGCTCATATTTCCTCCAATAGTTTTCTGCTTTTTTCTAATCTATTCTTTGAAGTATTCCTTACTTAAGAACCTATTTAAAAAATCCAAATGGATCTCTGAAAGTTGCATTAATCATGCCACAATTTCTGACCAAAGTCAAATCTTTTTTTAAGGCTTTAGTCCTTTTCCAAAGGGTGAACTTTCCTTCTGCAATTCAAATCGGGTGAAGATAACGATCAGGAAGCATTCCTACAAAAAGACTGAATGCGTTTGGAAGCAATATAGATAAGAATGTGCAGTATTTCGGTAGATGTGGTATAATATATAGAAGTCGTAAGACAATCAGGGAGGTTAAGTTTCTTACTTTGGTACACCATGGATTATCTATGTAGATGGCTATCAATTTTACTCCTCTTTTACCTCAGTGTTGGCGTGCATGCCGATGAAACTGAAGAACTTCAAGCAAAAGCGTATCGTACTTATGAAAGCGTTGAGGTTGATGGTGAACTCGCAGAATCCGATTGGCAGAAAGCGACACCGATCCGTCAATTCATTCAATATGAACCCGATGCGGGTGCCCCTTTAACGGAGGCAACGGAGGTTCGTATCCTTTATGATGACAGACACATCTATTTCGGTTTCGTCTGCAGTGAACCTGACCGCTCTAAGATTATTGCCAACAAGATGCGACGCGATACGATGTTATGGGATAACGACAACGTCTTTGTGTTGCTGGATACCTATAACGACCGGCGCAGTGGGTTCTTCTTCCGGGTGAATCCGTTGGGTGCACGGGAAGATGTAGCGATAATGGACAGTGGCGATAGCCGAAACGAGAATTGGAATGCAGTTTGGGATAGTAAGGCAAAGATTAACGGCGACAATTGGACGACAGAGATCGCGATTCCGTTCAGTCAACTTAGGTTTAAAGACGAAGCCGCGTTAACATGGGGTTTGAACCTTGGACGCACCATCCAGAAAAATCAGGAAGAAGGCACGTGGGCACCCGTGCCAGCAGCATATACTTTTTTGGCGCGCTATCGGACAACAGATTTAGGGACACTCACGGGTTTATCAGGTGTCTCACAACGCCGAAATATTGAGTTTTTGCCGTATCTACTCCCGGGTGTTGCCCGAACAGCGGAGGACGGGACAATTGGTGTGCTTGACTTCGGCGCAGATATGAAAGTGAGCGTCACCTCAAACTTGACCGCCGATCTCACCGTTAATACAGACTTCGCACAGGTTGAGGCGGATCGAGAACAAGCGAATTTGACACGGTTCAGTCTCTTTTTCCCAGAGAAACGTCAATTTTTCTTAGAGGGTGCAGGTTTATTTGACTTTGGTATTCCACGTACGAGTTTCAATGCGCCACCACCGCTCCTACTTTTCTACAGTCGGCGTATCGGTATTGAAGAAGGACATGCTATCCCGATTCTCGGGGGTGGCAAGGTTACAGGTAAAGTTGGAGGCTTCGGCGTAGGGTTGCTGAATGTTCTCACAGATAAGTATGCAGCCGATGCTACAGAGGATGTGGACGCAGTTGATGTTGATAGGACGAACTATTCGGTATTGCGGGTCAAGCGTGATCTTTTCACAGGGTCAAGCCTCGGTGTGATTGCAATTAACAAACAGGGTCTTGACGCACACAATCGAGCGACTGGCGTTGATTTTATCTATCGTCCCACCGGCGAAATGAATTTCCGAGGGCTCTGGGCACGCACCTTTGAACCAGACAGCACGCAAGACGATGCCATCAACACACGACAAAGGTCCGAAAACGCGAATGCGTTGTACTTCGGCGGCAATTGGCAGAGTAGTGTGGCACGCGTGAATGCTTCCTATACGGACATCGGTGAGGATTTCAACCCCGAAGTCGGCTACGTCTATCGTACAGGCAGCCGATGGATTCGGAGTGAAGTCCGTGCCACGCCTTACCTTCATTGGTATGGATTTCGTCGGTTGTGGGCTGGACCGGAAATCGATATTATCCTCAATTCGGACAATGAATTAGAGACCCGAACCTTTATCTGGAGCACATGGCTTGAATTGGAAACCAACGGTTGGGGTGGTCTCCGAATCTACCGGAATTTTGAAAACCTCACCGAGGACTTTGAAATTCGGGAAGGGATTATCATTCCGAAAGGTAAGTACGATTATAATAACTATAGCCTCATGCTTAATGCTGAAGGCAAAGTTTTCAATGGACGTGTAGGGTTCAATATTGGCGATTTCTACAACGGCACTCGCCGAGGATTTGATATTCGTCTCGATCTTCGGCTCACTGGACGCTTTAGTTTGGAACCGAGATATGAGTTTAACCGTGTCACACTGCCAGGGGGTTCGTTTGATACCAACGTCTTCGGGGGGCGCGTCGGTTATTCTTTCTCTACAGACCTCTTTGCTAAGCTTTATGTACAATGGAACAGTGATCGGAATCTGGTCACCACAAATTTCTTGGTCAATTATATTTACCAACCGGGTAGTGATTTCTATTTTGTTTTCAACCAGACGTATGGGACAGACAGTGTGACATCAGGATTGCTGGATACAACTGTTGTTGGTAAAGTGACGTATTGGTGGAATCCGTGATATTTTTTGAAGTGGCTGTCGGCTATCGGAAACCATCAGCAGTCGGAAAGAGACACAGGCTAACAGCCTATGCTACAAGTGTAAACATATTTTCGGATTTTACTATAATTGGGTACTAAAGCCGATCTGTCAACTCCCCTATAAGAAACACGCAGAAATACGCAGAAACACCCTATCAAAGACCCCAAGCAAAGACACCCAGCAAAAACACCCCCTTATCAGGGGGGAATAAGATGGGAATCGCTTTGAATCGTTACTCCGCAAGGGAGAAAAAAATGAAGATTGTTGATGTGAAAACGTATCTTGTTGATGTGCCGCCACCGCATTGGGGTGGAAGACGCTGGATTTTCGTCAAACTGGTGACTGATGACGGCATCGAAGGCGTAGGTGAATGTACGTATCATACGCAACTCAACCATGTCGTTGTTGAACTTATCAAAGACTGGGGCGAGCGTTTTTTGATTGGGGCGGACCCGTTTCGGATCGAAAGAATCTGGTCAACGCTTTATGAAGGTCCCTGCGTACGACACTCCGGTCCCCTGACAACGCCAGCGATGAGTGCGATTGAGATGGCGTGTTGGGACATCGTTGGAAAGGCGTTGAATCAGCCGATTTACAATCTGTTAGGTGGTATGTTCCATGAGAAATTGCGTGCCTACTCCTATCTCTTACAATGGCGACGCGGCGATTCTCCCGAACAGACAGGAGAACTCGCGCTCTCTTACGTGGAGAAAGGCTTTACGGCTGTCAAGTTTGATCCCGTCGATGCGGGTACTGCTGATAGGTTAGAGACGCTCGACTATGCAGAAAGCGTTATCCGAGGGATTCGGGATGCTGTGGGTGATAGGTGTGATATTCTGATCGGGACGCACGGGCAGTTTAACACCAACAGTGCAATCCGATTCGCGAAACGCGTCGAGCAGTACGATCCGCTCTGGTTCGAGGAACCGATACCACCGGAGAATATCAAAGAGATGGCACGCGTCGCACAGTCAACGAGTATTCCGATTGCTACCGGGGAACGCTTGCTGACGAAATACGAGTTCGCGGATCTGCTTGAACAACAGGCGGCATCTATTTTACAAATGGATTTGACGATTACAGGCGGTATCCTTGAGGCGAAGAAGATTGCATCTATGGGTGAGGCACACTACGCGCAGATCGCACCACATCTGTATGGCGGTCCGATTGGCGGTGCGGCGAATATCCAGTTGGATGTCTGTAGCCCGAATTTCTTGATTCAGGAGGGTATCCATACGTGGGACGGTTTCCACGCCGATATTCTCAAGGAGCCGTTGCAGTGGGAAGACGGGTACATTATACCGTCAACAAAACCGGGACTCGGTATTGAACTGAACGATGCGGTTTTGGAGAAGCATTCGGTCGTGGTTTGAAAGAATTGCGTTATTTGAATTATAAGCCCCAAAATGGGTTAAAAGAATTAATGCGTTGGTTGGAAAGGTAAAAGTTAGGTTAGTTCGGTTTTCGTGTATATCTCGGAGCGGTTAAGAATGCAGATGGCAAATGTAAGGGATTCTCACTGCGAAGCAAAATTTGGGTGAGTACGCCGCAAAACCGCTCCTATCAGGTTTGGGTGTTAATGATGTACTTGGTTTGTTATGCATGCAGGCACGGCTATGGCGTGCATCAAGAGAGTGTTGACTTTGTTAAACAACAGACCTGCTCAAATGGGCACGTTCACGATATACGGTGCAGGTGTGGTCGGAAGATATATGCCGTCCAACGTGTTGATTCGAGGCGTTGGAAATCTATTGATCGCAAAGTCCTTTGGAAATACCCGGACGAACGCACGCCCGGGAAGTAAGCACGGGGGAACAAAGAAGGCATGTCAACTGCAGAGACGCCAACGGGTACGCTTGACGCGTTGCCCGATTCACTCGAAAAAACACTACAAAACCTAAATATACCGATAGGGCAGATCCGATTTGCTGTTCAAAGCGATATAAACTCATCGGGTAGTTACGGCGAAGAGTGGTTCATCCTGACAGATGCAGCGATATTTACCGTAACCGGCGAAGGTGAGGTGCTTCACTATATCCCTTATGAAAGTGTATTGGGTATCCGTGCGGAAGTCGTAGTGGATGCGGGTCTCTTAGTGCTGGAAACAGAAGAAGGCACAGTGGACCTTATCCGATATTCCAACGGTTGCGCGGCGAAGTTCGGGTTTGTCGCGCGATTCATTGGGGACGAGGTTGAGTTCCGAAACGGTAAACGTGATGAAGCTCCGATTTGGGACTATAAACCTGAGGATCACTCCTGTAAAAGTTGCGGTCTCCTGTTGCCAGACGAGTTTTCGCCCTGTCCAGCATGCTCGAAAAAACACAAGGTAATGTTACGGATTTTGTCTTACATACGCCCGTATCGTGGTAGAGCAATCCTCTATACTATATTCCTTATCGTTGGAACACTGATTACGTTAGTGCCTCCGTATTTCTCTCGCATCTTTATTGATGACATCTTACAGTTGAGTGAGGCCCCTAACGCTGTGCCGGAAGCATCAGAGACGTGGTTGGGCGAAATATTCAGGGGTATCCAACCTCTCGCTATCGCTTTATCCGTGGCTGTAGGTATGCTGTTAGCGATACAGGTTATCAGCACAATTTTTTCAATTTTCCAACAGCGTCTGGGGGCTTGGCTAACGTTCCGTATCGCTGCAAATATCCGTGCGCATGTTTATCAACATCTGCACAATCTATCTATCCGATTTTTCGATAAACGCACAACGGGGACTGTTATCTCGCACGTTACCGAAGATAGCGAGAGGCTTCAGGATTTCATGTTGGAAGGCCTTTCGTTTCTCAGCGTGCAGGTGTTTCTGTTCTTTGGGATTGGGGGTATGCTCTTTTTGATGAATTGGCGATTGGCATGCTTTATCTTAATTCCGATACCGATCATTGTCTTCGGGGCAGGTTGGTTCTGGAAGAAAGTGCGTAGCCTCTGGCACCGCGCCTGGCGTCGTCGTTCAAAACTGTTCGATGTGGTTAATGATTCTGTATCTGGCATTCGGGTTGTCCGCGCCTTTGGGCAGCAACGGGGTGAGGTTAACCGGTTTGGTAGTGCTAATATTGATGCCCGAGACTATGAAACCCACGCTGAGATGATCTGGGCAACTTATTACCCGCCTTTGATGTTTGCCATCCAGTTAGGGACACTTATCATTTGGTATGCCGGTGGACTTGATGTTATCAGTGGCGCGATGTCGCTTGGAACCTTGATCGCTTTTCACGGTTACCTGAGTATGTTTTATCAACCGCTACGCTATTTTAGTCCGCTTATCAATTGGGCTTCGCGTGCCATGACGGCGGCGGAACGACTTTTTGAAGTCATAGATTCGCAACCGGAGCAGTTAGATGACGGAAACCTTAAAGGAATGCCGAACATCACTGGTGAGGTTAAATTCCATAACGTGACTTTCGGTTATGATTCACACAAGCCGGTGCTCAAGGACATCAACCTACACGTCCAATCCGGGGAGATGATCGGACTTGTTGGACATTCTGGTGCGGGGAAGTCAACGCTTATTAATCTGATTTGTCGGTTCTATACACCGGATTCTGGGCAGTTAGAGATTGATGGCGAGGATATTAAGCAAATTAACCTCAAGGATTTGCGCCAACAGATCGGGGTCGTGCTACAGGATCCGTATCTGTTCAGTGGTACTATCGCCGAGAACATCGCCTACGCGCACTCGGATGCCTCTATGGAGGATATCATCGCAGCAGCGAAAGCGGCAAATGCACACGAATTCATCGTCAAGTTTCCAGACGGTTATGATACCGAAGTCGGTGAACGCGGTGGAAGCCTATCCGGTGGTGAGAGGCAACGCGTCTCAATTGCCCGGGCGATTTTGCACAATCCACGTATCCTAATTCTTGATGAAGCCACCTCGTCTGTAGACGTGGAAACGGAGAAGAAGATACAACAGGCGATTGATAGGCTTGTACAGAACCGGACAACCTTTGCGATTGCGCACCGACTTTCAACGCTCCGAAACGCTGACAGGCTTTTCGTCATCGAAAAAGGTAAAGGCGTTGAGTGCGGCTCTCACGAGGAACTCATGGAGCAAAAGGGTATCTATTATAAACTTGTAGAGACACAACGCGAAGCTGCCAACGTCCGTGCGGAAGCGCAAGTCGTGGAGAGGTAAGTATGGAAAATAACAACGGAAAGAAACCAGATACGTCCACGACAGATGGGACAACAAAACCGGAGTCATCTGAGATAGATGACTTTACGCCGCGTTATTTGGATGCGGCTGAACTTACCTTTACGCGTTCGGAAGTCGGGACAGCGCAGCTCGAAATCCGAGATGAGGTTTGCCATCTGCGTGTAGTCGTACGACAACTTATGCCGCTCAGCAATCCTGAAGCATACATCTCGCTCGGAGCCGACGAGGATACTGAAATCGGCATCCTTGTGAACCCGTCGGAACTTGCGCCGGAGAGTCTGAAAATCGTACAAGAGGAGTTGGATAAACGGTATTTCACACCGACGATTCAGAAGATTTATCGTGTGAAGGAGCATTTCGGTATCCATGAGTGGGAAGTCCAAACGGAACGGGGACGTGTGACATTTTCAGTGAGAGGATTGAATCAGAACATCAAACAGGTACCACCAGCACGGCTTTTTGTGACGGATGTACGCGGGAACCGGTACGATATTCCGGACTATCGGGAGTTAGATGCGCAGAGTTATCACCAAATTCAGCGGCATCTGTAACGATAAAAATGAAACAGAGACGTTTCCACGCAGTCATCGCCTCCATTGGATTACATCTACTCTTTGCCCTAATTGTGGCGTTGTTGTTATCTGAACAGAGAATATTAGATAACGAAGCGTTTGAGGCGACACTTGTTAAACTCAATCCCACTAAAACGGAGATAGAAATCCGTCCGACCCATCGAACCGTCACCCTCAATCCAACACTCACGCCAGATACCTCTACATCTCGTACGCCGACACGGGTATCGCGCATCGGGCAACTTCCGAAAGCACAGACAACGATCGTACGACCAGGACCGCAGTTTGCGGATGCGTTGGATCCTGTAGAAGCAACAGATGTCCCTACACTCTCTAATGTTGAGGTGCCAAACGCTGCATCGGAAACCCATACATCTATACCTTCTGGCGGTGGAGCACCAACGATCGAAAGATCCGGTGCGCCTCTGGTACGGAGTAGGGGGACAGGCACAGCCAACACGGGGTTCACGGAATTTCTTGATGGGTCTTTACCAACAGGTGGATTAAGAGACGGGGCTGATATTGCGTTGCGATATTCTGTGAAAATCCCAAAAGAGACATTGGGTGGCATTCTTGAGGGAACAGGAAACGAGATTCAGGGGCATATCCGACTGATTCGACTCAAACATTCGCTTTCGGATTGGTGGCAGGACCCGACTGCGATCCCAGCACTCATCAAGTGGTTAGAGACACATACCCCGATTCGAGCGGATATGGATTTTGAGGGAGGTGCCCTACAACTCACCGATCCACAGATTATGGATGCCCCACTCATCATCATGACAGGACACGATAAGGATATTACCGTCGGACGTGGGCTTGCCAAAGAAGGTCCGTTGCAGACGGGTTTCACACCGGAAGAACGTGCAGCCCTTCGGAAATATATTGTTGAGAAGGGTGGTATGCTGTTTTTCGATGACTGTGGTTTCAATGGGCTTTTTGCACATATCGTCGCCGATGAACTCAACCATATTTTTCCAGAGTATCCACTTGAGATTATACCACACGATCATGAACTCTACAGTATCCATTATCACTTGCCGAAACCGCCAACGGGCGGCGATGTATTCTGGGGCAATGAGAACAACGCGCAGCCGACGCAATTCCGTTATCAGAAAGGGATTATTATCGACAATCGGTTGGCGGTGGTTTACAATCGGAAGGACTATATGTGCGCGATGGAGACTGCGGAGATTGAGAGTCGAACGATGCTGCGGCTCCGGCGTTCCACGGATGTCTATCGGTTCATGTCGAATCTGCTGATTTATGCGCTGAAGTATGGTGGGAATACGGATAGGACAAAGTATACGAAATAAGTTAGGACTTACGCAAATTTGGCAAGCAATGGTAGGTTTTTTTAGTTTTAAACCCCCTAAATCCCCCTTATCAGGGGGACTTTAAGAGGAAATGTGTAAGTCTTATATAATTTAGAAAATCTTAGCTATCGCTTCTGTGAGGTTCTTCGGGAAGTCGAAAAGTGATGTCAGATTCGTCCGGATCATCATCCGCTTGATACCTTTATTGACGTTAACGAGCAATGTCTGTCCGCCGTTTTGACGGATCTGGGTGCTGGTAGTAATAAGCACACCTAAGCCGGCACTATCCATTGTCTGGGCTTTCGACATGTCAAAAATCAGCGTAGGTGTTCCACCTTGTGCCTCAAGTTCTTGAATATGTTCTTCAAGCATCGTTTTAAGCACGAGTGCATCTTGTCCGATGACTTTTCCTTGGATTTCTAAAAGTGTGAAATTTTTGTTTTGAATATTGACTTGCATAAGTTTCCCTCTGCCTATTTCGCTTACCAAATTTTCACGAGTGTTCCGACTATCTGTAATACTTGATTTACTGTATCATTAGGCATATCTCCAGCATACCTCGCGCCTCTTTCCAACCAATCAAGGCTCTTGATATGATCGGCTTGAATAACGCCGGTGAGTTCAATAAATTCGGTGAAGTTTTTGTTGTGGATCACCACACCCTGCGGAATAGAAACATTAAGGTCTGCGCGATAGGGGGCGTGACGCGTTGTAATTGGACACATGATTGCCAGCCATAACCTGCGATTATACTGCTCATCTGATAGCACAAGCGCGGGACGCTCATTTGCTTGCTCATGTCCTGTTTGCGGATTAAAGTCAACCCATACTATGTCCCCGTGTCGTGGAATGTACATGGTGAAGTTTACCAGATCTCCTCACCCACTGGTTCTCCTGTATCCACTTCACCGGAAGAACCTGGCTCTGGTCCTTTGGAGCTGGGTTCTGGTATGTTTTCGAGGAGTTCCTCAAGTGTATAATCCGGGGCAGGCACGGGCCCCTTCTTTTTTTTAGAAGGTGGGACATCGCTCGCTGCGATGGCTGCCTTCTTATCAGACACATCTGGTTCTGGTATGTTTTCGAGGAGTTCCTCAAGTGTATAATCCGGGGCAGGCACGGGCCCCTTCTCTTTTTTGGAAGGCGGAGCATCGCTCGCTGCGACGGCTATCTTCTTATCAGACACATCGGGTTTTAGGAATTTTGATGGTTTCTTTTTCATCATGACAACTCCCTTTTCTCAGCAGGAAAGGTCCGCAAAATAACTCTCTCCTTTTACGACCTTTCTCGGTGATTCCCATCACTCAGTTGAATCATGTTCGGACTTAAACAGATACATAAATTTGGGTAAGTCTTAAATGTTTTGCACCATTAGGAATTGTAGCATAGAATTGAACTGAATATCAAGAAATAAATTGACAACAGAAAACTGCGTTTCCTCCGCATTATCCAAAGTACGTATATGTTGGCATATTGTCAACAAATCAACCTAAATCACTTTCAATAGTGTTAGGTTGCTGGCTCTGCATCTCAATATCAAAACCCTCTATCCGGATGCGCTGGTTAAAGTAAAGCAGGGTGATACCGATAATCCAAATTGGAAATGAAATCGCATAGACCGCAAGGTGTATAACAATCGAAATCGCGTAAAAAAATGGTGTAACGCCTTCAAAAGGTTCTCCGAATAGCCCCCATTCAAGAATGTCAATGAAATCTACTTCACTCATAAGGTTTGTTGCAATAAGTATAAATCCGATGGAAATTTCAATTATTGCGTGAACCATGGTAGTCAACAAAAAGATTGCAAGTAGCATTCCAAACACGCGCCACCACATCCCCTTGACGAGTTCACTACTCCGTCCGAGAGCGATGCTTATGACAGGCTTTTCAAACATAATTGTTCCAAGGAACAATCCCCAACGCACCGCAAAATAGATTGCAAAGGGTATACCGATGACCGTAACTGTCAAAACCGTTACACCTAACAACCAAATCAGAAAACAACCCAGCAGCTGCCAAAACCTATCCATTGTTCGTTGCAAAACTGAATGAATTGTAATGTTTTCACCCAGATAGGTTGCCCCGCTACCGATAGCTATGCCACCTATACCTATAATGAAAAAAGTAATAGCAATTAAAACTATTGCTATTCCCAATAGCTTTAGAAGAGAATAGTGAGAGAAAAACTCAGAAAAATTAACCAAAAAATGTAATGCAAGTTCTGATAGGAGGGAAAAAGCGACAAGCCCCAAGAATAACGAAAAATGTTTCCGATAGAGACTAAACGTGGTATCCAGAATGTCCTCAAATCGCATCGGTTTAAGGACAGTCGTTCCTATAGTAGGCTCACTATTGTGGTTTCGCGATGTATCGTTCGGTTTTAGCATGTTTCTTCCGATATTAATTAGTGAAAGGTTTGCGTAAACAATGATGCTGTGGTGGGAGGACAGAACACTTCAGAACCTGATAACACTGCGGTTATTGAAGTCTTGCGAGAACAAATCGAGATGCTCAAGTCTCAACTTGAGAATGCCAACCGAGAAAAAGCACAGGTCTTGGGAATATTTGAGAAACAGACCTTAATGCTATCACCCCCGAAAAAGAAACGGAGCTGGCTCGGTTACTTCCGGTTAAGGAAATAACCCAAATTGTAGATATTATGTTGCGAATTCGCAAGGGGTTGATTTCGGTTCCTCATCAACATCATCTGACCCATACTTCAAAGTTTTTGATCGTAAAAGGGATTTCTACCTCGCCGACCAAGAATTGTAATGTTAGATGGGGGCTTCTTTTATCCACACCGAAAGTGTGCGTCTGTATTCGACGTTCTGTTATCCTTTCAAACCCATCCATCGGAGGTGTCTTGGTAGGATAAACAGTTGTTTGATACGCGGGTAGAAATTCGCCTGCGTAAACTTGGAAAAAGATAGGATATTTCTGGGGTTGCTTGGGATTCGCACGGTCAGAATACAA
This sequence comes from Candidatus Poribacteria bacterium, assembly GCA_003635255.1. GTDB lineage: Bacteria > Poribacteria > WGA-4E > WGA-4E > WGA-3G > WGA-3G. The sequence goes on along the minus strand of PYJC01000057.1, from coordinate 7,644 downwards.
CTCAAACTTTACCGTGTACAGACCGACCATGTGATGCATTGTCTCAAAATACACAACTAAATCTTCAGGGGAGCGTGTCCATTTGTCGGGGTTCTGCTGAATCTCTGTGATCTTGAACTCACCGATCTCCAGTTTCTTGTTCCACTGATAAACACCGTCCCGATCACCATCATCGTTGAAAGTAAATCGTCGCTTTATTACTTCTGGCACTTCATTTAGCTGGATCGTCGCGCTTGCGCCATGCTGTTCACGCATCTTTGGATACGGCGGAATTTCCACTATCTTGTGTATACTCATTTCCGCGTCTATATTGTCCACATTGATCTCTGGTGCCAAGACTTCGACACTTGGTTGTTCCTCTGCTTGTTCTTCCACTTGATCCGAAAAGCCACAAGACAACAACAACGCCAAAAACAATAGGAACGGAGAAAAAACATACATTTGATTTTTCATTAGATTTTCCATTTTTTAGTTATTACGGATTCGCAACCATAGGTGTCAATTTTAGGAAAACGCATCATAACTTCGTAGGTTGGGTTGAGCGGAATCGAGAAAGACGATCAGGACGATCCAAGCACATTTCGATGTCGTAGACCCCTATATCAACCAAAGGGATAGCGAAACCCAACGGAGACCCATCGACACATTTTCAGTATCTCACGCAAAGAACGTTGGGTTTCATTGGATTTCTGGGTATATATGCGGGTATGTTAGGTTTGATGCATTTTGGGATACCGACCTTTGATTTTCAACACCGTTCAACCCAACCTACGATGAAATCTCCTCTTAAATTGACACCTATGGTTATTACGAACTCACAACCTATTTTTGAATCCCCCTGGATGTAAGTGAAAAATGTTCATTTAGGCCGTTAGAATTTAGAAAAATAGTAGGTTTTGTAGGCGTTTCTCCCGGCCCATCTGATTCAGAAAAAGCTGAAAGCATTATATTAGACCGTGCTATCCTTTTTTTGGTTAGAGATCAGGATAGTTGGGATATTATCCGTGACCCTCATGCCTATCATACTATCTTTGTTATGTGTATGGAAAATACCAGATTCACTCACGACTAGCTCCTTTACCACCAGTTCATCAACAACAAGTAAGTCGTATCTACCAACGCCATCAGCATCAACCTTATTCAAATTTCCGACGGAGTAAGCGATAGTTGCCAACACTGCTCCGAGTATAAAAAACACGATCTTATCTCTCATACGTTACCTCCTGCTTCTTCGTGTGTAGTTTCTGTTCCTTAAGAAACTTAGCGCGATAAAAATTGCACCTACAAACAGCCCACCGAGCATAGGTAACCACATGATCTGCACAAACTCTACGAAAAAATCAACGATTACAACCATTCCTGGAAGTAGTAAGATAAAAAGGGGGATGGCAATCAACAAAATAATCGGCAGTGCAATTATAAAAAGCAAGGCAATTATACAGCGCATCGGGATGTATCCTAATTAATGTTAATAGTATGTTGCGATTTTCGCAACTTCATTCAAATTTCAAGTCATACATTTGAATTGAATTTACGGACATTAAAGACTTCTTCATCATTTTCAATAGCTAGCATAAGAGCCGTTAGCAGAGAACAAGCTTCTTTGATGTCATAGAAAGTTGATATCTGAGACACTTTTCCACCTTTCTCTGCTCGTGCGGTTGCAGTGAGGTCTATCTGCGGTTCTAATTGCGCTTCACCATCCATGAACGTGATGTCAAAGGCATAATTTTCTATCTCAATAGAGTTGATCCCCAGACCATCTGCTTTGATGATAACCGTATTTTTCTTCACTGTTAATACCTCTGTTTTGGGATCGTCTATGAGTTTATCTATTCCTTCTATTTTCCCCTTCTGTTTTCCTGCCTTTACAGGTTCACTTTTCGCGTCCTGAATATCCTCTTGATATGATGGGAATCCTATGAAGATACCTCCTTTTGGGTTGCGAAAATTGCAAGTCCGCGTTTCCGGTGGAAAAAAATCAGTCTACTTGATATAATCTGAGCGTATTTGATTCGTCATGAAATTTTTGGTTTATGCCAAAGGGGCAATCGTTACAGTGCCGTTCTGTATAACCTCTAATACTGTACGACTTCCAGAAAGCATTGACATGCCGAGGAGCGCACCGTCGTGTTTCGCGCCAAGCACCAGAACATTACGTATTCTGCCGTGCCATACGACTTGGGCAAGATACAGATCAAAACTGACCGGACTTCCATCACCGAGAATTGCGCGCCGGTTACCGATGAGTTGAAGTCCGAGACGTTTAATCAAATCTGACGGCAGCATTAAAAAACCTGTGAAACCAGTATCAAGGACCACCTCAACCTTTTCGTTGTGATTTAATCCAACGATCTCCGATTCAATGACAGCTTCCTGATCGGCTCTAATTTTTCCAATAATCATTTTGTGTATGCCGTAAAGTTAAAGCCGATGCCGTAAGCAGCTGGATATCCAACCCGAAGACCGTAGGTAACAGCTTCAGGGTGCTTGGCAAGCAGGCGCATCGTCGCTTCCAAATCTTCAGCGTCAATTTCATAGTCTCCAGTTTCAATATCAAGCACCAAGAACTTGCCTTTGTGCTTTGATTCAACTTTGTGTCGTATCTGCTGCTGATAGATTTCTTCGCCGCGAGCGGTGACAGATTCAGGTGTATAATTTGGATACGGCATTGTAATCCTCCTTGCGTTTGAAAAAAAGACGGACTCACAAGTATAAACGTTTTGTATCTCTGGTAATTGTAACATAAAATTCAACTGAATACCACGAGACAAATTGATAAAACCTCACATATAGGACATCCAACCTAAAATTTGACATGCCAGTGGAATCGTAGTAAAATAATTTGTATCGTGTCTCTCATTCCAAACGGTTTTGAGGTAAAACAAGTGACACTAACAAGGGAAAAAATCACAAACATCCTTGTTGAAAAATCCGAATACCTTGCCGAGGCGTATGGCGTTAAGAGGATCGGCTTATTTGGCTCTTATGCCAAAGGCACATACACTGAAGCCAGTGATATTGACATCATTGTCGAATTTGAAACGCCATTAGGCTTTAAATTCATGGATTTTGCCGATTATCTCGAAGAACTCCTCGGGAAACCGGTAGATGTCCTTACCCTGGGTGGGCTTCAAGGGATTCGGAATCCGTATGTCGCTCAATCCATAAGGGAAAGTATTGTCTATGTCCAATAGAACAGATTTTACGTATTGTTCTAATTCCATGCGTCGTGTAAGAATCGGAGCCAGTTGCCGTGCATGATTGCGGCGATGTCATCCTCGCTATAGCCACGTGTTTCCAACAAGCCCGGTATTTTCTGTAGGTCGGCGATGGTGTCCAAATCGCTTGGCGACTGTTCACGTCCATAACCGCCATCCAAGTCAGTACCGATAGCCGCGTGCCGAGTGTTCCCCGCCAATTGACAAACATAGTCAATATGGTCAACGACGTTGTTTAAGGTGACCTTGTCATTAGGAGTTTCGCCGGTAATCCAACCCGGTTGGAGCATCCACGCGTCAAAGGCAGCACCGATGACACCATCCCGTTCAAAGATCGCACGTAATTGTGCGTCACTGAACTGGCGTTGATGCGGGACGAGTGCGCGGCAGTTATTATGACTGGCGAGGACTAATCCGTTGTAGTGGTCTAACGACTGCCAGAACGCCTCATCGGAGCAGTGGGTGAGATCGAGAATAACACCTAACCGTTCCATCTCGGCGAGCAAGGGACGACCGAGTTCGGTTAACCCGATTTCTGTGCCTGTTCCACCCGCATAACGTCCGGGACCGTAGTGGGTGAGTCCGAGCAGTCGCAATCCGCTATCAGCCCAAGCCTCTAATTGTGTTGGATAAAGAATTGGGTCGGCACCCTCCATGCTAATTACAAATCCCAAAGGTGGTGCGTTATCATAGTCGCTTGCGTCGCCTATCGCTGTGCTTTCCCAAGTCTGCCAAGCGTTGATGTGTCCGTCTAATTGTCCCCTATCCGTGATGATGCGAACGTATCCCATTCTTTCTAAAGCGCGATAGTACGCTAATTGTCCCTGTGCGATGCCGTAGGATTGGGCAGGCGAGGCGAAATCGGAATGTGGGGAAGGGTTACCAGTGGAGCGAGCAAATAGCGTAACGAAACTCAGCGCAATTCGTCCTTGACGCATCTCTGGGAACGCGACGGTACCTTGGGTCCGCCCCTTACCGGCTGTCCGCGCCTCTTGGGTACGAATCGTATAGGCGGAACTCAGCAAATCTCGGTTGCCTTGCAACGCATTCATGGATAGATCAAGGTGTGCATCAATAATAAGCATAAAATACTCCTTCTTCACATATTGCAAGTTGTAGATTTTGCTATAAAATCAAATATGATTCGCAACCTGCACGAGATCTAAGATGTTGACAATACCATCACCGTTGACATCTGCATCACTGTCTGATTTCCCAAATGACTGCGCGACTAACACAAGATCAAGGATGTTGATTTTCCCATCAGCGTTGATGTCAAAAAGGCTTTGATCCTCTACTTCAAACCGAATTATCTCTGTGAAATCATAGTGCTGGTTATTACTCGCTGCGTCTCCTAAGTTCACTTCGGCTAATCCCCAAGTCCCTGGCGGACTGCCAACCGGTAATAGGACCCTTACTTCATAAGTCAGATACTCGCTTGGATCCCCTATGAAATAGATACCCGAATCAAATTTGTCAACCTTCCCACCAATATGAAATCCATAATAACCACCGAGAGGATCACGTAAACGTCCATATCCGGCCCAATAACCACTAATATCGTCCTTAATTCTAAAGGTAATATCAACAATCGTCTCGCCGTTTGGGTCTTCAGGTTTTGTAGGTTCTGCCCGGATCTTAATATCATTTAAATCAAGCACTGGGGGTGTGGTATCGGGGTTGGTTGTTTGAATTTCAATAACAGGTGATAATTCATTTACAACTCGCTCTGTGTAGTGAACGCCATTTTCCGGTGGATAAGTGAAATAAACACCTCGACCATTACCAGCCGTATCTCCCATCTTGATGAAAGGCACGCTATATGTACCACTTGGGAAATAATCTGGAATCTTAAGTGTAGTGTGGACTTCATATACAGGCGAGGAGCCTTCTACTCCTCCACCATGAGCATTGCGAGATATACGAGAGTAGGTTCCATCGTCTGAATCATTGACTCTCGCATGCCACCCGCCAACTTCATTTTCTTCAATAACTTGCCAACGTGTTGTTAGAATTTGATAGGATTTCCCATGTTCAGTCAATGCTTCTGATAAGGAAAGTCGGATTGAACCTTTGACGTACTCAGGCGGTTCACAATCAGCAAGAGGATTGTTAATATAAAGTCGCCAGCCAAAATCTTCAATCCCTTGCCATCGTGTGTTACCAACCGTGTCTGTGATGCCTATATGATCTGGTGTCCAATACCCGTTTGCCGCATATTGTGAAATTGTCCGCTCACATCTCAAAAGATGGCTTTCCCGAACATGATTACCATTTGCATCTATCGGTTGGAACCCCATAGCGATGCTTGTCCCTTTCTCGCTGTAAACATTCGCATAAGCACCACCAGCGGTGTCCAACCCGCCTTCGGTGTGGATTTCAATATCAACGGTTACACGCTTATCTTCTGTGGGTGCACCTTCCACACGGATGCTTATTTGTTTAATGCGTCCCGGATAGACATAATCAGGATAGAGGTTATAGACTTGAAACGTCAAGTCTTCGCGGATTTTTGAGATGTAGCGCGTACCGTGCATGACACGGTTCTGGATGAACTCATATTTAGCGGGCGCGCGGGAATGAAGTTTATCAGGGTTCGTGATATAGAAACTGATACTCTCCGCCATATCCTCGTCGGGATTGGCACCGTGGGCATACGCCGAAACAAATTCAGTTTCTTGGGCTGTTGCCCAACCGTCTGGAACATTGGGGTCTTCATACCAGCCTCCGACCTCTATCCAGTCTTGTTTGAGTTGATCATCAAAGAGGTACGCCCATAAAAAGTGTGCCTTCTCGTGTAGGATCGTTCGGTATAGGTCGTGGATTGAATCTCTATGGAAAGCACCCTCCATGAACTCAATGTATTCCGCACTAATCCATGCGATACCTATCGCTTCCTGCTTTATCGGGTTAGGTGTTCCATCCAATCGCCTAACCAAGTATTTTAGTCCCGGTGTTTTGTGCATGCCGGATGGAAACTCCTCAAACATAGACGCAATAGCGATGAGTTCCTCATTTTTGAATTCTTGGAACCGTCCAGCATGCTCTTGGGTTGTGTGCTTTGTCAGTTCAGCATAATCTGGCACCCAAGTACTCACAGCATAGCGATCTCGCAATATCCGCTCTAAAGCGTGGCGATCGGCACCGTTATCACTAACATATCTGACAACGGTGCGATACAACCGTTTTGAGAAGTATCTGCCACGGATACCGTCAATCTTGGCTGCCATGGGTGTGGCATACACAAATGCTTCGCGAGCGATAGTGACGATTTTTATACCATTATGGTGTTCGATTTCAATGTCGTTTAGGAGGTGCTGGTCAGTCAGTCGCCAAATTGAAGGTGTGATTTCGCGCTCGTGAATAGGGCGAGGGTCGTTATAGGAATTGTGTCGCTGTGGAATAGATTCAAAGATTGAAGTCATATTGAGTAAAACATAAAAATGTAGTAAAATAGTGGAATAAAAGGCGATCCTTTATGTCCCTTTATTTCCACTTTTGATAGTCACTTACTTTATGAGAGGTGCTCTTATGACGGTCTCCGAGTCCGAAAAGTCTCCGAGATACAACGGTATTCCGAAGCAGGTTTCGCGTAAGGATTTTAATCGTTATATCTTGCCACATCTGAAGAAACGTGTTAAAGGTCCAAAGCCGAAACTCTCTTTCTACAAGATATTCAACTACATTCTCTATGTTTTGCATACGGGTATTCAATGGGAGCAACTCCGAACACGGCGGAATGAACTCCATTGGTCTAATGTCTATAAATGGCATCATCGCTGGTCAAAAGATGGCTCGTATCAGAACCTCTTTGAAGCGTCGGTTATACACTTGCTTGATACGGATCAACTTGATACGACACACCTTCACGGTGATGGTTCAAACACCGTCGTGAAAAAAGGGGCGACGGTATCAGCTACTCAGGACACAAACATCAGAAAGGCGAAAAAGAGTTGACGCTCACCGATAATCATGGGTTCATCATAGGACCGATAACGCTGAAACCCGTCAACGCACATGATACAACGATTTTGCCCGAAGCCCTGAGTGATATAATCGCTTTTAGCAAACGTATTGGCATGGATCTTTGCGGTTCGGCTCTGACACTTGATTCTGCCTTTGATTCTAAGGTGAATCATAAACTTATTAGAGGACACGGGTTGAGACCCGTGATTTATCCTAACCGTCGCAATGCTAAAGAACCTATTGTCATTGCGCGTAAGTTCCGTTGGTTTGACAAAAGGATATACAAAGACCGATATAAAGTTGAGCGAACTTTCGGGTGGCAAGACACTTACCGAAGACTTGCCCTGAGCTATGATAAACTCAAAGAGACCCGTCTGGGGTTTCGTCATCTCGCATATTCAATGATTAACTTTCGTATAACTTTCAACCATTCATAGCGCGTACTCGCTATGAGTTC